>LCPA01000050.1 GCA_001003385.1 Microgenomates group bacterium GW2011_GWF2_47_9 | reverse complement strand
AATGGCGATGATAATTACCTGATCGGCTCCGAACTTTTTGCCGTATTCGCGTGCCGACGCAACCTTTGGTGATGGATTCCAAGCCATTGTTTTTTTACCTCCATTTAGTCGCGATCCTACGATAAATCCAAAACCTTGCCGCCGATCTTTGCGGCTATCGCTATCTTTTTTCCGATCTCGGATAACATCTCAGCGGGGCAGCGCTGAACCAATTCTTCAACTTTCTGGCACTCAAGCGCTTCGAGCAAAGCCCTTAATTTATCTTCATATTGCTGGCGTTTCTGCTCTTTTGCCCAACAAAAATCGAGTAACGAAATGCACTCGCTGACAAGCTCATGCTTTGACTTTTTCATCAGGCTTTCATGGGTCACCGTTCTTTGATATTCGACAATGGCCATAAGACACGTTCTCCCCTTCAGCTACGTTGCTCAAAACGATTGGCATCCCCCGCCGATCCGGTAGCGCCGTTTCTTCTTATCCGACAATTTGAGAAACGGTTCAACATCTTTGAAGAATTTTTTGCCGCACCGCTTCCGCAATTCGCCATCCTTTTTCAGCGGCCAGACTCCTGTATAGCCGTACCCGAATGTCCATCCGGCGAACTCGTAGATTCTTGGGCCGCATATCCACCCTTGTGGTGCTGTCATGGTTGCCACCTATTCCCACATATGCCGAAAGTGGGCGAAAGTCCGTTTGCCAATCGGATAGAAAACCTGGTCCCAAAAGGCCAATAGTAGAAGTTCGTCGTAGATGGTCATAGCCCTAACCTTTTCCGAATATCTTGCGAAGAAGTTCAAGTATGGCGAGGTCAAGGAAAAAGGTGCCGAAATAGATGAACCCGGCATTCCCGTTAAATTTAGCATCGATAAAGTAAAGCGCCAACGTAATCGTGTGGCTTCTCCCCCCAGGCCCGCCCCGCGATGTGCAGCGGCGGACCTTCATTCGTTACGGTCCCATATATTCCGGCATCTCGTTGTAGATCGCCTCGTCAATTTCACCCACTACGATCTGAATAACCTCTCCCGGATAGGCTTCTTCGAGCCAAATCAAGACCGCCTTGGGGTCTTTTTCGGTGCATGGTGCAAGCCCCTTTCCCGGCGTCACGGTATATATTTTGATCATGTTAGGCTTGTAGTGACCGCATTTAGGGTGGTGCTTTGTGAGCATCGGCGGCTCTGTTCTTGCCCAATTGTAACATTGGCAACCCATATCACTTCTCCTTTTTGATTCTCAACCCTATCCCCTTCCGGTCACACCGCAACATCCTCAACGGTGCTTTGGTGGTCGGGGTCCATTGGGGCTTGGTTATTTTTGGGCGGTAGATCGGCTCGGCTTTGGGCATCGTGAAGCGGTAGGTCGGTGCCGCAAATTTCTGTATCGCTTCTGCCAGGTCAAAATCGCAATACCTTAACGGAAAAGACTCGAAGCAAGGCTCCACAAAATCAGCCCCGGTTGTAGCGGTGTTTATTACCAGCAGGCCGCCAGCGGTTCCGAAGTCGATTCCTATCCTGATGATTCTTGGCCCTACGCCAACGAATGCAAGCATCCTATCCCCTCACATGCTCAATAGGCTCGCCAGCCGGAACAGTGCGATAGTCCGGCCACACCCTTGCCTCGTTCTTCAGTTGCTTGGTTTCCAGCGCCGCAGCTATTCCAGCGGGGGAATATCCGGCGTTCATGGCACCGTGAAAAGCCAAGATTACAATATCCATCCATTCGGTTATGTCGCTTGGGCATTTTCGGACTTCCTCTATCTCTTTTTCGAGGTGCTTTAAAATGCCGCTGTTACGGTCTGGACCGAAGGGGCCGAAGGTTTTTAGGCTCCATGAGCGTTGCCTTAAAAGATGATTGGTCAGGTTCAATGCTCATCCTTTCCTGCGGAATACCCGCAAAGGTAGCTGTAAAGTTCATCAACGGTCGCCAGCACTCCGAAAAACCTCTTGCCGCGTTTCAGGGCAAATCCGCTGCCGCCACGAACCTCTATAGTCATTTCGTGTTCTTCGGCCATTTCTATGCAGCGCTCATATTTCTGGATATCAAAGGCTGTTGTCATTTTCTGGACTCCTTTATGGCCTCAATGATCTTTGATAAGCACTCGGGACCGATCCTCCGCAACTTACTTACCGGGTCCGACAATGGGCGGTTGCAGAGCAGGCAGCGGGTTGGCTCGGTGTCGGGTAGGTCGCAGATTTTTAGTTGCTCGGTTGGCATTAAAAGATTTCCACCGTCACCGGCCCGTTACGCATGTCGCCGGTCATCTTGCCGTCAAGGGCTGCGATCTCTTTCTTGCTGAGGTTGTGCCACTTTTCGATATTGGCATCTCCGCGAATCAAGCCTATCGGGTTTCTGCCGTCCATGGTGCCGACCGAAAATCCGCTATCACTGCACCAATCGCAAGCAGCGTAATATGCCTTGAAGGTTCCGTCTGCGCTGAATAGTTTTGATTCCTTCATGATGTGTCCTTTTGACTGCCGGTTCAGGCGATCTCCCCGGCTTTTATGTCCCATCGCAGCACCGCCGCTGGTTGGTCGATGGGTTGTGCGCGCCAGGCTATCGCGCTTGGTGGGCTCTACTGTTTGTCCTTAAATATTTCTGGCAAGGTGATTATTTCAACTTCCGGCAAGTGCGCACGAATCCCTCTCGCATCATGCTCATCATCGACAAGCAGAATCGGAGGCGGCACCGGCATTTCACGACGAGGGGCTTTTAGCGAACCGACGAAAGCCATTTCAAGCAGGGCGTCCAACATGTATATCTCTGGTCGCCGCCCTGTTCTGGACTGTTCGGCATCAATTATTAATGCATGCAGTCGGTCGCTCTTTTTCCGTTCAGCTTCAGCCCTTCGCTGTTCGTATGTTCCGCGTCTTTTCGCTTGTCCCATTTTGCTTTCCCCCTAAAGTTTATTCAACGCTCCGCGACCATCGCGGGCTAAAAAGGTATATCTACGCTGCTTTCCATCCCCGCCAAGGCACGGCGTTTTTCGTTATCTCGCTTGATATTTTCCTCATACTGCCTGACCTCTTCGGCTTCGATGGCTTCTAAGGAGTTTTTCAGGGCCGTATCGAGGCGCAAGAAGGCCGTCAGAAAGTCTTCGGTTTCATCGATCGTGGCCTTGGCGCTCAGATTTGAGTAGTTCGCGCCGGATATGGTTCTTGAGATTTCGAAGATTTTCATGGCGTGCTCCTATAAAAGCCCAAGGCTAAGGTTAATGCCAGATAAAAAAGCAATATGATTATTAGGTTGACAGGAGCCCCCTGTATCGCAGCGGCTACGCACATGAGCGCCATTGCTGCCGACACTCCTTCATGGCTTTCCTTTCTCGGACCATCGCGGCCCATGCTCTTTTCCAAGGTGGCACTTCGGACACTTCCAACTCACCGCCGATAAAATATCACCAACTATCGACCTCGATCTATTATGTGCGACGTGGCCGCAGTCAAATACCGAAAAGACTCCATCGTCCATGAGGGGAGCATAACACCCGCACACCGCGCAAAGACCCTCGTAGTGCTCGAAAACCTCACTCCTGAACTTGGTATATGCCTTGCCTTTCAAGCGGATTACATGGGGCTTCGGACTTCGGATTGGCTGGCATGGGTTAATATCCCCCATGGTTTTCGTTTAGCCACTTGGCCAGCCGCGCATAGGCTTGCGCGAAAATGAGCTTCCTATCGCAACCCTGAAAGGTGCAGAGTTGTTTTGACTTGCCGCCCGTCGCATCTGATATAAAAAGGCACCAATCGGTTGTCCTGGTGTATCCGAGTTCAACGCGTAGGTAGACTTGGCGTTCTTGGGCGGTTTCAAAAAGATCGAAAAATTCTGATTCCATTGTCCCTCCGTTGCATCCTGTGGGGATGCGGAAAAGCGATCGCTACGAGCCTGGTTTCGAAATTGGCGCAATATCATGGATGGCCTCAGATATTTCTGCAAAAGTATCAAGTTGCCTGGGGTTCATTTCGTATTTTAGTTTTTGAAAATCAATAACAACACGGCGGGCTGCGACTACTAACCGCCATAGTTTTTTGTCCTTTTTTAAATCTTCAAAGTCCATCTGTTTTCCCTCCACTTTTAGGATGCGTAATCCAATCAATTCCGTTGCCGTTTAACCTTGGCCGTTTCCCTCTTTATAAACTCATCCATTGCGATTCGCACAAAATGCGCCATAGGAAAACCTGTCTTGCGGCTTTCCTCTTCGATCCATTCAACTTGTGATTTAGGAAGATGAACTTTCTTAATTATCATGGCCATTGTGTACCCCTTATGAAAATATAAATCAAGAGTTTTTTACTCCCATCGCAAGATTATAAACCTCATCCTTCGCCGGTAGCCTCAACTGTTTATCAATCGCATCATGCTCAATATCGGTCAGGTATTCCGCAAACTGCTTTACCGTTGCCGTTGTCGTGCTGGTAAGCCTAACGATCTCGTCACCGAGCGCCTTGGCGTCTTCTTTGTGGCCCATCAGGTGGACTTTTCTGACGGCTTCTATCATGGCCGCATATCCTGGATCGTCCCTGGTGTAGATCGGCACAAGGAATTGGCGCTTGTATCTTAAGTGGATTGCGTCCTTTGTCTCTCCGAGCTGATTTCCGATTGCGGTATAAAATACCCAAAGCAAGCTATTCTGAGCACCCGAACGGTTGCGTTCATGGACCCTTATGACTACTTCATAGACCTGATCGGTAGGCAGCATGATAAGATGGTCTATGGCCGATTGTAGGGCTTCTGGTGATTTCAGGACTATGGTTTTTTGTTCAGCCATCACAACCCCACCGCGCTAAAAGGTGGCTTATCTGCTCTTCCGGGTAGCCAGCGGCTTCGAGTTCGGCTCGGGTGGGGAGCCGCCAGTTCTCAAATATGCCGAACGAAGCAGTTTGCCACTGCTGGCCCCATTTTAGCGAATCAAGTATCGATATGCCACTGCCCTCGTATTTGTAAAACAGGGCCTTGTCATGACCGAGTATTATCGGATCACCCACCCACAGCTTAGGCTTGGGCTTGGCTGGTAGGGCGGCGTGGCCCCACTTGCAAGCTTCTGTTGGGCAAGGGCCATAGTCCATAGTCCAGAAACCGCCATCCATGAACGCCAATAACTTTCTCGGCCTGTCGTCGTGCTTGCTTTCGGTTCCATCCCACACCAGCACTTCCTTCCCCACATGCTCCCGCGCCGTCTCCGGCGTTAGGATTTCGCCTATTTCGTATTTGTTGGGCATGGTTACTCCTTCCGGCTTCTAACAGCCTTGCAGTTCAAGCAAATCTCGGCATCTTCAATAACCTGCTCACCGACATAGGACCATTCGTGATCACAGTCTAAATCCTCTGGGCCGATCAAAAGGCTTGTAATGTGCTTTTCGATAGCCAGCTTCATGAGGCACTTGCCGTCCTTGTCCACCATGGAGTTGAGTATCTTTTCGGCCAGTTCATTACCGCATTGAGAATAATTGAAGTTCATCTGAGCGAAAGCCAGAGGGCAAGCTGATTAAGGCTCTGCGTGTAGGCATTCGTCGCATTGCTCGTCAAGGATCATGCCTTCCGTGCCGTTGCTGAAGTATGCCATTGGTTGCCTCCTATTCCCACATGGGGCGGGAAACTTATCACTACGAGCATTCGATATATTCGTATGCCGTGACGAATTTGGCTATGCGCCCGTTCGCCTCCATGTAGTCAACGGCTTTAATCCTTGCGGCTTCCTTGTCTAAGCT
>LCPA01000049.1 GCA_001003385.1 Microgenomates group bacterium GW2011_GWF2_47_9 | reverse complement strand
TTCTCGATGTGATTTGAGAACTTTTGAGTTGTAAGATGGGGGGAGGGTTATATCGCTTACCCAAGAGCTGAGAGTCCCTTTGGGAACAAATTTACCAAGCTGAACCCAAATTTCCCGATAAGTTAATCCTTGGATACGCAACTTGCGTGCTTTCTCCCTAAATTGGGAAGGGTAAGTAACCATATACAAACAATACCCGAATATATGGATACTTGTCAATAATAGAGATAATTAAATTTTGAGACTTATGGATTGCTGGTAGCAGGGGGAGTAGGGTCTATGGATTCTTCTGGGAGGATGATTGGGCCACCAGGAAGGGGAGAAGGTAGGGGGGAGGGGTCGGTGAGGTCTCCTGCGGGGGATTCATCAATATCTGGGGTTTGGGTTGTATCTGGGGCTTTTGGGAGCTTGGTGCGGAGAGTTTCTAGTTCGGAGACGGCTGTTGCGTAATCTAGACTCGTTGGGTCTAGGTAGGTAACGGCAGACTGCATAGCTTGGAAGGAACCCTCGATGTTGCCAGCGGATTCGAGGGCTTTGGAGAGATTGTAATAGGCGTTGGCATAATCGGGTTTGAGTTGGATGGCGGTTTGAAATTCTTGGACAGCCCGCGTAAGCAAGGCTTGGCGCTCGGTTTTTTTGTCTTCTCCTTGAGAGGCCGCTAGTTGGTAGAAAAGTCCGCCAAAATCGATTCGGAGAGCTGGATTGGCAGGGTCTAGAGAAACGGCTTGGGCGTAGTTGTTGATGGCGTATTGGTCGGCGCCTTGGGCGACGTTAATTAGTTCGCGGTAAATATTGCCCAAGTTTTGCCAACCAAGAGCATAGTTTGGTCTTAGGGACGTTACGTATTTGGCCTCACGGACGGATTGAGAGATGAGGGTGGTGATGTTGGTGCGGTCTTGCTCGGTTAGATCTGTTTTTTGAGAAAGCGAGGCGGCGAGCGTCAGGTTGAGACGAGAGTAGGTGAGATGGTAGGCGCTAATCTCAGGACTGAACTTGATTGCAGAGAGGTGATTGTCGTAGATTTTTTGACTATCGGCTTTGGCTTGAGCTTGGCTGGCTTGAAACATGTAATATTCGGAAAGGGCAAACTTGCCTTGATGATAAAGGATAAAGCCGGAGATTGCGATCGCAATACTAGCGATAGATCTGGCGGCGAGAGGAGAGAATGTTTGGGTGGAGCTTGGTTTGGCGGGACTTGCCAGGCCAAGAGCTAGGAAGAAAAAGATGGCGTTAACGAGTGAAAAGGGGAGGAAAAGGAAGGCGAGCAAATTGCCAACCAAAAAGATGCGATACTCTACTTCGTAGAGAGTCAGGTTTTTGAGGGTGCGCACGATTACCATGAGAAGTGTGATTAGAGCGAGGAGACCAGCGGTAATAAAGATCTGCAAAAGCTCGCTCCCGGCTCCAGCGGGGATAAAGTTCCAGAGTTTGGTTGAGTTGAGGAAGAGGGGTTTGGCGGTTGTAAAGAGCACGGGGAAGTTGTTAAGGCCAATCCCGAAGAGGGAGTTTTTGAAGTTTTTGAGGAGTTCAAGAGATAGGAACCAACTAGCACGGAAAGGTAAAACAGCTAGTTCTAGCTCTTGGCCTTTGAGCATGAGAGAGATGTAAGCGGAACTTGCGATAATCATAATGGTGCCGGCTAGGCCAAAGAGGAGTCTAAAGAGCGCTGAACGGCTTTTATATGCAAGGTAAAGCGTGGGAGGGGTGGTAATTAGAAATATCGCGAGCGCTAACAGAGGACTACCCACAGGAGAGAAGGCGCGACTGGCCATGTACGACGGGACGCTTGCAAGAGAATGTATAAAGGTGAGTTGGGCAATTGAGTAGATCGCAAGTAAAGTGGAGGAAAGAATAAGAGTATATAAAAGTTTGCGACGAGACGTCTCAGAGAGCGCACTTACGAGGATGGCAAGCAATGCCCCTCCGATATAAATAGGAGCTTTGGTAACGAGAGCTTCGGCTCGGGACTCGGGGTTAAAAAATAGCGAGACCACGATACTTAAGGCAAAGAGTACGATGGGAAGGGTGTCGGCAGGAAACTTGATTTTATGGGTAGTGAAGAGTCGGATTCCAATCGAGACAATGACAGTAATTAGTAAAACGACAAAAAGAGTTAGCTTTGGGGTAGTGGTGGGGTTTTGGGCGAGGGGCAAGAAAAAGAGGGGGATAAGGAGGGCGAGAATGTAGATAGTCGAGTTAACAAACTTTTGCATGGAGACAGTATAACCAAATTGGAAGATTTAGGGAAGTGGGGTGCATGACCCAACACTATTACAATAGTCGTCATTCTGATTTGCCCCGTCGCAATAAGGACTATTGGCGTAGCTTGGGGTGCAGGTTTCGATCGCCGGGTTGTAGGAGGTGCAGTCGTGGATGGCAGTACAGTAAGAGTAGGTGGTATTGGGATCAACAGAGGGGGCGGGGGCTTGGGAAGGATTGGGAAAGGGCAGGCTGATATTGGTTGAGGCTACCCCATAGTTGTAGTCTTCGCTATCTATGGTATAGGTGCCGGTGACAACCGGATCGCTTGAGTTTTGGAGTTTGGCAAAAAGGCGGAAGGAGGTGCATTGGTTGTCAGGATACTCGAGTTTGTAGGGGAGGCCGTTTTTGGGATTACAGGGGACTGAGCCCAGGTACGGAGCGAGACTGTTGCTACCACAGTCGTCCTCTGTATCAAACCAGGAACTTGGAGGATAGCAGTTATTGTCGGAGTAATAGTCTTCGAAGGCAATTTTGAGGCGTTCGAGGTCTGATTTCACGCGTGCATCTTCACCTTTTTGCTTTTGTTTCTGGAGGGAAAAAGTGAACATGACTGTCAGGATGCCAATGATGGCGGTGACAATGAGGATTTCGATGAGGGTAAAGCCTTTTTTGGTTGACATCTTGGAATAATTAAAGCATATTCGCGTGAAAGATAAATACGTTTTTACAACGATAATGTGATATAGAAATCGATAGATTGACTTACTAATCGATAGTAAGATGGGTTATGTTTTCTTCTGATTCTGAGAGAGGGAGGGTTTTAAGCCACGACCTCGGGTTGTTCTCATAGTCCATGAAGCTAGTATGTAAGGGGTCTTTGAGGAAGGCGGAGTTCGTGTCGGGGTGGGAGTGGAGATATTTTATGAGGCTACTTGATTTGTTGGTATCGACTTTGACCATCTTGTACTTGCCTTTGTAGATGGTGCCTTTGCCGCCATATTTGCCACGATAGGTCATGGCCCAGCCAACGGAGAGCCGGCGCATGAGCTCGCTGATTCCGGCCTTGGTTAAACCTTTGTTTTCGGTAAGGAGCAGGTGATAGTGGTCGGGGAGGAGAAGGAAAGCGTGGAGGTGGCAAGGAACGAGGCCTTTGTGAATAGACTCGCCTTGTTTTTTGGCGAGACTCTTGGGAGAGAGGCGGGGAACCCAGGACAAAGGGGCACCATCGGGGAAGCGGAGATAGTAGGAGAGGGTGAGAAGAAAAGATTGATAGTCGGCTTGGTCTTTGAAAAGCGTTTGTCCTGAGGGCGCGCGATGGACAAGGTGGTAGGTTTGTCCAACTTCAAAATTGCGCAGTAAAAAACGACTAGGCATATATCCACTATGGATTAGGTGCTGATCTTTGTCAAGGATGGGATGTTCAGGGATTTACTACTGCCCCGGTAGCGGAGCTAGCAACGTCGGTTTGGGAGACTAAGTCGACCAAATTGGTGTCGTTGGTACTGCCGAGCGTGAAGGTAAAGTTGATCTCTGCAGAGTCATTCGTTAAGGCTTTAACTGGTAGGCGAGCGAGTCTTTTGATTCCACGTAGGGGAGTGGTTGGGGAGTGAGTTTTGGTGTCGTAGGCAAGAGCCGAGATTTGGAGGTAGCCGGCCTCGTGGTTGACGAGATTGCCCATCCTTGGGTAGTAGGGCAAGGCTTTTAGGTATTGGTAGCCGGTAATCATGATTCTTTGAGGATCATATCTAAGGATGGCGTCGACGCCCATAATGTCGTAGGAACCAGAATCGATGTAAATGTCGAGGTAGCCCCCATATTGTGGCTTTTTTCTTGTCGGCTGAGACATCGGTTTGTTGGGGACGTGTGGCAAGATAGGCAGTTGCCACCACTCCCAACATACCTAGAAATAAAAGGATAAGTTGTTTGGTTTGGGTTTGTTTACGCTTGGTTTTTTTGGACATATTTTTTTATATATTTTTGAGGATCAGGACCGCATCCAGAGAATTAATGATCCCGTCTTTATTAATATCTAACTCTGAATCATGACGCCGGTATCGTCCGAGGACAAGGTCTAGGTCGAGATAGTTTACCTTCCCGTCCGCATTGAGGTCGAGGTTGGCGGGAGAGGGGTTTTGTGAGGGGGTGGCGCTTGGAGCGCTAGAAGGTGAGTTTGAAGGAGTCGGAGTCGGGGTAGAGGTGGGGGTGGGAGTAGGAGTGGGGGTTGGGGTAGGAGTCGATGACGGAGGGGTGGTTGGTGCCGGGTTGCCGCCAAGTCCCGTGTCTCGATAGTGGAGGTTGGCGCCGAGCCCGGTGGCAGGGCTACCGGACTTGAGTGAAAAATCGCGAGAGTCGATGTTTGTGAACTGTGGATCGCCGGACTTTTCGCCTGAGAGGGGGTTTTTGGCCCCATTTAACATTTGGATCAAGTTGTTGCTATGGGTAATTTTGCCGACTTGGTTACTGTCGCCAAATTTGACACCTGAGACAACGATGTTGTTATTAAAGCTTATCGTTTCTGCAGTTGCGGGAGACCAAATCCAGAATATGTGTTTGGCATCACTTGCCGTCTCGACGATGGTATTGTTTTCAATTTTTAGATTTTTAACATCAACAGAAAAGCCACCAGTAGAGGTGCCATTGTGAATGCCGCCAAATTTTTTGTTGTTGTAGCTAATGTTGTGAGCGAGAATGTTATTCTTTGCGGTTTTGGGGTTTTTGCCGCCCACTTCGAGGAAGCCGTCACAGCCTTCGACGTAGTTGTGATGAATGTAGTTGTTGTCGAGTTGACTGGGGGTGCTTTGGGTGGAGTAGAACTCAAAGGCACCGCCGTCAAAACCGTAGTCGTAAGAGGGGACGCGACAACGCTCGATACGGTTGTAGCTTGCTTCGTTGTCGCTACTTCTTATGACAATGCCGTTACTGCCAAAGTCGTCATCGCCCCCCGGGGTGTTGACGACCATTACTCCGTCATGGAGGTGGTTAGCGGTCAGGAGATTGTGCGTGCCGCGTACGAGAATGGCTTGGCCACAGTGCTCGGCCTCGACATGTTTGACTGTGTTGTAGTCAGCACCGATCTCGATCGAGAGACAAGCTTCGAGGGTGTCTACGACTTTAATATCTTCGACGGTGATGTAGTCGCCACGGAGCTCGACGGCGTGGTTCCAGGTTCCGCCAGGATTGCGGAAAATGGGAGCATTGCCAGAGCCGTAGGCGCCAAGGTAGATATTGGCTCCCGATGTGCCAGAACGAGAGAGGGTGAGCCGGCCAGTCCAGGTGCCGCCGCGTTCAAAGAGAATGCCGTCGCCTGGATTTAGCGGAGCGGAGGCGGCCTTGTCTAGGGTTCGCCAGGCGGTAGATGTAGAGGTGCCAGCCTTACTATCGTCGCCATTTGGGGAGACGTAGTAGGCACTACCTGTGATCCCAAGAATTTGGTTTACCGATGGCTCCATGGGTTTGCTTCTAAAGATAAAGAGGAGAATGAGAACAACAAGAACTACTAGAAAGAGGAGGGGAGAATTTTTCTTTTTGAGGGCCATATTTATATACTAGCAAATTGGTCAAATAGTTGATAGCGACAAGCTAAGTTTGCGGAAATACTCCTTTAGGCGAGCAAAAAAACTAGGGTTAACTGTTGGATCAACCGGAACGGTTGGGACGTAGACGACTGTTTCAGGCGATGTTTCGCTCTCAACTTCAGCTTGATCTTCCTCAGGGTAGGCGAGGTTGACCGAGGGTGATTGGGGAGTGGGCGTGGGAGCCTGAGTTTGTCCGACCAGGTTTTGAGCTTGACCCGAGTTACTACTCTGCCCATCATTACTTGGGGGAGTCGTGCCGAGCTCAGCATGTTTAAGAAGGCCTAGAACGTTGTTGGAGGACTCGAGGGCTGAGACTTGGGTGTTGACGGTAAAGCGGACTAGACTTGGGGTTTTCTTTTTGAGAGTAAAGGTAAGAGTTGCCAGTTCACCGGGTCCGTCGGCAGGTGATTTGTCGATATCGGAGAGGAGGGTAAACTTGATTATTCCTTCACTTGCCGAGGGTTTGACGGCTACTGTCGGGAGAAGAGAGTTGACTTTGGTGCCCTTGTAGCTCAGGGAGGAGGAATCGTATTTGATCTCGACTTCGGCACCTGTTACATGGAAGCTGGCGGGGCGAAGGAGAACCGTTAGAGAGATATCTTCCCCGACTTTGTTGAGGGTTGTCGAGCGAGGGGAGAGTTCGAGAATGACGGGGGTCTCGGGAGTCAGGACGTTTATCTCTGGTTTGACTGTGATTTGCCGGAAGGCAAAATAAAGAATAATCGGAAAGAGGAAGGAGATGAGTAACCATTTGAGGTTAATTTGTTTCTGAAGTTTGGCAGTTTTTTTGGGCATAGTTGTATTATTTTTTGAGCGCTCGTACGAGTTTATTATAGTCGAAAATTGTGTAAGGTTTGCCAAACTCGGAAATTAGGGCGGCATGATCTTCTTTTGTCACCTTGCCATCTTGGTTGAAGTCGACGGGGGGAGTTTTGTCAGCTGAGATTAGGACTAGCCCCGAGTGGGCGGGTACGGCAAATTGTTTGCCCGTGGGATAGAGGGTAGAACCATAGGCATTTTTTAGGTCGAGGGGTGAGGTGTAGCTGTGAGCCCGATTAGTTGGGTTGACAAGGACGAGACCATTTTCGAATGAACGAAGATAGAGTGAGTTAGTTTTTGAGTATTGACCCTGGTCTTTCCCGAGCCTGATTTGAGTTAGAGTCTCTGAAGGTTCAACTTGGTTCACTTTTTGACCTGCCACGATTTTGCATTGAAAATAAAAGGCGAAATTGGGAGACTCGTTGGCCAACAAATACGAGGCGTAGGCAAAAAGAGCATGAGATTCACACTCGGCAGTATTTTTCATTCGGTCTGAGTGATGATAGTTGAGCCACCCCGCCATCTGGCCGTTTCTGAGGGCAGTAATCTCTCTAATGCGGGAGATAGTGTTGAGCCAAGATTCGACGTTAGCTTCTTTATAGTTGTGGAAGGGGTTTTCGATTTGGACACCTTTCGTTTTGAGGTCACGGTTGAAGGCGACGCGGTCGATCGGATCTTCTGTGTCGCCGGGTCCTCCACCGACACTATTAGTAATAATGAGGGCTTTTTGCATGACAGGGTCGGGGTCTTGTTGTTGGCGGTTAACGATATAGGTACTGAGACTGATCAGTTTGGATTGCCAGGCTACGTTATCGATGACCTGGCCATTTTCGGCAGGTCTCGAGAAATAGAAAGGAGACATAAAAACGGGGTACATGACGTCTAGGTAGACACCATCAAAACCCCTTCCAACAATGTGCTGTTTGATACGGTTATATAGGAGATCTTGGTAATATTCATTGGCGGGGTCCATGAGAAAGCCGTCACCTTCGTTGATCCACATTTCGCCGTTTTTTTCGACGCGATGATAGACGTAATCGCCCTTGGCATTTTTCATAAA
>LCPA01000048.1 GCA_001003385.1 Microgenomates group bacterium GW2011_GWF2_47_9 | reverse complement strand
TGCTGGTCAATGCCATGTCTTCATACCATGCTGCCCTGGCAGACAGCGCAGGTAAAATGTCCGCTGTTTTTCGCACCTACTTCCCGGGCTCCTTCAGGGTCGATCCCTCAAAAACGGTTACCATCGGCGACAAGCAGACACCAACCATTACCGCAGGTTCAACCACGCTCAATCTGAACACCGAGTTTGTTGACAGGTTCACGAACGTAACCAAAGCTGTCGGCACGGTCTTTGTGCGTTCCGGCGATGATTTTATCCGTGTCAGCACATCCCTGAAAAAAGAAGATGGCAGCCGGGCTATAGGAACTGCTCTGGACAAAACACATCCGGCCTATCAGGGGCTGCTCAAGGGAGAGGAGTTCACCGGCAAGGCGACCCTGTTCGGCAAGGATTACATGACCAAGTACCAGCCGGTGAAGGATGATAGCGGCAAGATTGTCGCCGTACTCTTCATCGCGGCCGGTGGTATTGGTAAGTTTTTGCAGGCGGGCGGTGGTGAAATTGAATTCTGTCACGAGGGATTCGGGGGTATTCGCAGGACAGTTATAGGATAGTAAATTGATGCAATTTGGCTGATTTTTGCTCAATTTCACTAAATCCAAGTGAGGCAAATATTTCTGTAACTGCTCAGATTTATAAACTATATCGTACAATAGTCAACATTATTCAACACTACAGCCAAGCACTGAAAATCCGTGTGTCCCTGGTTCGATTCCTGGTCCCGGCACCAAGAAATTCAAGGCGTTACAGAGAATATCTGTAACGCCTTTTTTGTTGTGGGACAGTTATGGGACAGTTGGCGAGGGAGAAGCTATCGATTCAGATCTTCGAGGCTTGCGAGTAAGCACATAGTAGCCGGCAAAAGTGAAGGGCACGATCATGCCTACTGCATTTTGTTTTCCAGCTATGGAGAAGCCAAAATGGAAGACGATCCAGGTTACGATGCAAATTATGATTGCCGGTTTTCTGGAAATGGGGTGGCCCGCAAAAAATCTGATAAGCAGGTAGGGCAGTAAGTATAGCAGCGATGCAAGAATGACTATTAAGATGATGTACAGAACGGCTAAAAATTTATCAATAAAGGTGTCGTCGTCTGATGTATTTCCTTCCGGAGAGCGGAATTTATTAAGAAAAGCATTGTCGGTTTTGCTTGTTTGCTGCTGTTGCTGAAAGGTGTTTTCGCCAACAACTTCCTTTTCAGTCAAATATTTTCTATTCGGTACTTTATCGATCTTATTGGACGCATCCTGTTTTGATGTTTCTTGAATAAGTTTATCAAGAGGGACAGTTTTCGCAGTCTCTCCATCAAGTGCTCTCGCTTGCGGAGTTTCAACGCCTCTGACATCGGCTTGCCCTGGTGTAGATAATTGTCCCGTCGAGCCATGAAACCGAAATACTCGTTGGTGTCGGTGTGCAATTCAGGATGCTTATTCCACAAATCCATCATCACCGTGTTCACGGCTTCATTTTCTCGGTAATCTTTCTCCCATTGTTGGCGGATCTGTTTTTGTTTTTCCGGAGAGGCGTTTAGAAAGTCCGGACTTTCGATAACAACGTTCCATGGCTGGGGAATTTCTACTGCTACGGAAAAGTGCGCTGTGCATGCCATGATGAGAACGGCCAAGAATATCCCGTGCATTTCCCCTCCCTGGTTTGATGGGCGATCCTAACGCCGCTTGATAATGTAATTGATCTCCGTCCGCGGTTGACTCTCCGACTCATCGAGGCGGCGTTCGATATCTCTGATTGCCGATTTCTGGTTCATGATTTCGTGGTAGAGAGAGAACGTTACTACGGACTGGACTATCTGGAGAGCCGTCAGGATGCCGAGGAAGAATACGATGCAGAATGATACCCATGTCGGCAACTGCGGCGATTTTGAGACATGGGTACCAGGATCAGGATCCGGTTGAGTGTTGTTCACGAAAATATTCTCCGATTGGTAGAGCTGGTCCATCTTTGTGTGCCAATAATACAACTCCCCTTAGCTGCATCCTATCTAGTACCGGGTAGGCTCTGCAGTTGCAGCTCCAACCGGAATAATTGTGCATGATAAATTCCTTGGGCGACCGGAACAGGAATGCCTGCCTGACGATATTCAGGCCGTGGTCGGCATTTTTGTAGAATCGCCTGTAAAACCGGAACAACGTGTACAGGTCCAGCAGATCGCCGGAATTGGCGTCATCCAGGGTGCCGAACCGGTTGTTGTAGTCTACCATTCGCATGTTTTCGTCAAAATACACCATGCTTTCCACGGTGCAGGCCGCAAAGGCGGACGTCCATATCGCACCACCTCTGTTGTCGTGGGTATGCGTAACGATCTCATGGTTGTTCACCACGATCTCACGGGAGGTCTGAATAATATTTTGGACCGAACCAATGGAACCGATAGACTGATCCATAAAACCTCTGGTAAGTATCTTTTACATGGTACTGTCACGTTGTGGCATTAATACTTAAGTATTAATAGATACTTACCTGTTTTTATGGAAATAACAATAGGTACATTTGCCTGTTCGGGGATAGGTATTTATACCTATTGTTTGCCTTTGCACTCTGATTTTACAGGTGCAATTTCAATTGGGCAATCCGGATATTCTTATGCAATAAAAATAATGTTCATATATTTTTATTCAAAACTTCAGCGGCCGCCAGCCCCCGACCACCACGCCCATGATGCGGTGATCAGTATCCAGTGGATATTTTTCGTACTGGGAGTTGTCGCTGACCAGCTCCGGTTCATCGCCCTTCATCTTCAGCCTTCTTATCTTCGAATCCCCATATTCGTCGTTTATCACCACGATATCGCCGACGTTCGGCCGGCGGTCGATGACGAACAGCACATAGTCGCCGAAGGAAATCTGCGGAGCCATCGCCTCATCCCTGACCTTTAAAGCGAAACAATTTGCCGGGGCGTCCGGAAAGTTTGCATAGGTTTCGACATTCTCCCGCAGGATATGGGTGACGTCTTCCGGCACACGTCCGAGTATAGGGATCTTGCGGAGGTCGGCAAGGCTGGATTCTCGGTGCACAGGTTTGCCGGCGTCCCTTTTCTCAACGAAAATGTTGTCCGGCATCTCGCCACGGTAGTCGCCATGGACCTGCTGGACATGGCCTCCGACGCTGCCGATACTGCCGATGTGCTGGGACATGGCGGCTGGGTCTGGCTTGGGGAAGGGTTCGCCGGTGCCACCAGAAAGCCAATCTACATTACAGCCAAAGAAGCCAGCTATTTTGATGATTGTTCTGTACTGAGGTTTCTTTGTCACACCGCGCAGCCAATCACTTACCCTTGCTGTATCTGCACCAATTTCATTAGCAAAAGCCGATTGGCTAATATTTTTTCTGTCTATAAGATATTGTAATCTATCTTTAAATTCAGTTCTTCTTGCCATAAAGATGCGGAAAAGAAAAAATAATGTTGCTAAACAATTGCGCTTTTGCTAAAGTTTTATCATCCTTAACACAGAAGATCGACTACCGGTTGGTAAGCCGATCATCCTGACAGGATGTAGTAACCGTGGATGAGGCCGGGTTAGCATCTTCCCCGGCCGGCTAATCTCTCCGCCCAATGGGTTCAGTTTCCCCTCCTCGGCGGTGCAACAACGGTTGATCTTTGACACGGAAGCAGGTGCGGTACTTAACGAGGCTCTCTTGGCTTGATCTGGCGTCGAGGCCCGGCGGCTTACCGCGCCACGGAATTCTCTCCACAATGGAGCATCATGGGGATCGGCAACGCCCCATGCCGGGGCCAGAGGGCAGTCCCTTTCGGGGCCATGGCAATCCCGGTTATCCGCCGCTTCCTTTCTTCCCATTCAGCCGCCGCCTCTATTGCCGTAGAAGTGTCAAGCAAGGGGATCTCAAAAGTTTGGTCATAATCGGCCTCCTTTCTGCGAGATTCCCCGTAAGTGGGAAAAAGTCAAAGTTCAACCGTGAGACCATCACCCGGCCGGTCTTGGTCGCTCGGCCGGGTGATTGGTCTTCAAAAAAATAAAATGAGCAGTTCAAACAACATGACAACTTTTACAAACCTGACGGATCCTTACAACATCGTCGCCGCCATCAAACAGAAAGCGGGACTCGGCGGGGGGTCGGTTTGTGCCGCGGCTATCGGATTCGCGGTGCCGTATGTATCCCTCCATATTCACAAGAGAAGGGAGAGCCGGCGGGTCCTGCAGGCCATGGCCAACTGGCTGGGCTGCGGGGTGCATGGCGTGTATCCGGACAGTCCGGAGCCGGGAGAGGGAAGGGCAGGCAAGGGATGAGGTTGCCTGCCCTCTGGTCCCCCCGGTGTTGGTAGTTAGCGCTGCGCACACCTTACCAGAGGGCAGGCACGTTTGGCAAATAAACCGTGTGGCGGGAGAGAGTTTTCTTCTAACACACAGAAGGAATCTATTTCGAGGTTTTTGTAAATGGCAAAAGATCAGTTGGCAATGAAAAAGCAAGTGTTGCAGCCGCACCAGATCTGGCATGTGGCCCGGAAGTATATCGGGATAGGGCCGCTGTCGAAGATGTTCGGGGTGTCTTCGCGGACGATTTACGACTATGCGGCCGATCCGGCTTTTGTCACCGAGAAGGGTTGCCGGGACCCGTTGGAGCGCATGCACGATCTTTTACGGATGCTCGACGACAACGGGTTTGGACAGTATGCGAAAGCCGCACTGGAGTATTTGGAGACGGCTGTTTTCGGCGGATCCTGCCGGGACAGGGTGCAGGAGCCGCGGGAAAGCCTCACCGAGGAGCAGTTGCTCGATTACGGCTCGGTGGCCGAGATGCACCGGGCAATCGAGAGCGGGAGGAGTCTGGAAGAGGTGAAGAAGTTGAAGCGGGCGGCGATAGAGGAGATCGAGCGAACGTATCTGCGGTACAGCAAAGATCAGGAGCAGCTATGAGACAGGTGCAGGCGAAGAGACTTCGCAGGGCGGCGTTCGGCGATTATGGGGATACGAGGAAGTATGTGATGTTGAAATCGGGGCAGATCATTCTCGCCCCAGGGTGTCACAGGCATTTATATCAGCTGATGAAAGAATCGTATCTGCGGGGATAAAGAGATAACCCAGCAGCGTCCTGCACGCCACGGTGGTGGCGCTTTAGACGCGAGCCGGAACTGAGTGCAGGCAGTGTCCGGACTTAAAAAAAAGGAAATCATGAAAACCGCAACCGAGCTTTTCCTCGAAGCTTTCAACAATCCCCGCACTCCGCGAAGCGAGGAGTACAAAGAGGGTTGTCTGGCGGCGATGAGAAGCAAGGAAAGCGGCAGGACCGTCAATTGCCCCTATCTGCCTGGAACGGCCTCGTTCGATGCGTGGTTTGCCGGGTGGGAGGAAGGGCTGAACAAGTGGGCGATGAACATCAAGGGGGAGATATGAAACCTTTCGAGATCTTTCTGCTGGTGTCCCTGGTGATCGCGGTTTTGGCAGCTTGCGCTTACGGACCTGAGATTGCCGAGATGCATGACGATGTTCAGGCCTATCAAACGAAGAATTTGTTGCCGGAG
>LCPA01000047.1:3637-7860 GCA_001003385.1 Microgenomates group bacterium GW2011_GWF2_47_9 | reverse complement strand
AATCACTCTCGCAAGTTCGAGTTTGCGAAGAACAAGGAGGTCATCCAGCTTCGCGTCTGCAACGTCATCAAGAACTGGCTGAACTGGCACTTTGACGACTTCAGCGAGAAAGAGTCTCTCCATCATCCCCGTTCTTGGGACGAGCGCATTAGTAGGAATCACGGCAGGGGTCAAAGAATTTAGCCGACTAGACGAAATGGGTAATCAGTTTTTAATCGAATCAGCAGATGGATATAAAATACCCACCAATAATGCCATATATGCCGAAGCCCTGCGTCGCCGGAGCTTTGTTCAGGTCGACCTTGGACTACGCAATCTTCAGCTTCAGGCCATCACCGAAAAGCTCATGGGTGGTAACTACACCGAGGATGACCTACTTGTGGCTATGGGTTACTTAGCAGATAGTCATGCAAGGATCACCCTAGGCGACAAATATCGTAAGCCATTATTTAAGTCAAGTACCGATACTGGGGAGGGTAGGCCCATCTTCCACGAACAAGAAGCTATTCACAACAAGCAGAGGGCACTTCTAACTAGTAAGCTCTCACAATTGTTAGATGGAGATTCCAATAAACCCACATTGGATAAGCTTGCGAAACGAATCGGTTCGGCTGGACTTTTTAAAGATCCAAAAGAATCTCTTGAATTAATAATCTCATTGACTATTCATCAAGAAAAAGCTATCGAGGGTATGCTTGAGGTACCAGATTCCTTCAAAGCCGTGATGGGATTAAGCGAAGATTTGATTGTTAAAGAAGGGGACTCCATGCGTGCGCGAAGAAAGTTGTTCAACACATGGCGCACCACTAAATCACTACAGACTGCCGCCTACTCCGCTGGGTTTGCCGCAGTCGTTAGTGGCATAATTCAGGGTGTAAAAGTATCTCACGTTGAAGGGGCATCGTCGGTAGAGCACACTCCCACTAAACTCCTTGACCACGATCTCCCCACCCACCAGAGTATCGAGACTGCGGAGATCCTTGATCCTCAGACGGGTGAAGTATTAGACGCCTCATACGCACACATCCCGGCCGGTACTCACTGGGTTGCAGATTTATCTCAACCAAACGTACATGATTTAGTACTGGACTCTGATCCCAATCATGTACTCCTAAACGATGCTACCTTTACCTCTGATGGTCATCTCAATCTAAATGCAGAAATGCACGCGCAGATTGCCAACAACAATCTCAAGATATCCTACCTTGACCACGACCCTGTTACACTCGGCTCTGTCCCCAGCCAAGGACCAGAATTAGTTACATCGCCAAATGATACAGTAGATCTACGTTTTGGCGATCTACCTGGACAAGATGGTGGCGCAGATGGCTGGCTTGCCCATTCCCTCAATGAAAGCTACTCTACTAATCCCCCTGAGAAGTTTGCTGATACCTTTGTTCAGACAAAAACCGAGATTAATGCCATCCGTGAGTTATGGCAAGGCTGGGAAAATATCGAGAAAGATCATGGACTAATCGGAAAACACTACTCCATAGACCCTATAGATGGAGTACCCAGAATAGTCCATGTAGATGTTAACACAGGCAATGTTATTACCGAAGCTCAGCCTGAGAACCTCCTCATGAAAGGTATTCCTTGGCAAATCGGTACACAGGATGGCCATCGAGCCCTCGCTGACATTTTGCGCGAAGCTATTCATGACAAAAACGCAGGAATTAACCTAGATCCTCTCCATCAAAAAGTCTGGGAAATCGGCTACAAAGGAACACCGGAGACTATCCCTGACGAAAAAACCGTCAAAATGATCTTCGACGCAATTAGTGAACGGGTTGGGAACACGGTCGAAGCTCCTCCCCCCGTTGAAATCGGCCACGAAATTAACGTGGTAGATTTAGTTTTATCTCTCAAGGAGGACTTACCAGGCGGTATCGAAACAGTCATGCGGGAAGGAGTTGATAAGACTATTCTCGGACCTGGAGATGGGCCCATTTTTATCCCTGGGTTCGGCTATGAAAGAAGTCTAGATGCTCCTGAATTACAGGTAGATCAAGAGAAGCCGAGTAGACAACAAGACCCAGGCACATCGATAGTTGGTCCAACCACCTCAACCTCGCTTTCTCATCCACCAACTCAGCCTGAACAAAACGACTCAGAAACTGAGTCAGACTTAGAGCTAGATACTCAAGAAAAAACTTTTCAACTACAACAGCCCGTAAAAGATATCGAACTAGACTACGAGATAAACGCTATAACAACAGGCTATAAAGAAGAAGATCTATCTGTGGCAGAATACAAAACAATGATGAGCGTCGCCCGCAGATTATCAGACGAGCACAATCTCCCCGTCGCCTACTTAATCCGCAACAAAGAAATTTTAGTTCTCACCAAACCTCCTGAGTTAGTAAGTGGTAAAGATAATGAATTCGTCTATACCTATTTTGATCCAGCATCAGGTGAAGAAAAAACATTGAACGTAGCAGTTGATGGTGAGAAGCCGTTAAGAGAAGATATGGTCTTCCTCTCTAGTCCCTCCAACTGGCCTACAGTAAAAGACCATATCTGGAACATAGTGAAATCAAGGCCATACGATGCATCAGAATACCTTAATGCCACCCACTATGATCTAAGTAATCATCCAGAACTGATAGCTCAGTACAGAGTGGAGCAATTGCCTGGCGAATCCAAGCAATGGGTTAAAAACGCTGTTCACGGTATGGCCTACGCCGCCGCAGTTTATAACTCTACTTCGAAGACCCCCATCCCAGTCAAGCTCGATGAAGAAGAACTTAACGAATCAGAGGTTGAAACTGATGCTAATGTGGACAAGGCTATAAATGATAGTTCAATCGAAAGTGGTCATGGCAAATCTAAAGATAATACAGAATATGCATGGGCGGGTTCAGCAAGCACTGCGCACCCAGACACAAACCTCGACCTCTTTACCTATAACGAGATTACTTCAAAGAGTGGTGTCATGATTCATAGATGGACCATCCTCAATGGGATACCAAAAGAAGAGTTAACTCCCACAAACACTAGCGCAGTTGTTGCTAAAACTCACGCCATGCTGAGAGCCTCAGAAGATGCTGAGGCAACACCAATCCAAGTACTACAGGAATCAGCAATACTAGGGAGCTCAAACAAAACGCCCAGTACTGCGAGTGGGGTAGTAGTACAGCACACAGAAGGATTAGCAAATATAGAAGTAGCAAGTATTGGTAGTGGTTCTGTCTTAAAGTGGAATCTTGGTGGGTTTGAACGGGCCGTTTTGGGGGATGAGCAAAGCGGAGAGTCAGATTTCCAACTGGTAAATACGCGCAATAACGAAACCCTTGAGTCAATAGAAAAAGAACCAACAGACAATATTGCTCTTACAGCGACCCGTTTCGAACCTGGTGAGTACTTGATTATTGCCTCAGATGGAGTTAACCCAACAAGGCTACTAGGAGATACGACAACTTCATCTACCGTTAGCCAAATTATGCTCAGCCTTGAGGAAGGCGCTATAACCCTAGAAGAAGCATCCCAAAATATTGTGCTTGCATTGCGGGAGAATGAAGAGAATGCAAATAATGAAGATATTAAGATAATCATCGTTAAGGCGCCGTCTGAAAAATTAGCTACTTAGCACCTATTAGATCACCCAAATTCAGCTTCGTGTTAAAATACCCTTGTCCCAAGCGGGGAGTAGTTTAAAGGTAGAATTGGCGCATGGGGTGCGTCAGGCTCGGGTTCGATTCCCGGCTCCCCGACAGATTGTAGAGTAGATAAGTTTTCCGTTATACTATATCTATGCTTCTCCACTTATTCTCTCGTCGCCGTGAACAAGAACGAGCCACACTTTTTCGCAATTTTGTCTTTGGGGTCGAAGACTCGCTCGTTTCTACCGTTGGTCTCCTCTCTGGCATCGCCGCCACCGCCACTCCGCGCCTCACCATTATTACAACAGGTACCATCCTTATTTTTGTTGAGGCCTTTTCCATGGGCATTGGCGCATATCTTTCCGAAGAAGTAGGGGTGAAAGATTCGACCTCCCCCGCCGCCCGCCGTCTTGTTACTCGTTCGGCTGTCATTATGTTTGTTTCTTATCTTGTGGCTGGTTTTATTCCCCTTTTCCCCTACTTTGTCGCCCCCGCCTCTGGCGCAAAAATTTGGTCGGTCATTTTCACCCTTTCCACACTCTTTATGCTTGGCTTCTATACTGCTCGCCGTTTTCGGGTCAACGTGGTTGCAAAAAGCCTAGAAATGCTCGTTTTTGGCGG
>LCPA01000047.1:0-3595 GCA_001003385.1 Microgenomates group bacterium GW2011_GWF2_47_9 | reverse complement strand
ATTACCTCTGGTTCATGCTATAATTACACCATATGAAAAAACTTCGAATTACCCGCAAGTGGGGCATCATCATCGGTCTCGCCTTGATTATTCTTTTCGGAATAATCTGGAAAGTCAAGTCTTCGGGCGCGAAATATGAAAGTTATACTGTGGAGGCGAGGGATTTAACCGACACACTCGAGCTTGCAGGAGAAGTCACAGCCCAAAAAACCGCCACTCTGCGGTTCTCGGCTGGTGGGTATTTGACTTACCTTGGGGCGAGTGAGGGCGATTCTGTCAAAAAATGGCAAACCTTGGCTAGTGTCGACTCCCGTCAACTCAAAAAGGTGCTCGATCAAAAACTCAATTTGTTTGCAATTCAGCGGGGGACTTTTGACCAGACCATAGACGACAACGACAATTCAGTTCCCGACGGAGATCTTGACCGCACCCTAGACCGCTTGCTTGCCAAAAATCAATATCAGCTCGACAACACCATTCTCGACGTCGAGTATCAAAGCCTCGCCATTTCACTCGCAAGGTTAAGCGCCCCCTTTGATGGGATCCTGGTCCATGCGCCTGTCTCAACTGCATATGTCCAAGTTTTAGCCACCGATACCTGGCTTGTCGTCGACCCACAAAGCCTAGAGTTTACTGCCGACCTCGACGAGACCGATATCGCACGTGTTGCTATTGGCCAAAAAGTTGTTCTCACTCTGGACGCTTTCCCCGATCTCTCTCTCGACTCAACTATTGCCTCAATCTCTTTCGTTCCTCAAGAAACGTCAACCGGCACCACCTACAAAGTCAAAGTCGCACTCCCAAAGAGTGAGATGAGCCAGCTCAAGCTAGGATTAAATGGGACTGCCTCGGTAGTACTTAGCGAAAAGACAGCTGTTCCTAGCCTCCCCGTTTCAGCCATTACTCTCGTTGACGGCGCCTCTACTGTGACTGTTTTAGAGAGTGACAAATACGCCACCAAAAAAGTCGAAACAGGCGTAGAAAGCGGCAATTATCTCGAAATTAAGAGCGGTCTAGGGGTAGGAGATCATGTCTACGTTAAAAGCGAGTAAACCTCGCCCTGTTCTGGTCCTTTCTCATGTTAGTAAAAACTATGAGCTCGATGGCATCACAATAGGCGCTGTCAACAACGTCTCGCTCACAATAAGTGAAGGAGAACTGGTTGCTATTACTGGTCCTTCTGGGAGTGGCAAGTCTACCCTGATGCACATCATGGGTTTGTTAGACCGACAGTCGCAAGGAAAGGTCACTCTCGACAACAAAGATGTCTCTAACTTGTCCGAGGCCGAGGCGGCAAAGCTTCGCAATAAATACGTTGGTTTTATTTTCCAGCAGTTTAACCTCCTCACAAAAACTAGTGCTCTCGAAAACGTCCTCCTTCCTACAATCTACTCCGACAATGCCTCAACATCAGCCGATAAACAAAAAGCAATGAAACTCTTAACGAGTTTGGGTCTTTCCGATCGGTTCAAAAACACTCCTGGCCAGCTCTCAGGAGGCCAGCAACAGCGGGTGGCGATTGCCAGGGCTCTAATCAACGATCCGCGCATTATCTTCGCCGACGAGCCGACAGGCAACCTGGATAGCAAATCCGGGGCTGAAGTCGTCGAAATCTTGACCAATCTCAACAAAGAGGGCAAAACTATCGTCATTGTCACCCACGATCCAGAGCTGGCGCGTTCTGCCCGGCGCATCATTAAAGTCAAAGATGGGCGCGTAGTGGAGGACAGACTCAAATGATCATCTCCGTTATTGCCGGCTCCGCCGTAACCTCGATTTTGCGCAACAAAACCCGCTCTTTCCTTACGACTCTTGGGGTTGTAATTGGTGTGGCCTCGGTCATTCTCTTGACATCAATCGGTAATGGTTTGACCGTCTTTGTCGAGGAGCAATTTGAAAACTTGGGAAGCAATTTACTCATCGTCTCTCCAGGCGACCTGGTCAATGAAGAGGGTGGTTTCAACCAAGAGGCCGCCGCCCTTAGTCTCTCTAGTTCCAAGCTCTCACTTTCTGACGTCAAAGCTCTCGAACGGGCGGGCCAACCCATTACTGCTGTCACTCCGGTTATTGAAGGATCGGGGGAATTTCGAAGTCCTCAAGGCAAAAGACAAGGGATTATCATTGCTTCTGGTGCCGAGTACACCACTATGCGTAATACCAAAGCCGAAAAAGGTAGATTCTTTTCCACAGGCGATGTCAACGCTAGCCGTAAATCAGCCGTTATCGGCAGTAAAATAGCTGAAAAACTCTTCGCCGGTCAAGATCCAATCGGCGCAACAATAACCATAAACCGGGTCAAGTTCGAGATTATAGGAGTTGTCGAGAAAAAAAACGACGGCGGCTTTGGCGGACCCGACATCGATAGTGCGATCTACATTCCCATCACAACGGCCAAGTCGAGTCTCGGGCTCGACAAAATTTCCTATCACCTTGTCCAAGTTGACTCCAAAAATAACATCCCCTACGCCAAGCAAAAAATCGAGGCTGTGATGGGAAAGCGCCTAAACGAGGAAGATTTCTCAGTCACCGACCAGAGCGAAATCTTAAAAACTATCCAAACCATTCTAGGCACCCTTACGGCTGGGCTTGCTGGTATTGCCGCCATTTCACTCTTGGTCGGGGGTATTGGGATCATGAACATTATGCTTGTTGCTGTTTCCGAACGGACGCGGGAAATTGGTCTTCGAAAAGCTCTTGGCGCTACTCCCAATAACATCCTCATTCAGTTTTTAATCGAGTCTGCCGTTCTCTCAACTTTGGGGGGACTAATCGGCATTTCCCTGGGAGTCCTGGGTGCAGTTGCAATTCGCGCCTTCTTCCCGGCCGATCCCGCAGTCAACTCTATCCTCCTTGCCTTTGGTGTTTCCCTCATGACAGGCTTAGTCTTTGGTGTCTTTCCGGCCAAAAAAGCCGCGAAGTTAAGCCCGATCGAAGCCTTGCGTTATGAATGAGGCTTTCTCAAGTACGCTATAATGCTTATTATGTTTAAGCGTATTTTGCTCTTGCTTGTAGTTATCGTCGCTGTCTGGTTTGGTTGGCAATATTACAAAGGAAGCTTGAGCCAAAAGGAGGGAGTTTCAACCCTCCCCGACCTCACGGGCGGGGTAATCATTAAGCAATCTGGGGGGAAATTGGGGGAGCTCACCGACGTTTTGGGGGCGGCTACCAGCCGAGTATTTAGTTCTGGTCTCGATTTATTAAATGGTGTAACAGGCGACGCCGCCGAACCAGTCATTAATAGTGCGGTCTTGGACCTCAAAGAAAGAGTCAAATCGCTTCCCGCCGAGCAATACGAAAAAGTCAAATACGAATTTTGCAAAGACGTTATTGACGATGTAAAAGAGGGTGAAATATGAGGCGTATAGGTGGGCACGTTAGTACTGGAGGAGGCCTCTTAAACGCGGTCAAAAACACCCTCGAGATAGGCGGCAATTGCCTGCAGATTTTTGCCGGCTCTCCCCGCATATGGGCACGCAAGCCCTACGACCCTCAAATGGCCAAATCTTTCAGAGACCTTGTCTTTAAACACGATATTAATCCTGTCTATATCCACGCCCTTTATTTGACCAATCTTGCCTCAGATAACCCCGAACTT
>LCPA01000046.1:1616-6108 GCA_001003385.1 Microgenomates group bacterium GW2011_GWF2_47_9 | reverse complement strand
ATTTTGGAAATACCTTCACCAATTAAAGTGAGACTAAAGAGACCAGGGAGAATAAAGACCATGGCGAGAAATTGGGGATCGGTAGTGTAGTTCATTGGTTTACCAAGTAGTATTTAGCACCTTTGGTATGGCCTTTTTTGAGGATCAGTTTTTTCTCGACCAGGTCACGCAGATCGCGAAGAACGGTGTCGTCCGAGACATTGGGCAAAAGTTCTCGGCCGTCTGACATACCGAGCGTGCCGTGACGCTCGATAACCACCGATTGTTGATTTTAACTTGAGATCAAGAGAGAGTTTTTGAACTGTTTCCTTGATGCGGCTAAATTCGATCGAAATGCCGAGAATAAAATATTCGAGCCAGCTGGTGAGATCGCCCCCCATGTCCGACACCGATTTTAAGGCTTGATAATAATCGACGGGACTGCTGTCGTAGTAGTCTTCGAGGGCAAAGAATTTTTTGATTTTGTAGTTTTCAAGGAAAAGTAGGAGGAGTGCCATGGCGCGGGAGGCGCGACCATTGCCGTCTGTAAAAGGGTGGATGCGAACGAGCTCGTAGTGGAGGATGCCGGCGCGTAGGAGGGGATGACAGGACATGCCGCTTGGGGAACTGAGCCAGGCAAATAGATCCGACATTGAGCTCTCAACCTCGATCGGGGGTGGAGGGCGGAAGGTGATTTCACCGGAGGTGGTGTTACGAATCACAACTTTGACCCGACGGTATTTGCCAGATTCCCCAGGCGGCAAGAGCCTTTCGACGGTGAGAACGTGGATTTCTTTGAGCATATTTTCAGAGAGAACAAGGGGGGATTCAAGACTCGTATTTTCGAGAGAATCAATGTATTCCATGACTGCGCGGTAGTTAATAACTTCTTGGAGGTCGCGGTCACGTCCAACGACATTTTCTGGAGGAACGTCGGTCGATTCTTGGGCGACGACTTTCTCGACCTCGCTAAAATTCAAGGAGTTGCCTTCTAGGTGTGTGCCGTGGTGGATGATGCGGGTGCGAGCCGAGGCACGAAATCGTCTTTCCCAGGCTGGGACGAGGGGTGCGTTATCGATGATTTCGCGGGCGGCGTCGATAAGCCCGACGTTCTTGAGGATGGCATTAGTTATTGTATATTTGGGAATATAGGACATGGGTTTATTACCGCATATTTTGCGGGTAATTGCAAGGCGTTTGTTTGGAAAACTGCGATACAATAAGGGGATGCAGTTTAGTGAGTTGGCCCACGAGTTTGAGCAAATTGAAAAGACGTCTTTACGCAATGAGATGATGCGGTTACTGGCGGATTTGATGAAGAGGGTGAGCGAAACTGAGATCGCAAAAACGATTTATCTGGCACTAGGGGGGTTGAGGCCGAAGTATGACCGCTTGGAGTTTAATCTGGCGGAGAAAATGGTTGTGCGGGCAATTGCAATCACAACCAAAACTGCGATCGAGGACGTAGGGACATCGTATCAAAAAACTGGTGATTTGGGAGAATTACTACAAACAATGCGAGAGGGAGCGGAGAGCTCTCCTCTATCGATCGAGCAAGTATACGAACGATTGGAGACAATCGCGCGGGAGCAAGGGACTGGTAGCCAGGAGAGAAAGTTGAGGAAGTTGAGCCTGTTACTAGGCGAAATCGACGCCGTTTCCGGCAAGTATGTGGTCAGAATAGTGCTTGGTAAACTGAGGCTTGGATTTAGCGATAAAACCATACTTGATGCTTTAAGCTATATGGAAACTGGGAGCAAGGAGGCAAGCGAACTATTACTATCCGCCTATCAGCTGGCACCTGATGTTGGAGAGTTGGCGAGATTGGTCAAAACGGTGGGGACACAAGAGGCAAGGAGGTTGGTAAATGTAGAGTTGGGGAGACCGGTCATCCCCGCTTTGGCACAGAGATTGAAAACGGCAGAAGAAATGATCGCGAAAATGGGTCGAGTTATAGTTGAACCAAAATTTGATGGGACGCGGGTACAAATTCACATTGATCTGGATCATACACAACGGGGACCCGATGGTGGTCAGAATGGGTTATTTGAAGAGGAGAAACAGCAAATTTGGGTGAAGACATTCACGCGAAACCTTGACGAAAATAGCGAGATGTTTCCAGAACTTCTTAAGATTGGGCGACAACTTCGTGCAAAGACGCTAGTTCTTGATAGTGAGGCAGTTGGCTATGATCCTAAAACCGGGAAATTGGTGCCTTTTCAAATGACGATTACCAGAAAAAGAAAGCACGCAGTAGTCGAGGCACAGGCAAATGTACCTCTCAGGTTCTTCGTGTTTGACGTCATGTACAAGGACGGCGTTAGTTTGCTTGAAGAGCCACTATATAAACGGCGAGAAATACTAAAAAGTGTCATAAAAACGGGAGGGGAAGGAGACGCTCTTGTGATCGATGAATCAATTGAGACGGCGAACCAAACGGAACTGCGCGAGTATCACAAACGACAGCTAGAAAATGGCCTTGAAGGAGTTTTGGTGAAGAAGATTGATGGCAAGTACGAGCCGGGGAGACAAGGGTTTAACTGGGTCAAGTTTAAGGAAGAAGAGGGGACAAGGGGGAAGTTATCTGACACGGTGGATGCGGTGGTGATGGGGTATTACAAAGGGAAGGGGAAGCGGCAAAAGTTTGGACTTGGGGCTTTCTTGGTGGGGGTAAGGGATGGTGAGAAGATGCTCACAATCGCCAAAATAGGGACGGGGTTGTCAGATGAGCAGTTTAGAGAACTTTTTGTAAAACTAAAGAATCATGAATCAAGAGTCATGAATAAAAGTTATGTAGTTACAAAAGCATTATGGCCCGATGTATGGGTAGAGCCGGCGATAGTGGTGGAGGTAGCGGCTGATGAGGTGACAAAGTCCCCGACTCATAGCTCGGGGATGGCGCTTCGTTTCCCACGACTTGTTCGAATCCGCGAGGATAAGGGAGTAGAGCAGTCGACAAGTATGGACGAGCTTGGCGAGATAGCATGAGAGAACGCCCTTCATGTATAGTAGAGGAATGTTAGTAGTTTTGCAGTTGTTGGCGCTGTTATTTTTTTGTTTACTGTTAATCAAGGCAACCGAGAGCATAGTGAGTGCAATCAAGGGTTTGTCGAGACGAATGAGAATGGGGGGGTTTGGGATTACGGCGTTTATCCTCGCACTAGCCACCTCACTGCCGGAACTCGTGGTTGCGATTACGGCATCACTTGAGGGACTTCCTAGTATTGTTTTGGGGAATGTGTTGGGGAGCAATATTGCTGACATATCGCTTGTTATTGGTGGGGCGGCGATTGCGGCCGGGAAACTGAGGGTGACGGGGGAGACATTGAAGCGGGACCTTTATCTAGTTTTTGGGGCGGCGATTTTGCCGGTACTTTTGATCGCGGATCATGTTTTGTCGAGTGCGGATGGGGTGGTGCTGTTAGGAGTCTACGCAATGTTTGTCGTGACAGTTCTTCGCAAGCACACGAGGGAGGTGGGAGAACACGCCCTAAGCGATTCACCTGCAAAGCGACTCCTTATCGCAGTCACAAAGCGGGGAGGGAGGACGGACGCCATCAAATTTGCTTTAGGGGTCTCGACTTTACTACTCTCGTCCCATTTTATAGTCCAGCTGGCGCAAGGTCTTGCTCTTGGGCTTGGGGTGCCAGTACTCATTGTGGGGCTATTTTTGGTTGCGATCGGGACTTCTTTGCCGGAACTTGTGTTTGAGATGAAGGCGGTGACGGCGGGACAAGTTTCGATGGCATTTGGTGACCTTTTGGGGAGTGTGGTCGCAAATGCGACCTTGATTCTGGGAGTTTCGGCATTGATTGCGCCCATTAGACTAGATAACGGGCTTGACGAGTATGTGAGCGCGATTGGGGCGTTTGTAATCTTGTATGGGCTATTTGTGTGGTTCTCTCGAACCAAGAGTAGGTTGACTAGGTGGGAAGGGCTGATCTTGCTCATGATATATTTTGGCTTTGTGGTGTTTGAGATGGGGAGAGTCTAATGGGAATTTGGCGGCGACACATCGATTTGCACAGGCATTTTGACGGAATGCAGGCATTTTACCTAAACGCGAGCTTGAGGTCGCTTGCCGTGTCTTTGATTTCGATCTTTACACCGGTATTTATTTATAGTGAAGGTCTTTCGTTATGGGGATCCTCTCGATATGCTCTTGCGGGAGTGGCCTTATTTTATCTTGTGTTTAGATTGACGGCCCTATTGTCTGCATTACCCTTATCAAGGGTCATAGAGAAGATTGGGTTTCGCCGGAGTGTTGTTGTAAGCATGGTCTTTATGATTTTGTATTTGATTTCACTCATGTTTGTTCCAATATATGTGTGGTTGTTAATGCTGGCTCCGATATTTTTTGGGCTTTCGGTACCCTTGTATTGGGTGTCCCGGGATTCGGCGATTTGTCAGGATGGGAATAAAGCGAATTTGGGACGGCAGATGTCGATACTTATTGCGGGGGAGCAAGTGGCAGGTCTTGCCGGGCCGTTTGTGGCGGGGGTGATTATCACCA
>LCPA01000046.1:0-1506 GCA_001003385.1 Microgenomates group bacterium GW2011_GWF2_47_9 | reverse complement strand
CAGGCAGTAGGGGTAGTTGGGAAGACTGTCGACGATTACGGCTTAGCAATTGTATGGCCACTTGCAATTTACCTACTCGGGATCAAGATTGGGGTGATTGGCGGGATTTTTTCCTTGGTTGCCATCCTCGCAGTTCTTGTCCGGATCATCGTCGGCAAACTATTTGACAAGCTGAGAACTAGGGGAGACTTTAGTGACGAAATTTTACATTCCATTGCGGTTATCGCGACAAGCTTGATCTGGATGGTCAGGCTTTTTGTCTCGAGTGTAGGGGGGATTTTGGGAGTTGATGCGGCGGGAAGTGTGTTTGGGACAACCTATACCAATTTTTATGTAAACTATTTGCATTTGGGGGGGATGCGGATGGGGAACATTGCCTACTGGGTTTATGTAGAGATGACTTACTCGCTTACTGCGGTAATCCTAATGGGGGTACTTGTGATCGCCGCATTATTTGGGATTTGGCGAGAAATTATCTTTTTGTCGGCCGGGCTATGGGTACTTGTGAGTGTGATACAAGCAAGAGAGTCAAACTTGAAATAATATGAAGAAAAGAGATCCACTTTCACTAGGCGATATATTCAAGGTTTATACGCCGGCTGATGACTCGGGTAAGTATATTTCCAAGGAATTCCAGGATTTTGGGTATCGGCTGGCGGTTGATCTTGATGACCTGGCGCATAAAGCCTTGTACATCCGACTGGCAAAGACGGTCGATCGGGCAATTCTTGAGAAAGCGCGGGCTTTCGCGGTTGATGCTCTGCACGCCCGGTCGCGGGCCAGACTTTTTATGTGGAAAATGCGGGAGCTCAAAAAAAATAAAGAACATCTCACATCAGACACAAAGTAGCAATTTGGGGGAAATATCACTATATTGGAGTTATGAAGAGATATGTACTGTCGCACTTGCCTCTTGCACTAGGGTACGGAGTACTGGTCGCGGTTATTGGTGGTAAGTGGTGGCCTTTTGAGTGGCGAGAACTCTTGCAATGGTCGGGGTGGATAGTGGGCGTTTGCGTGGGCGTTTTAATCTTATTCATGGATCGGATTGCCTATGTTTACGCTTATCCTCAAGAACAGCTGAGCCAGCAGTTTTTGTGGTTTGTTAAGAACAAAAATTGGGGGAGGGCCCTTTCAATTCTTGACACAAGAAGGGCAGAACAAGAGAAGCTGACTTTCCGGTCAGCTATTTTTATGGGGGTTTGGGTGCTGTTGGCATTGTTTGCGATCACAAGTACGAGCGGCTTGTTTGGGAAAGGGGTGGTGATGGGACTAATGTTACATATCTTAAGCGATGCGTGGCGAATGCAGAGAATGAATCCGGATGGTCTCAACCGACGGTTGTTTTGGCAGATCAAGCGGGAGTTTACGGTTGAGGAGCGGGTAGTTTTCCTTTTTATTTTGAGCGCGTTTTTTGGGTGGTTTAGTTTTTGGGTGAGTTAGGAAATAAATATGTTTCATATTTATGGGCTGTTGATCGGTTTTTCAGTATTGATTTTGATTTGG
>LCPA01000045.1:10732-12155 GCA_001003385.1 Microgenomates group bacterium GW2011_GWF2_47_9 | reverse complement strand
ACTTTTGGGCAAATTATTATGAAGGTATCCATTATATATTCCTGTTCTTTTCCTCAATTACTACCACCCCTTAGTTACTCTCTTCCCTGTTTAATTCCAGGTTTTTCGCTCTTTTTCAGGGTTTTAGCTGTAAATCTTTTTTAATTAAGTATTATTCAACATTCATATATTTATTTAAAAACGTGTGTTCTTTATTAAAAAGATTATGATAGAAAAAGACCGGACAAACTTCCGGATGCCCTTTATGACCCAATCGCGCGGGGACTCTCAGATCTTAACATCGCCTCGGCAGAAATTCTTGGCCCAAAGGCGGTTGAACTAGGACTCTCGGAGTCACAGTCGTTTCGACGGATCGCGATTGTAAAATCGAAGTTTCCGGCCGAGCGCCTGATGGGAATCACCCCAGGGGGGCTCGACGAGGTGTTTAACATCTCGTTTGTCGTGCCCTCTAACTACACCCTCAAGCAGTATGCCGAGGCCGTTGGTGCGGTCCGCGCGGGATTACAGTACGCGTTGGCGCATGCCACTCCCGATAGTGAGGTCATCTTTTTGTTTGATGACCGAGACTTGCTGGCCAGACTCCTGGAAGATCTTGGGAGTCTCGAGAACTATCGAGACTTCTTGGGTGATTCGGGGATGCAGGAGGAGGCTGCGTATTTGCTTGACGAAAAAACGGGGGACATCACCGCGAGCTTCTTACTCAAACCGGCACATGAGGCCGTTGTTCTCGAGGATCTAATCGGTCCTTTCTTTCGAGACATGACAGTTACCGGGAAGATTCAACTTGAGGGGAAAACGTGGGCCCAGATTCACGGCGATCCAGAGGACGAGCTTGGCTCAGTATTGGTGAGCAAAGATGGGGGAATTTACAAGTTTGCCAGAGTTTATCCTGCCATGGTTAGCGCAGAGTTCCACTACCAGGCGGTTTTAGCGCAGGATCCAAAACGAGCTGAGATGTACTTATAAAGAGGGAGCAGTAATAATGCCAGACTTGGGGGAAAAGGTGATTGAGTACTTGGTTCGAACGGGTCAGGAAGAGAGGCTGTGGGAATTCATGAGAAAGACCCAAGACGCATATCTAGTGATGTGTGAAAGGGGGTACTGCAGTACTGATATTCACACCGATCAACCATTGGTGGATCCAAATACCGGGGAGGTGAAACTCTCGGATTGGAGTCCTTACACCACCATAGTGGGCGAGCAGATTTTGAGCCGCTTCCCTACTGAGGGAGCGTACATCGCGTTTATCCAGAGCAATCTGGAGAGGACTCTGCTAGTTGACTTCGAGTTATTCCCTCAATTCGAGCCATACATGCCAGTCAGCTGGCCCTCAATTTCAACCGAGTCAGCCGCTGGTTGGCCGCGGCTTGGTGCTACGGTAGCGGCAGGCTTCTCCGAGGCAGGGGCGACGGGGGGGTACTTT
>LCPA01000045.1:0-10664 GCA_001003385.1 Microgenomates group bacterium GW2011_GWF2_47_9 | reverse complement strand
GGGGGCAGTACAGATTGAAGGTGTTTGGGTCATAGGGGGGAAGAATTCCTTCTTGACGAGTGGGCCAATCAGGCTCTCTACCCTTTCTACTTTCTACCCAGATGGGGAGAGAGTTTTTATTGGCATGCAGACACGTTGGGGGGTAATAGGGCTCGAGAGGGCGGAAAATGTCTCTGGGGGAGTTGCCGGCTGGCGGATCTATGCCAGACGGTTTACCATCTCAGCGAAGCCACTTTCAGAGATGGGAGTGTCGGTGTTTGGCGAAGTGATTCAAAAATCCCTATTGGCGGCATGGGTTGGTTATGAAATCTGGGATACACAGAAATTTGCCCAGCAAGACCGGGCAATGGTGAGTTTTCCAGATCAGACACAAGTGATCTCCCCGGCGGGCGACGCAGTGAGGTTGTGGGAAACCCCCACCAAGTGGCCGTACCTCACCACTAGATGGGTGATTCCATTTGAGTGGATGGAGAGTGGTTGTAATGGGACTGGAATTTCCCAACCATGCGGCGGATACCTTGCCGAGGACATGCGTTATCCCATAGTCTTGGTGGGAGGCATGGCTGGGACGACGCTTCCACAGACCAGTTGGCCAGATTACGGGTTGGGGGGGAATAGGATCTTAGACACCTGGAGTTACCAGAATATGGGTGGCTCCATCCAAGTATGGCACAATGACCAAATTGTAGAGGTGGGTAATTACGAGTACTACGAGATGGTCATAAACGAGGTTGGGATTTGGATGATCCCATATCACGCTTCGTTACAGACTGGGGATTGTCCTGGTCTGTGTATCCAGCAGGCTCCAGGGGGCGAAGAGTTTCTCTTTACGTCCGGAGTTATAAAGAGTGTGGAGCTGTGTCCGGTTGAAGAATCGGGTGCATGCTGGCAAAAGTAAGTTGATCGGTAGGAAGGGTTCTGCGCGGAAGCGCAAGGTGCGTAGGAATACGTGCATGTCGCAGACGCGGCGCCACAGAACCCTACCTTTCCTTTTTTGACAAGATTTTGTCAGCGAAGGTAAGGTAGAATAGAAGAGTATGCCAAAAAGTGGGGTAGTTTACGAATGTACCAACTGCGGGAGCCAGTTTCCAAAGTGGAGCGGGCAATGCGCTGATTGCGGGAAATGGAATAGTTTGGTCGAAGAAGTGAAAACAGCAAGAAAATCAAATCAGAGTGGGGCACAGCGAGTTGGTAACTTACAAAAACTGAGCGAAATTGATGCGAAGCAGGTTATCCGTTTGCAAACGGGGATTGGGGAGCTCGACCGGGTGTTGGGGGGTGGGATTGTGCCGGGCGAAATAATCTTGATGATAGGTGAACCTGGGATTGGAAAGAGTACTTTACTTACTCGATTATCACTTACCAAGAGTATCGCCAGCCCAGGCAAGAAAGTGGTTTATGTTTGTGGCGAAGAGAGTCCAGGACAAGTAAAACTTAGAGTTCGGCGGTTGGCGATGGAGAAAGCCAAAGAGCTTGACTCTAACCAACTAGAGTTGTTGCCGGAAACCGATGTTGACGTAGTATTGTCCACAATTGAAAAGGAACCTTTATCCATGTTAATTGTAGACTCTGTACAGACATTGTATACAGAAGGACTAGCTGGACAAGCGGGGGGAGTAGCGCAGATAAAAGAATGTACAAGTCGGCTCATTCGTTATGCGAAAACAAGTGGCGTGCCGGTAGTACTGGTCGGGCATGTAACTAAGGATGGGGAGATGGCTGGACCGAAAATTTTGGAACATATGGTCGATGTGGTTCTCGATATGTCGGGGGATCGGTACCATGATCTAAGGCTCCTGCGGACTGTCAAGAACAGGTTTGGGGCAACGGATGAGGTGGGAGTTTTCCGGATGAGGGAGACGGGACTCCAGGAAGTAGTCAACCCGAGCGAAGTCTTTCTGGAGGAGAGAGAAGAGGGGGAGAGCGGATCCTGTATCGCAGTTGTTATGGAAGGAACGAGGCCGGTCTTAGTTGAGGTACAGGCTTTAGTCGTTGAGTCGGAACTACCGGTCCCCAGACGAGTAGCACAAGGAGTGGATGTCCGACGGGTGCAGATACTGCTTGGGATTTTGCAAAAACATGCTCGACTCAATCTGGGGACGCGGGATGTGTTTGTCAAAGTGACAGGAGGCTTGACAGTAAGGGAGCCGGCAATTGATTTGGCGATTGGACTGGCGGTCGCAAGTTCTTATAAAGGCAAAGCGATCCCGACACGAACAGTTGCGATTGGAGAACTTGGACTATTGGGAGAGGTTAGGACGGTATCTTGGTATGAGAAAAGGGTGAAAGAGGCTCAGAAACTAGGTTACAAAACTATTTTCTCGAGAGATACTTCGCGGAAAATTGCGGATTTAGTCAAAAAAATTTAGTGGTTGCCAAAGAGTTTCCAATGCGGACGCCCACGATTAAGGTGGGACGTTTTGAAACTGGCTAGGTGATGGTGGAGTTGTTGGTGTCCTCGTTCTCGCAGTATAGGGTCTCCGGTTGCGGCAAGGAGATTGTAGATGATGCCTGAAACAAAGATTTGGAGGGGTGCGAGAAATTCAAAATCCTTCAAGGCTTAGTGAGATTCATGGATGAGGTCGGGGAGGGTGAAGCGGATATCGACATGTTCCATGCCTGGATTATACGTTATCCGATAGTTATCCACAATTGCGAATATTACGTTATTTCCAGAGGTATATTTATTATCGGATATGATGTTTGCGAGGGCTTAATTACTTATAGGTTGACTTATTTATGCGAAAATGCTAAATTGCACCCATAATCCCATGCTAATTAATTTTTTGAAGTCGCTATTTGGAAGGAAAGAAACCAGAGATTGGGAGGCCTTGAAGATGAAGAGGCTGGGTCAGGGAGTGATTTTACAAGTAAATAGATAAGAAAAGAGCATTCCTACCGCTGAATCACCTAGACCGGGTTCACGAGTAGCAATGCTCTTATTCAAGGCGTTGTACTATAAAAAAGATTAAGTACAAGCGTACGAGTACATTATCAAAGCAGGCGGGGAGTGTCAAGCTACATCTTGTGTGTAGAGATATATGCCTCACACTACGGGTAGTGTACAAGCCTATAATACCTTGAGTGAGAAGAATCGTGGGCAGTATCGGGGGGCATGTGAGATAGGGCAGGCTCATAGCCCTCCGATATTGCCTGTGAGACCCGCCTACGCGTATAGCTTTGGCGGGCGCGGTAGGGCAGGAGACTTGACTGGACTCGCGCGGTGTGGGATACTGACTTTGTTCCCCAGACACAACAAATGAACAGAAAGAAAGTTTTTTCGAGTGAACTATCCAAATCTTTATCTTTAATCGAGTACGAGTAGTAGTTAATAGGAGGCATAAATGCCAGCAGTTAAACCCAAAATAGATGCGACGCCCGAGAAGGCGTTGGTTCCGCCTGTGATACCCCCAAGAAATCCCCAGCAAAATAGTAATGGAGGTGAGACAGTAAGTGGCTTTTTGGATACTTCGGCAGATGGACATGGAGTTTTGCGACCGCATTTTTCACCAAGTGAACGGGACGTTTATATCTCGTCGATGGTGGTCAGGAGATTGGGATTAAGGCCAGGGGACTATGTCGAAGGGTCAGCACGTAGACCCAAGGAAAACGAAAGGTATTGGGGCCTCATGACTGTATCGAGGGTCAATGGTCAGTCGCCAATGAATCTTAACCAGAGAATCAAGTTTCACAATTTGACGCCAATTTATCCTAACCAAAAAATCAAACTTGAGACGGGGGCACAGCCATTGGGGACAAGAATCATTGATTTGGTGGCTCCGATTGGCAGAGGACAGAGAGGGATGATCGTGTCACCCCCCAAAGCCGGCAAGACGACCATAATGAAGGACGTGATCACGGGGATCGCCGCGAATTACCCAGAAATTCATTTGATGGCGGTTCTCATTGGTGAACGGCCAGAAGAGGTGACCGATATTCGGCGTCACCTAGAAGTGGTGACCAAGAACAGTAATATTTTGGGAGAGTGTGCCGCCTCAAACTTTGATGAACCGGCAGAGGATCAGACGAGAGTAGCGGAGATTGCACTAGAGAGAGCGAAGCGACTGGTTGAGTCGGGGATGGATGTTGTCATCGTTCTTGATTCGATTACCAGGTTGGCGCGTGCGTATAACCTGGCGATTCCGACAAGCGGGCGGACTTTGTCAGGAGGTTTTGATCCAGCGGCACTATATCCGCCCAAGAAGTTTTTTGGGGCGGCGCGCAAGATAGAGGGTGGTGGTTCGCTCACCGGATGGATGAATTGGTCTACGAGGAGTTTAAAGGTACTGGGAACATGGAACTCCACTTGGATCGCCGGCTGGCAGAGCGGAGAGTGTATCCGGCGATTGATGTCATGCGGTCGGGGACAAGACGAGAAGATTTGTTATTTGATAACGCCGAGTATCAGAGTATTATTCTTTTGCGACGGATGATCGACATGATCAGTCAAAACGGCAATGGCGATTCTTTGGGGTATATCCAAGATCTATTGAGTCGGCTGGCCATGACAAAGAGCAATCAAGAATTTTTGGCGAACCTAAAAGAGGGTTAATTAACAATCCACCAGTCGATCGCTAAATCATGGGGAAGGGCTTGGGAGATAGCGAGGGTAAAGCTCCCGAGACAATCCTTTTCTTGGACTTCACAAGTGGTTTTGGAGGTGAGGGAGAGGATGGAGGAGAGGAGATTGTCAAGAGGTGTGAAATAGACCAAGTTTTCGGGGGTGATTGAGCTACTTTTGACTATGACCTGGGTTTGACCGGCGGGGATAGTGATAGTGCCTTTTTCGGCGTTATCTTCTTTTGCACCATCAAGCTCGCCAACACGATCTTCTTGGGGGAGAGCGATTGCGACCTGACTGAGAAGACTTGCCTCTTCGATTGGTTCGTAGCGGATAAGGTCCGCAGGGGGGATGACGGGAGCTTTATTCTCACCGAGTTCGGTTGCGATAATTTTGTCTTTTTGGGCTTTTTCGCTTGCGGAGGGGTCAAGGACAGAGATTGTTTCAAAAATTTTGGCTCTCACGGCATAGCTTTCGGGGGCAGAAGGATAAAAAACGACCGCATTATTAGCCATAAGAAGTGATTGGTTAAGAAGGGTAATGATTTCTTGTTTGTCGGCATTTGTCTGATTCATTCCTAATTTGTTAGAGAGTTCCCTTGCGCGGCGGAGGTATTCACCACTTGCGGAGAGATAATAGATGAGTGGTTGTTTGGGGGGCGGAGGAAGGATAGGCAAGCGGGGAGGCGGGGATCGTGGGCGGGAGCACGAGATAAGTGACAAGCCCAGCGAGTGGGAGCAAGGGGAGAAAAAATAGCGCCTTGGGGAATCTAGGAGGAATCGGTTCTAGTTGGTCATTCATCATAAAAATAGTATAACGGAAGTACAATCAAAAGTTGATAGCCGCCGCGATATCTGTTAGGATAGCGAGCTGTATACATGTCAAATATTATGACGAGCGAATACTTTTTTAGTGATTGGCGAGAGTTTTCCTTTCAGTTGGGGAGATATTTATCTAAGCACGTGTACCGGGCTTTTTTTCGATTTGAAAAAGGCAAGGACGTCGTGACTGAGGCGTTGTATCGCAAACGCGGGAAGTATGCCCGACCTTTCTTGCATTCGGCGATGATGGCCTTTATTTTCTTTGGGTTCACCTTGGGGCCAAAATTTGTGAGAAACAGTATCGCCGGGGAAGTGGCGGCAAGACAAGAGTCGAGTGGGGTGGGGGGAGAGATACTAGGAGCATCCTTGAACGAAACGGGCCTTGTAACTTTGGAGTCTGATAAACCAAGATCAAGTATAGTCGAATATTCGGTGAGAGAAGGCGATAGTCTTAGTTCAATTGCGGACAAATTTGATGTTTCGATCGAGAGTGTGAAGTGGGTCAACACATCAGTCGATTGGAAAAAGATTAAGCCTGGGGATACAGTGAATGTTCCTCCTGTAACAGGGATTGTCTACAAGGTGAAAGCGGGTGACACAATTCACTCGATTGCGAAAAAATTTGAAACAAATGCACAAGGGATAGTCGATTTCCCCTTTAACACATTTTCAGATGATGAGACTTTTGCGCTTGCGGCCGGGCAAACCCTGATAGTGCCAGATGGAGTAATGCCGGATGCACCGGCGCCCACACTTCCGAGGTACGCCAATGTGCTGACTCCGGACGCGGGGGCAGTATCGGGCACGGGATCGTTTGTATGGCCAGCGTTTGGGAGAATTACTCAGCCATTTCGGTGGTATCACAAGGGGCTTGATATCGCGAACCACGATGGGGGAGCAATCCTGGCTTCTGACGCAGGGACGGTCATTGTCTCAGGATGGGCTAATACTGGGTACGGCTACCATGTGATCGTAGACCATGGCAATGGCTACCAAACCCTCTACGCCCATATGTCGGCACTTTCGGTCGTGGCAGGGCAAAGAGTGGCGCGTGGATCCGTACTGGGACAGATGGGGAGTACAGGGCGTTCTACAGGGACTCATTTGCACTATGAAATCCGAACGGGGAGTGGGAACGTGGACCCTCTGGGATATTTGAAGTAATGCTTTTGTGTATTGGATGAAAATTTGTGGTCTTCGGTATTATTTTAGCTAGAGTACAAAATGTTTGCCTGCTTCGCGTCGCACATTTTGTTTAAAAGAAAAATAATAATGTCGCCAAAATTTTCATTCAATACAGAGTTTGTTATGGCCTGCGTAATTTATTCTTTTTTGAAATATGCCAAGTTATTTTCTATGTTAATATACTCGAGGATGAAAAAGTACAGGACAGCACTTTTTATCGGGAGATTTCAACCTTTGCATAAGGGGCATTTGTACTCGCTTACCAAAGCCTGTGAAGTGGGGGAGAGGGTTTTGGTAATGATCGCCAAATCTAACTCTTTTAAGACGGAGAACGATCCTTGGCATTGGTCGATCCGCAAAAAGATGCTAATGGAGGTGGTGGAAAGACTGGGTTTGTCCAAAAAGATCATTAAGATATTCACCTGTCCCGACTATCCGAGTGATCAATATTGGTTGCGACAAGTGGAGAAGAGGGCGGGCAAGTTTGAGGTTGTAGTCACAAACAACGAGTGGGTCGCCGAGATTATGGAGAAAGCCGGTTATCCGGTTTACCGATCTGGATTGTGGCGACGGGAGACTTTGGAGGGGGTGAAGATAAGAAAGATGATTCGTGAGGGGAGAGGTGATTGGGTAGAGCGGGTGCCGGAACCAGTTGTAGAGATTCTTAGTCGAAGCGAAAAAGATGTTTCTTGAGATCTACCTGGCGATCTTCACGGAAAGTGACCCCTTCTGCTATTAATTTGCCATACTGTTCGATCGAGCCGCCAAAGGCGTAACTCTCGGACAACTTACCATCTATGGTAACTACCCGGTGACAGGGGGTAAGAGAGCCGCTAGGATTGGCGTGGAGCGCGTGGCCGACACGGCGAGCGTCGCGAGTCCCGAGGGCTCGGGCGATCTCACCGTAAGTAGTGACAAATCCTTTTGGGATCTTTCTAACTAAAGAATAAACTTGTTCAAAGAAATTCATAGACTCAAAGTTTTATTTTTTCTTCCCAAATCCCTCGATGGCTTTGAGGACTTCGATAGGGACGGCAAAGACGATGGTGTTACTCTGGTCACTACTGATGTCGTTTATAGAGTTTAGGGTGCGCAGGTGCAGGGCGCCCGGGGAGGTGGCGAGGCGTTTGGCGGCGTCGGCGAGATTTTTGCTGGCCATTAGTTCTCCCTCGGAGTTGATGATGGTCGCTCTCTTCTCGCGCTCTGCTTCGGCTTGTTTGGCCATGGTGCGTACCATGGACTCAGGGAGCTCGATATCTTTGAGTTCGACGGTTTGGACGTCGATACCCCAAGCGGTTGCGTGTTTCTCGACGATTGAGAGGATTTTGATGGCGATCTTTTCGCGGTTGGCGAGGAGCTCGTCCAAGGTAGCTTCGGAGGCGACGCGGCGCATGGTCGTCTGGGCTAATTGGAGCATGGCGTAGTAGACGTCCTCGACTTCGTTAATAGTTTTGGCGGCATCAACGACACGGTAGTAGATGACGGCGTTCATTTTGAAAGTGACATTATCCTTGGTGATGGTATCTTGTTTGGGGACGTCGACAGCCTTGGTGCGGATATCGACTTTGCGAAAAGATTGGAAAATAGGGATAACCAGCTTCCAGCCGGCAGTTATGACATAGCTAAAGCGACCCATGGTATAGACGACACCGCGTTCGTATTCGTTGACTTGTTTTAGGGAGATAAGAAGGATAAAGATAATGATGGGAAGCAAGATTTCCATATGTGTAGTATAGCATTGTTGCATGTGCTAAAAAAGAGGGATATTATTGGGGTATGAAGGGGTTTTTGAAGATAGTCTTGGGAGGGTATGTAATTTTTGGTTTGTCCGCTATCTCGGTCGAAGCGCAGGGGATAATTCTGCCTTCGAGCTATGAATCACACAACTATACTTATTCGGTGAGAGAAGATGGTGGGGCGGATGTTTTTTTGCGGATTGAGGGAATCTCACCCACAACCTCCCAAGTCGAGTACAAGTGGTCGTTACCCAATAACACAACAGGCGAAGTATTTAGCTGGTATCTTGACGAGGGATGTGTGAAGTATTCCAGTCGAGTCGATGAATGCACAGAGTATCGACGCAGTTGGGTGCAAGCCGAGGTTATTCGGGAAGGGGATGAGTTAACCATCAAGGTTCCCGAAGATAGGTTGAGCCCACTTACGCAGTTGAGCTTGGGGTTGTATTTTGAGGTCGAAGAGACGACCTCTCCGATATGGCTTGGTAAGGAGGTAAAAGTTACGACCGGGAGTACCAAGAATCTTGTCAACTACCTCTCGGTTGGAGTGTACTTGCCGGAAGGAGTGTATGCTCGCGACTTGTGGCAAGGAGCCAATGGCTGGAACGGAGCGGTCGCTGAATTTGCGACAGCGCCCAATGCACCACAAATTGCAATTGATGCGCTTGGCAAGGCGAGCTATATGGGGAGTTACCTAGATATGGCGGGGAGCGGGTATGTTAATCGGAGTCGTGAGCTAGTCAGGCCGGGCGCCGATTATAGCTTTAGCTTTACAACATCAACAAGCAAACTACGTCTTTATATGAAAGAAATAGGCTGGGTTGGGGGGATGGTGGTCGGATTGTCGTTGGTCCTGGCTACCCTCATGAGACTCTTTGTCTCCCGTAAGAAGTGGAGCTGGTACTTGGCGGTAATTGCACTACTTATTGTTTTGTTTGCGATTTTGTTTGGACTTTATCTAACATATCTGGCAGTTTTTGGCGGAGGCGGGGTAATGCCCATTCGGGATATGGCTGTTTCGCGGATAGAGGTGGCGCCTATGCTGGAGGAGGTTGAGCTTGATAGTATGAGTTTGCCAGGGAGTGTGGAGAGGCTTGAGTAGGGTATAATCAGGGGATCATGAAAGATCTTGCAAGAATATATGTGAAGGCCGGGGATGGAGGCAGAGGAAAGCTTTCGTTTAGACATGAGAAATTTGCGGCTAAAGGGGGACCTGATGGGGGAGATGGTGGCAAGGGGGGAGATGTCATCTTGTCGGCAGATCGCAACATCGACAGTTTGATCGAGTTTAATTATCAGAAAAATTTTGTCGCAAAGAACGGGGAGGCGGGGGGAGCGAAGAAGATGCATGGAGAGGATCGGGAGGATTTGATAGTCAAAGTGCCTGTAGGTACCGTGGTATGGGAGATACCCCAAGAATTTGTCGAGGCCGATTTGCGTCAGCGAGAAGTGTTTGACAAATTGTTATCAACCAGACGGGAAATGGTTGATATGAGCGAACATAACAAAAAGTTTGTGGTGGCTTACGGTGGAAAAGGAGGGCGAGGAAATTGGCAGTTTAGGTCAAGTACCAACCAAACTCCGATGGAGTTTGAGCTCGGGATTGTGGGGGAGGAGAAGCAGTTATTGTTGGAACTTAAGGTTGTGGCTGACGTCGGGATTATTGGACTGCCAAATGTTGGGAAGTCATCGCTTCTTAAAGCATTAACAAGAGCTAATCCCAAGATTGCGGGGTACCCCTTTACAACGCTTGAGCCTAATCTGGGAGTAGCAAAGAGAAATGAAGCTAACTTAATTTTGGTTGATGTGCCGGGGGTGGTGGAAGAGGCATGGGAAGGCAAAGGGATTGGACCTTGGTTTATGCGCCACCTGGAGCGGACTACGACTTTGGTACATGTTCTTTCGCCAAGTGAGCAAGTACTTGCAGATTCAAGTTTTAAGACTAAGGATTTAAGTGAACAGCTGATACATGATTACGAGATTGTGAGGAAAGAGTTAGAAAAATATGGGCAAGGTTTATCTCAAAAGCGAGAGATTGTGGTGGTAAACAAGATGGAACTAGTTGATGCGAAAAAAAGAGAGGCGATAAATAAAGCTATGAAGAGCAAACTTGGGAAGGGTGTCGTTTGGATCTCGGCGGCTAGTAATGAGACGGAGCCGTTGTTAGCTGAGTTGTGGACCTGAGGGGGGTCGAACCCCTTACCTCTTCTATGCCATAGAAGCGCTCTGCCAGTTGAGCTACAGGCCCTGGACTCGTATATTGTATTACGGATTAGTTGTTCTGCAAAGCAAATCTATTAAAGGTTGGGTGAGGGGGAGGGATTCTCTTCTTCTTCAGGAAGGATAATCGGTCCGCCTGGT
>LCPA01000044.1:990-7898 GCA_001003385.1 Microgenomates group bacterium GW2011_GWF2_47_9 | reverse complement strand
GGGACGATCTCTCTTCTCGTTGGAGCAAGTAGCGGCATTGAGCCCCACTTTGCAATGGCTTATATGCGAAGGAGTATGGGTGAGTACAACATGCTTGAAGTAAATCCAGACTTGGTGAAGGCGATTAAGCACCAGAATGGGCTATATAGTAAAGGACTGATGGATGAGATTGGTAAGCGCGGGAGTGTCGCCAAAATCGAGAAGATTCCCAAAAGAATTCGGGATGTTTTTGTGACTTCGATGGATATCACCCCTGAGTACCATGTAAAAATGCTTGCGGCTTTTCAGAAATATACAGATAATGCTGTTTCAAAGACGATCAATTTGCCAGCGACGGCGACCGTGGAGACGGTGATCGAAGTGTTTAGTTTGGCGGCAAACCTGAAGTGTAAGGGGATCACGGTCTATCGGGACGGGAGTCGCGACGCTCAGGTGTTGAGTGTGGGGAGTGGAGGTGCGAGGCAAGGCAAACCGGTTGAACTAAAAAATGTCTGTCCACAGTGCGGGGGAGCCCTCACAATTGAAGAAGGTTGTAGTAAGTGTTATGGGTGCGGTTACGCAGTTTGCGGGTAGGGGGATGTAGAATATAGAATGTGAGTATGAAAAAAGTACAACCAATTGAGGGGTGGCCCAAACTTTATCACGATATATTGAAAGTAAATGATCCTACAAATCACGTGGGAATTTGTACCCTTTGGACTGAGCGGGAGGTGGTTGAGAAGATTTTGCGAGACTTGCCTTACAATTTGATTGGTAATTTGTATAGTGCGCAGGGGATTAACGCGATCATCCGCAATGTCTTTGCGAATCCCAATATCCGAACAATCGTGATCTGGGGAAGTGAGATGTCCTTGTCTGGCCATTCACTCCTTAGTTTTATGAAAAACGGGATTGATGAAAATAGGAAAATTATTAAAGGTAGGGGCGAGATTGAAGTGGAAATTCCGGATGAGGCAGTTGCTTTGTTTCGCAAGGAAATCGAAGTTATCGACATGCGTGGGAGAAAAATGCCAGAGCTAATCGCGAAAGTTAAAGAGCTATCGGTTGTAAAGAAGGAACCGTTTTTGGCTAAGCCTAGAGAATTTGCGAAGTCCGAGCCTAGGGTTGAGGTATTGCCAAGTGAGCAAACCGGATTTTATGTCCACGGCAAGACAGTTGCCTCTACCTGGCTTAAACTTTTGAATGAAATTTATAAGTATGGGCGTCCCAAGCACACTCGCTACAGCAAAGACAATGAGCTAAAGGAAATTTTGAACCTGACCGCAGTTGTCGAAGAGGAGGATCCAACGAACGTCTATTTCCCAGAGTACCTCCCTTTTGAGAGGGGCGAGCTTGAGGCCTATTATGCCGAGATAATGACTAATCGCGAGGTGCCGGGGGTAGCCTACAACTATGGGCGCAGGATGAGAACTCATTTTGGTGTAGACCAGATTCAGATGATGAAGGAGTTATTGAAAAATCGCCCCGATAGCAAGAAGATGCTTGCAATTACGACCGACCCAAAACTGGACTGGGGGCGAGCGAACAACGGGGATACGCCGTGCCTAGTCATGATTTTGGGGTCGGTACAAGATAGCAAGTTTTATTTGACCGCACATTTTCGCAGTCAAGACATGGTGCATGGCTGGCCACGCAATACCTTTGCCCTACGCAAACTGCAAAAAGATATTGCCGACTATGGGGGATACCCAATGGGGCCCCTGACCATGATTACTCATAGCGCACATATGTATGGAGATGATTTTCAGTTGGTTGAAAACCTGCTTATGGATTGGTATGAGAAAGAATCTGGGTTTACCCCTGCAGTCCATTTTGACTTTGACAAGCGGGCAAATTTTGTGGTCGAGGTTATAAAGGCTAGTGAATCTCAGGTGTGGGAGGTATGGAGCAAGAGGTATGCAAAAGAGGCTATCCCACTTGCAGTCCAGCGCGAGTTGAAAAGGATGCCCAAAAAAGTGGAGAAGTTGATTAGAGTTACTTTGGGTGACCCCAACGGCGGGACACCTCTCAAATATTTCGAAGGTAGGTCAGCGCAGGAAGTGGCTTGGCAGATAACGGACTGGGAATACGTCAAGATCCCGGGACACGCCATGTATATAGGAACGGAGTTACAGAGAGCGGAGGAGGCGATCGCCAGAAACGAAACTTATTCCCAGGACCCTGCCTAGCAGTAATGTGTTATAGTCAAACCCATGTTAACGGGAATTAAGGCGATTGGATTTGATGTTGATGGGACGTTATATCACTCGGGAGAGGAATTGCAGATCCTGGTTGGGAAAAAATTGATTACTGACGCCGCGAAGTTGTTGGGAAGAGGGTTCGACGACATCGAGGAGGAATACCTTAAAAGACGTGAGAAATATAGAAGTAACACGAAGACTTTGGACAGCTTTGGTTTGCCAGGACGCGAGATTTTTCATCAGTTGTGGCAGGGGGTCGATTTGGGAAAATATATTAAGAGAGACCTTCGGCTTGTTGCGATGTTAGAGCGACTACGAGCAGGCATAGAAATCGAGAAGAAGCTGAAACTACTTGGAGTCAATCGAGGTTGGTTTAAGCCTTTGGTTGCCTGTTATGACCATAATTGGTTAAAGCCGGAGCCTGCTCCTTTTTTGTTTGCGCTTGAGAAATTGGGTCTGCAGGCTGAAGAGACCGTTTACGTTGGCGATCGGGAGGACCTTGATGTAGAGGGCGCGCGGGCGGTTCAAATGAGGACCATTCTTATTGGAGCAAAGAGCCAGAGGGCAGATTGGACGAGTGAGACGGTGTATGATATTGAGCAATTATTGAATTCTGCCTAAGGAGAGTAGTTGTGGGATTGCACGAGGGACCGCCATTGTCAGGGTTTACTGATGTGGTTCCCCACATGTTGATCGGGGCAATTGAAGGGCAGTTTGATGGTGATCCAACAATGTTTATGCATTTAGTGAGGCCGCACTTGATTGAGGCTTACTTCAATTGGTATAAAGCAGTTGACGAGGTAATTACTGATCCAGATTCCAGGCGAGAGTTTCATAGTGCACATGCTTATATGAGCGTGGGTTTGGTTGGTCAATTAACAGAAATATACGACTATACGTTCCAAAGAGAGAGAATAATGAGGGTGTTGGGGATGCCTAGTTTGGCCGTTGATCCCGGGCAAGTTGATTATTCTCCTGAGGGACTTGCAGAACTATATCCATCACTTAGAACTATTTCTCCGAATACATTTTGGGCTGAAGTCTATGGTTCGAAGAGTGTCCGACCAAATAGTGAAGATGGGGTAGGGACGGTATATGATTTTTTAAGCCTGCTAGTTTTTAAGCATTGGGAAGATTTTTATCGAAAGACAGGAATCCCCTTCGCAATGGAGTTTGAGCATCCGTTAACTATGTTCCCGTACGCGATTAATTTGGGAGAGATTGTTCTAACGCGTACGTTTGACAAGTTTGTGCTACCGACTTTTATAAAAAATGATCCTTATCGAAGCCGTTTCTATGATTATTACGCCCGCAAATATGAGAAAGAGATGGATCAGCGAGTGAAGTCCGGTGTTTTTTCTGGCTTATTTGCCAGGTTGCCAGCAAGAAATATGACGGTAATAGACATAGGATGTGGTTCGGGGTTGATTATGAATAACTTGCCTACCAACATGGATGTGCATGTGATTGGATTGGATGAAAACGCGTCGATGGTGGAAATGGCGCTAGAAAAGGGAGAACACGCAGTAGTCGGGAAAGCGAGGGATTGTGTAAGTATTTTTGGGACAGATTCTTTTGAATGTGCACTAGCTTCATTTTGGGACTATTGGGAACCAGACGATCAGAAGACGGCGTCTTTTTCCGCGATAAGACGTGTTTTGAAGCCAGGAGGAAGATTGGTATTCAACGTCCACAAACCTAGTTTAGATTGGGAGGAAGGGATTAGAAAAAGATTGGTCGATGAATGCGGTTTTGCAACGGTTCATTTTTCGCAAGAATTAATTGAACGAACCAACGGGGGTGTGTATACTGCTTATTATGTATCTGCGGAGGTTTAGGGAATGAAAGTCTATTTTGGAGCTTCGATTAGTTTAAACAGAGAGTTATTACCGCTGTACCGGGAGATCACAAAGTCACTTATTCGATTGGGGCACACGATTACTTCGGAACATGTAGTCGATCCAGATTTAACTAAGGGGGATTGGCAAAAGCAGTACATACCGAAGGAACTTTTTAAACGTGAAACAGATAGACTAGAAAAAAGTGACGTGATGGTCGCAGAAGTGACTAATCCTAGTTGGGGGACGGCTTTTTTGATCGAACATGCGCTTGCGTCTGGTAAGCCGGTACTAGCTCTTTTCTATAAGGACGCGGAAATGCCACTACCCATGATGATTGAGGGTCATCCCGAACTTTATGTAGCCCATTACTCGAGAGGAAATATCCGGACGGTACTAAAGAAAAACTTGGAATACTTTGGTCAAATGAATCACAAAAAGGGGAAGCTAGTTGTGATAGATGGAACGGATGGGAGCGGGAAGGGGACGCAGACAGAATTACTTTTGAATTACTTGAAGAAGACCGGGAAGGCAAACAAATACATTGATTTCCCGCGCTATTACACCTCTTTTCATGGCAAGATGGTGGGGAGGTATCTTAAGGGTGAATTTGGAGGTTTAAATAGTGCGAGTCCCTACCTAACTTCGCTTTTTTATGCATTAGACCGCTTGACGGCCAGGGACGAGATAATTGACTGGCTAGAGGAAGGCAATATTGTGGTTGCAAACCGCTACACCACAAGTTCAATGGCCTTTCAGACAGCTAGGATAGACATTGATAAACGTGAGGAGTTTTTGAAATGGTTATATGAGATGGAGTACAAGGAACACAAACTGCCAAAGGAAGATATGGTGATATTTCTTTATGTACCCGTCGAGATAAGTCAAAAGTTGCTCGATCAAAAAAACGCCCGCTCATACATGAAAGGGAAAGAAAAGGATATCAACGAGGCCAATGTAGCTTACCAAAAAGAGGTTTTGAAGCTTTATCTAGAGTTGTCGAAAAAATTTAAGCATTGGGAAGTTATTAAGTGTGTAGACTCGAAAGGCAAGTTGTTAAGTGTGGAGGCTGTGCACGCGAAGGTTGTATCGCTTATGAAAAGGCGCGGGATTGTCTAGAGTATGCTGACAAAGCTAAGACGGAGGATAGTTAAGAAATACAGGATAATCTACAAGCGTGGCCCGAGTACGCTCGCAATGTTTTTTGCGGGGATGGCGATTTCTTCTTGGCTCGGGGTTTTGTTGTTGTCGGGTTACCCGTTATTCCAATACGTTTACTATACCTTGGTGCCGTCTACCAGTTCGAAGTTGTCGGCGGTATTGGGGAAGGCTGAAACTTCCCATAGCGAGACCAAATGGGTCAAAGAGGGCGAGGCAATTTCTCTGCCCCCTTTGGACATATCTCTGCCCGGTGGGCACTACTTGATGATCCCTAGTATTGGGGTTGACGCCGTGATTTGGGAGGCGCCAGGCTCGGACTATGAGCGGGCCTTGCGTCGCGGGCTGTGGCGGGTGCCCGAGTTTGGCGGTCCTGATACACAGGGGACAATGATCTTGGCCGCACACCGCTTTGGCTATTTGGAGTGGACACAGGAGTATAGGAGGGTAAACTCTTTCTTTAATTTGCCAAAACTTGAAGAGGGGAGTGAGATCGAGATTTTGTGGGACCAGCGTTTGTATAAATACCGGGTGACAAGACTTACTGAGAGTGAAGAGATCGATGACTATGAGTCGGACTTAATCCTTTATACTTGCAAGTTTTTGGTCTCGCCGGTACGGATTATTGTGTACGCGGAGCGGGTTTGATTATTGACGTATCCTATAATAGTTGACAAAAGACAGTTGGAGTGGTATATTTTGCCGAGAATTTAACCTATAACCCAAGTGGGGGGGACAAAATATGAAAAAGTATGCCTTGAATATTGCTTTAGCTTTAGTGATTAGTGCTTTTGCCACTATGCCTGTTCGCGCAGAAACCGTTAGAACATGCACAAGCATGTATGGCGGAGGCGAGGTTTGTGGGGAGTCGACAACTAGTGTGACAACTACCGTTGAGCACAAAACTGTTGACGCGGGTCTTGACGAGTTGGAGTTGTGGCAAGTACTTGCCGGAGTTGTCTCGGCCGCGGTTGTTACTAGTTTGCTTTACAAAGCAACCTATCGTTGGTACATTCTCGGCTAATTTTCAAGTTTCTTACTGGCTTTGCCCTGAGCCAACAAATCAAAAACTTAGGGCAAAACCACTAAGATATTTGGCGTACTTAAAAAGTTAATAGCTATAGGATACTATCCTGATTGAAATTGGGATAGGGAGTTAGACACGAGCTTGGGTAGGAGAGCTGGACAAGGGCAGGTTCCAGCTTTCCACCGTGAGTTTGTGACCCTACTTAGGGCAGCCTGCCTGCCGGCAGGGTTCTAACTCCCTATCCTGGGTTTAAATCCAGGTTCCGCCGAAAGGCGGGTAAAGCTCGAGTGATTAGATCATGCCGTTGCGGCAGAAGTCTGAAAACGAGAGCAGTTCTTTAACATAACGATGTTTGCTAAAAACAAACAAAAATAATTTGCAGAAATTCTCCCTATGGAGGGAGTTGGGTCTGTTGTGGGTATATACAAAAATGTATCCAGAATTGACCTAATTTCCATCCAGATGCCTGTCGAGGTCAGAACGAAAAAACGACAAGTATCAAAATCCCAAACGAAAATTGCCTCGATCGAGCAATTTTCAATTCATCAAAGGAGATGAAATGAACGCACGTCAAATTTTGTCCAAAATCCTGATGATCCTCACCCTCGTGGTGATGGTTTTCGCTCAGGTCAGCCCCGTGGCTGCTCAGGAAGACCCCAACACTCCGCGCTGGAATGATCCCGCATGGGTTCAGTCCTTCGTTGA
>LCPA01000044.1:0-963 GCA_001003385.1 Microgenomates group bacterium GW2011_GWF2_47_9 | reverse complement strand
AACTTCCCCAGAAAGTGAAAGATGCACTTGCCCACAACGCGTATGCCGTTTTGATTGAACCATGGCGCGTTGGCTGTCCAACTAACCCTGTAACCGATCCGAACTGCAACGTAGGGTATGTGCACTCGTTCACCGACTGGAAGGAACTTTATAATACTGCTTATGGTGCTGTGGAAGCTAATTCCGGCCATATCGGTCCTTGGACTGACGGTAGTGTAAAGATCTCGTACTTGCGCGAAATGACCTCGGACGAAATGAACACGGCTGACTGGGCTCAGTATGCAAATGGCTTAATACGCGTGAACTTTGCGGAAAACAAGCCTTTGCCTGAAGCTGATCCTACCAACGGAGCCGTGGCACACCTCTTGAATGAGCCGTGGCGGCACACTTGTATCGGTCTCACGACTGATGCAGATTGTAACGTTGGGAAAGAAGGCACGTTCCAGACGTGGAAGGAGATGAAAGATTATCTCTCTGAAGGGAATTGGGAACGCGGATCCATTCTCTCCATGCCGAAAAGCACGCCCGCTGGTGGAAACCTGCCCGAGCTTGGTGCTGATGACCCCTATGTCGAATCAATCGATCCCATAACTATTGATCTGACTCCAGTCTCAAATGTATTCAACTTCGTGGAATGGTCTATCCTTCTTGGGTGGATTCTCATGGCGTTGATTGCAATGGCTGGTTTTGGACTCTGGTTATGGTCGGTTATCGTCATGTGGCGAGTACATTGGCTCTGGGGCGTGGCGGCTGCGATTTCGGGATTTTTCTTCCCTGTGATCGTGCCGTTGGCATGGCTGGTTATCCACCGTTTCGGTGTGAAAACTTGGCCTGTGCCTAAACCCGCTGGCGCCTAGACGTTCCAAACTTCTCCCACCTCGGAGATTATAAATAGCTATTGCCCAAGCTATAATCAAAAGATCGTGATGACGAAAAAAGCTTCCAGAGGAAGTCGTCGCGATC
>LCPA01000043.1 GCA_001003385.1 Microgenomates group bacterium GW2011_GWF2_47_9 | reverse complement strand
ACTCACCGTCAACGATCCCGGAGAATTTCTTGATCTCTGCAAAATGACCCACGTCGAAAATCCTTCTTCCGACATGCAATACTTCAAACTTTTGTCTGTGGCCGGTGCCTACTGGCGAGGAGATGAAAAAAATAAAATGCTGACTCGCATCTACGGCACTGCCTTTTTCTCCCAAAAAGACCTAGAACAGTATCTTTGGCAAATCGATGAGGCCAAAAAACGAGATCATCGCAAATTGGGCCGCGAACTCAATCTCTTTACGTTCTCGGATCTTGTCGGCGCTGGTATGCCCCTCTATACCCCCAAAGGTACCGCCCTCCGTCTCGCAATCACCAACTTCGTTGAAGAAATTCAAAGCAGTCAAGACTATACCCAAGTTTGGACTCCGCAGATCGGCAAAGCCGAACTCTACAAAATGAGCGGCCACTACGACAAATACAAAGAAGACATGTTTAGAGTGGTCAGTAACTACAGCAAAGAAGAGTTCTACCTCAAGCCCATGAACTGCCCCCATGCCGCCGAGATCTACAAAAGCCAAAAGCGTAGCTATCGCGACCTCCCTCTTCGCTTCACCGACTTTGCCATGCTCTACCGCGACGAAAAACCGGGGGAACTAAACGGCTTGGCCCGAGTCAGGGCTTTCTCTCAAGATGATTGTCACGTCTATTGCCGTGAAGACCAGGTAGACTCTGAAGTGGACATGATGCTCGCCATGACCAAACAAATTATGACTACCTTTGGTTTCAAGTATCGCTACCGACTCTCAACCCGCGATCCTGCTCACCCGGAAAAATACCTGGGTGACCCCAAAGAGTGGGACAAGGTCGAAGCATGGGCTGTAAAAATTATGGAGAGAAACGGCATCGACTACTACGACGGACCGGGCGAAGCCGCCTTCTATGCCCCCAAGATGGACCTTATGGCTACCGATGCGCTAGGACGTGAATGGCAACTCTCAACCGTTCAAATCGACTACGTCCAGCCCAGGCGATTTGACCTCACCTATACCGACAAAAATGGAACCGAGGTCCGACCCGTTACAATCCACCGCGCCATCGCCGGTTCACCTGAGAGGTTGATGATGGTCTTAATTGAACACTACGCCGGGGTATTCCCCTTGTGGCTATCTCCGGTCCAGGTCAAGCTACTGCCTATCTCCGAGAAAGAGCTCGCCTACACCCAGGAGCTCACCTCAATCCTCAAGAAAGCTGGTCTTCGGGTAGAATCAGACGACACCAACAACACACTCGGCAAAAAAATCGTGCGCGCCAGAGAAGACAAGGTTCCGTACTTTGCCGTTATCGGTTCAAAAGAAGCAGGTAGTCGCACCCTCACCCTCAAAACTAGGGCAGGGGAGCAACAAACCCTCTCTCCCGACGAAGTCGTCGCCAAGCTTTTGCAAGAATCCGCCAGTCGTGCATAAAAATCTATTGTCCCTCTCAAGATCTGTTATACTTCTTGAGAGGGATATTTATAAAAGAAAGGTAAAATGTCACCAAAATTCCACCAAATAAATCAATTTATTCGTGCCCCCAAGCTCCGGGTAGTCGACGAAACTGGCAAACAGCTAGATATTATGGATCGCGACAAGGCTCTCGATATGGCTCGTGCCAAAAATCTTGATCTTGTCGAAATTGCCCCCAACGCTACGCCTCCGGTGGCTAAAATCATCGACTTCAAAAAATTTAAATATCTAGAAAGCAAGAAAGAGCGTGAAGGCAACAAGAAGTCAGGCAAAGTCGAACTCAAAGAAATCCGCTTTACACCTTTTATCGCTCAAGGAGATTTTGACAGTCGTATTCTCAAAATCAACGAAATTTTAGAGGATGGTGACAGAGTCAAAATTGTGGTAAAATTCGTCGGTCGACAAATTACTCGTGTCAACTTTGGCCATGATCTAGTCAAAAGAATTATCGCCGAACTTGAGGGAAAAGCAGTTGGGGATGGAGAACCCAAGCTCCAGGGAAAACAACTATTTCTAATCCTCAACCCGAGTAAGAAATCACCAGCTCGTAAATCAGAATAAAATATGAAACAAAAAATCCGCAAATCACTCTCCAAGCGCGTCAAAATTACCGCAACCGGCAAAGTAATGCGCCGTACCCAAAACATGCGCCACCTGCGCCGCCACAAGAGCAAAGCTCAAATTCGACGCATGAAATCCGCCAAATTCTTGACTGGTACCGTCCGCAAAAAAGTACTTAAAATGTTAGGACTATAAACTATGAGTAGAGTAAAAACAGGTCCCACCAAACGCGCCCGTCACAACAAGGTCCTAGCCCGCACCAAGGGCTTCCGCATGACCAAGAACCGCCTATACAAGGTAGCTCACGAAGCTTACATGCACGCTCTCGAATATGCCTTCCGTGGCCGCAAACTACGCAAACGCGACTTCCGCTCGCTCTGGATAACCCGGATCAACGCCGGACTCCGCCAAATAGATGAAAAGTACTCTTACTCTCGCTTCATTGCCGACCTCAATAAAAAGGGGATTACCTTAAACCGCAAATCCTTAGCCGAACTCGCCGCCAACGACTTCTCAACTTTTTCCGCAGTCGTCGACGAAGTCCGTTCAAACGCAAAATAGATATAGGCTATATCTCAAAATTCCCCAATAAATAAATTTATCCCGTTTATCCAATAATTCCGTATTGTCAATCGCCTATTGACAATACTTATATACATACTGTATATTCCCACCCATGCGAGAAGCAACCACCCGAGTGGCTCTGAGTTTTGGAGTTCATTCATAGGGAGGTTGCTTTTGGCGTATTAGAGTGGTTTACTATAAATATGGCAAACATCGATACCATTTCTCAAGATATAAAGGACTTAACCACAATCGTTAGTGAATTTCTAGTTCCTACGGTCACCAAGTTGCAGGAAGAAATAGTTTCTCTAAAAAGTGACGTCAAAGGCATTTCTGTTAGGGTTTACCAAATTGACAAAAAACTTGATATTGTTGCCAAAGCTGTCACGGTAGATCAAAAGAAAACAGATTCACGCCTTCGCGTGCTAGAATCAAAGGCAGGAGTATTCCATGACTAATCATAATCTACATACATTCTTTTTCTTTACCAGCTAAAAGCGGGGAGTTTGTCGTTGACACACACCCGCGTAGAGCGGGTTTTTTCTTTGCCCACCGTAGCTTTAGCACAAGAGGATGTGTAAAATAGGATAACCATGCAAGATCTATACAATCAAATAAAAAACCAATATACAGTCGATCTAGACAATGTCGAGAGTGTCTTAGATTTGGAGAAATTTAAAGCCAAATACAACAAACTAATCACGGGCCTCATGCAGGCCTTGGCAAAAGCTAAGCTAACTGACAAAAAATTATATGGCCCGCGCATCAACCAACTAAAGAATAGTTATGAAATTGCCGTCACAAAAAAGATTGGCGATCTAGCATCCCTTAATGCAAAAAATGTCGAAGACCTCACCATTCCTCACCAGCCAAGGCATTCTGGCAGACTTCATCCCACAACGATCGTGATTAGGGAGCTCAACGACTTCTTTCGCTCGCAAGGCTTCTCAATCCAAGAAGGTCCAGAAATCGAAACACCCGAGTACAACTTTCGCCGGCTCAATCTACCCGAAGGTCACCCCGCCACCGACCTCCAGGATACCCTCTACATCAAAGAACCAGATCTCCTCATGCGCACACACACCTCATCCATTCAGACTCAGATTCTTAGTGGCTACAAACCTCCCATGCGGGTCGTGGTTCCCGGCAAGGTCTACCGGAATGAAACAAAAAGCTCAACCAACAGCAGTTTCTTCTACCAATACCAAGGTTTCGTTGTCGACAAAGGTGTGAATATCCAAAACCTGAAAGAAATGCTGACTCGTGCCCATCAATTTTTATTTGGAGAAGATGTCAAACTACGATTCAGATACAAATACTACCCCGAAGTTAGTCCTGGCATGGGCGTCGATATGCAGTGTCGTTTCTGCCTAGGCAAGGGGTGCCAAGTCTGCAAGTATCGTGGCTGGATCGAGACCTTGGGTAGCGGAATGACTCACTACAACTGCTACAAAGCCTGTGGCATTAATCCCGAAGTTTGGACCGGCTATTCCTTTGGGCTTGGCTTGGATCGGCTTGTCATGAATAAATTTGGTATCGATGACATACGCAAACTCTATAGTGGGGAGCTCGCATACCAATGAAAATTCCTCTCATTTGGCTCAAAGATTACGTCGAGATCGAAAAATCTCCCCGAGAAGTCGCGGACTCTTTCACTAAGATTGGGCTCATGTTAGATAAGCCTGTAGGGGAAGACCAAGTCCTCGACCTCGAACAACGCCTAAATAGATCTGATCTACTCTCAATTTTAGGTTGTGCGCGTGATTATGCGGTATTTGAAAATTTGAAGCTCAAAGCACCGAAAATTAAACTCAATAAAACTTTACCAGCCGATCTAAAAAGTAAGATTGAAATCAAAGTAAATACTCCGGCAGTCCGCCGTTTTAACACTGGCTATCCGAAAGGCTCAGACTGTACGGCATCGACAGCATCAATAATATTGTTGATATCAGCAACTTCGTCATGGTTGAATATGGTCAAACAACCCACGCGCAGGACATCGCCAAATTGAAAGGGAAAGATATCACAATTCGTAACGCTAAAGCAGGTGAAAAAATTGTTACGCTTCTAGGAACAGAAATAAAACTAGACAATGACACTTTCGTCCTCACCTCTGGTGGGATCCCAACTGTGATCGGAGGAATCGTCGGCGGAAAAGCAACCGGTGTGACAGAAACCACAACCGACATTGTTTTGGACGCAGGTAATTACGATCCCAAAGTAATCCGAAAAAACTCCCGAAAGCTAAAAATATTCAATGAATCCGTCAGTCACAACGATAAACTCATAGATCCGAGATTGTGTGAGATCGCGCTCAACCGAGCAACCGATTTAATCTTAGACCTGGCTGGCGGGACCGTCTATGAAAACGATGACTACTATCCATCCCCTGTCGTTCCCCAATCACTCTCACTACATCTTGATAGACTCAAACTGATTTCTGGCCAGGACCTTAGCCTCAAATCTGCCAAATCTACCCTGCAAAAACTGGGGTACGCCGTTACCGAAGAAAACAGTCGCGCGCTTACTGTCGAGGTTTCATATTACCGTACCGACATCGAAGTTGAGGATGACCTCGTGAGCGATATCCTTCGTATGTCGGACTACAACACAATTCCCTCAACCTCGCTTAGAACACCAATCCCACCCGACATTACCTCCCCCTTGTATCGCTTCGAAGACAAGCTCAAAGACTATATGCTCGCAGTAGGAGCCCATGAGCATATTACTCCCGTACTTGTCAAAACTGACGAAGATAAAAAAAGGGTCAAACTCGAAAACGCTCTTTCCGAGGACCAAAATGCTCTACGCATCAGCGCGTTAGAAACCTTGCCTCTTGTGACCAATACTTACCGCAAGCACAAGCTAACGGTCCCGATTGTTTTTGAAATCGGCAAATCGTTTCTCCGACAAGATTATCAAGAACTGCGTGAACTCGCAGTTATCGATCAAACAGATGTTCGGACTACCTTGTCCACACTCATGCAGGCACTAGGAATCAAGTACCGCCTCAAAAGAGAAGAAAATGCTGTCACAGTCGTGGCTGGGACCTCCCACCTCGGCTATCTCCATTCAACAAGCTTTATTCTCTATACAAATGCCCTTATGACTTTAGCCCGTCCTTATCCGACAATTATCGCCAATTTTAGACCCGAGACTTCGATCGATCTCTCACTTTCACTCAGTTCGCCAATTTCCTTCGACCTCATCGAAGATTGTATAAAAAAGAGTTCTCCCAACCTCACCAAGCTCGAAGTGCGTGAAGAACGACAAACCCAGCCAGGTATTAAAACCCTCCTCGTTCGACTTACCTGGGAAAAACTCGAGAACCCCGACCAAGCACGCAAAAACATCGTCTCGGCGCTAGAGAAAATCGGAGTATCTTCCCGTTCAAAATAGAACCGCTTTCGTTTACTAAAGTGGGAGTGAGCTAGGTGACGGGGTAGGGGTAAGTGAGGGAGACAAAGTCGGTGTAGGAGAAGGGCTGGGTGTCGCATTTGGATCTGTTTTAACTCCAATCTTTACCGCAGTCTGCTTTTCCTCGCCATCTTTAGTCTTGACCTTGGCACTCAACTCATGCACCCCCGTATTTATGGTTAGGGTGGTCGTAATATTACGATCGACAAAGCTTTCTACTTCGGTCCCATCAAGATAGAGTTTTACCCACTCAATTTCCTTACTACTGATTACTTTTATTCTAACTTCCACATCATTAGTATCAATCTTAGAGTTGTTTCCAGGCTTATCAAAGCCGATTACTGTCTGTGTATCACTTGCGCAAAACTCGGTAGGAACCTTGTATCGCTCATCGCTCTGGGTATCGATCCATGCTCTGATGTC
>LCPA01000042.1 GCA_001003385.1 Microgenomates group bacterium GW2011_GWF2_47_9 | reverse complement strand
TCCTGGGGCTGGAGAAGGTCCCAAGGGTTGGTCTGTTCGCCCATTAAAGCGCTACGTGAGCTGGGTTCAGACCGTCGTGAGACAGGTCGGTCTCTATCCTCTGTCAGCGTTGGAATCTTGAGGGAAGTTGTTCGTAGTACGAGAGGACCCGAATGAGTCAACCGCTAGTGTTCCTGTTGTCGCCGTCAGGTGCATAGCAGGGTAGCTACGTTGATATATGATAACCGCTGAAAGCATCTAAGCGGGAAGCAGATCCCAAGATTAGGATTCCTCTCTCCGATTTATCGGAGAGGAAGACCCCTGGAAGACCACCAGGTAATCGGCGGGAGGTGTACGCACAGCAATGTGTTTAGCCAACCCGTCCAGTAAAATCTTTTTTTACTGGCCCCATTTACTTGTTCGAGGCCTATGGCCCTGAGCTAGTCGAAGGGGACGTATAGATCAAAGAAGTACTTGATACTTCAATCTGGTTGCTGGTTAGGATCAATTTTACTCTTCACTTTTGAGGGAGCAACAGCTCCCCACCCGCCAAAGCCTTGGCGACGGCGGGCGGTATCTTTAACAAATTAATGTTTTTGACAACAAAAATGTCTCGGTGATCGGAGCGACGTGGTCCCACCTCTTCCCTTCCCGAACAGAGTCGTGAAACGCGTCAGCGCTGACGATAGTATATGGGCAACTGTATGCGAAAATAAGTCATCGCCGGGGCATTTTTCTTGCCAAATTCCAGAGGACCCCGCTAAGCGGGGTTTTTTGTGACATCAAGATCCGTACCAGTACTGACTCTCCTATCGCGAGCGGCAAAAAGTACTTGCATAGGTATGAGCCAGATACCAAGAGAATCCCGCTCGTACACTCTGGGTTCAGTAGAATTAAGAAAATATAACCGCTAACGCCCCACCCAAACGCCATAGTTTTAAGCCGTCTAGAACCAAATTTTCTCCCCGCATGCGTGTAATATCCGATTAGGGCAGAAGTTAAGAGAAAAACTATCTCTCCCCACTTACAGGTCCGACAATTACTCGCCTGTTTGCCAAGAATTGCCCCCTCGCTTGAAAGAATCTCTGGGACCAAGTTGGTCACATCCTGCGCGGCATTCACCGTCGCCACAAACCGCGTTCTGACAGGCACCATATTTTTTACATCATTAGAACTAATGTCAGTTCGGTCATCGGATCTGCCTCTAACTACTGACACCGTGTAATACTCGCCAGGTGCAAGCCCGGGTGTGGTCGAAAGTCCAAATCGGATCACCCGCGTCACGTCTTCTGAAAGATGTCCAAGATTCACTCTGACGACTCCCACTACCTCGCCCGTACTATTAAAGAAAACGTTCTCAAACTCTGCGTCGTAGAGGGTTCCTGGTCCCACGTTGACAACCTTCGCCTCGTATCTTGTAGTGTCACCTGGATAGATAAAACTAGCAATATTATTCTCACTCGCAAGTTCGATTCGTGGAATCTCGTGTGATACCTCTTCGCCTTCACTCGTAACATTTTCACTTTCCTCACTCATCCTTTCAATCACGACCTGAGCCGAGGCGGTATTGTTTGCAAGCGTTTCCTCCTCCACTTCTCCCCCCACAACCCCCAATAAGGTCATTGTTTGATCTCCCATCCCGGCTGTTGAGATGGCATAGGTACTGGTTCTAGTTTCAAATGACTTCATTGTTCCAAGTACTTCTTCCTGGTCTAGAACTGAAAGTATTACTCCCGTATCATCTCCATACCCCCTGTTTGTGACCTGTACGGTATAGATAATATCTTCGCCTTCCTTAACTGTCTCAGGCGCGGTTATTGTGAGAGCAAGATCAGGGTAGGCAAAGATAAGGTTCCCAGTCCACTTCGCAAGCAGATTGAGTCCAAGCAGGCGATAATGGGAATTAACCAATGTTGAGTTTACAACTGTTGTAGCCATTGCCGAAGCATACGCATTTCCCGTTACCATCTCTGCCTCACCAGCCTCCTGGATATTGCCCCCAGTATCGGCCTTTGCATACGCCTCCGTTGTCACTTGCGCGGAATTATCGATATCCAAGTTCACAGTACATGATCCTTCACAGCCTTCACTCGTCCCCAAAATATGTCTCCCCATAACATCTGATGGATCTTGTACACTCCCAGGGAAGGCAAAATTTAGTATCTGTCCGCTCCACAATCCAAAGTTCTGTACAAAAAAATCAAAAATAATCGCGTCGACCAAGGTTGTGTTGGCAACCGTCGCCGCCATCGAAACCGAAAGTGCTTGACCTGTTACCATGGTGGCATTCCCGTCTGTCACCTGCACGTTCTCACCCGTTACAGCTTGTGCCTCTGCCTCGGTTGAAACATCGCCGGTATTAGTGAGATAGAGTTGTCCGAGTGCGGTGGCAATCCCTTCCACATTTTTTTGAGTGAGGGGGTCTAGGACCAAATTGCCGTCCCAATCAGTTAATAGAGTTATGAGTGCAATCTCGAGAGTTGAGTCAACGAGCGTGGTATTAGCAATATTTGTAGCATAAGCAGTTGCATACGCGTCTCCCGTTGTCATGGCCGCAGATCCCGACTCTTGCTGGGTATTGTCACCCGTCTGTGCCTCTGCTGAAGCTGATACGGTGGCACTTACCTCGTTTTCAACATCAACCCATACTGTGCCGCTTTCCGTTGCCTCTTTATCGTTCTTTACTTGAGCTGAGTCTGTTGAGTCTGTAGCGGTGGGCGTTGCCTCCAGCTCTTTATCAAAAAGGATAACATCCTCCGTCGGGTCTGTGATGTCACCTTGGACTACCGATATCTCCGAGTCTACAAGTGTCGAATTGGTAATGCCAAGCGATTCGGATGTCGCATATGCGTCACCAGTCTCTAGATCAGTACTACCAGGATTTGGTGAGTCTGATGGGGTTGGCGTTGACAGTTCGTCGGCTGTAGGTTCAGTCTCTGACAACTCGGTCGCCAAAACCACAATCGGCATAAATGTCTGTACAAAAGCAAACCACAAAACCAAAAGTGTAAGTAACCGCTTTTTTATTCTTATTACTTTTTTACCCAACATGATTTTCGTTTTTCAAGAGCGGGTAGGGGCGGGAGAGTATTGCTCCCCCGTCCCATACCTTACTCTAGTTAATTGACTGACAAGTCAACGTAGTTAACATAAGATTCCGCAACTGAACCAACGCCATAAACAGCTCCCGTCCCAGTTGTTTGTGACCAGGAACTGCCAGTTTGACGGTTCAGACCAGAATTCCCGACAGATACTCCAGCGTTTATAACTCTCGTATCCTCATTTTCAACATCTACTTTGATGTCTCCGGCTCTACATCTCGTACAAGCAGGAACTATCACACCGTTAACATCGCTGAAAGCAGCACTTGAAACAGTATGGACCGTACCCGTTGTAAGCGATTGCTTTGTCCACATCGAGCCTGTTTGGCTATTTAAACCAGTATTCGCCAAAGAAGCGGCTACATTGAGAACTCGTGTATCATCATTCTCAACCTCGACATCTATAGAAACTGAGTCATGACGATCATTGTCATGATGTCTTCCTCTAGCCTCAGTATTGGTGACAACCGAAAAAACCATCGCAAATGTCATAAGACCTACAATAAGTTTCATCATTTCTTTTCACCCCCTTTCAATTGATTTGTAAACGAATAAGCATTAAAAATCCCGCACTAAGCGGGAGAAGAACTAAAGAACCTAACTCTAAAATGTTAGTAACAATATGTTTCTGCATATAGTATTGACTTCAGCATAGCCTTTTCTTAAAAACTATCAAGATAGCAATATAGTAAATTTCATATCAAACTATATAGCGTAAATATTTCAGAAGTGGTATCTAACTGCACCGCTCAAAATATAGTATCAAAGTATATCAAATTAGATATAATTACTACATTTCTACGACTTCTTTTTTCATACTATAAGTGCTTATTTAATAACCACTTGACTCGCATTTTCTGATCCGTCCTACGCATTGACTTACAGAGCTCAATATGCCAAAATACGTCCCATATAACTAAGACTAAATTAATCCCAGATTAGTTAATCTTAGCGTAGTTTGTCACTTATTCGCTATTTTTCTAAACTATGCACAACCGAGGCATTTCCATTCTGGTTCCGACACTAAACGAAAAAGCGAACATTAGTCCCCTTATAAAAAGCCTCGCTAAAACCTTAGCTAGTCACAAAATTACCTACGAAATTATCTTCGTCGACGACCGCTCATCGGATTTTACGCGCCTTAGTATCGCGGCCTTCAAACGTAGATATCCCGTTAGTTGGTATCCCAAGTTGGGCAAAAGAGGTCGGGGATACTCAATTTATGAAGGATTTGAGTACACACTATACGACTACATCGCGGTCGTGGACGCCGACAATCAGGCAGGTGTCCAAGCAATCCCTGAATTATTGAAATTCGGATCTCCCCCCGAGGACCGGCCGTATTCAAGCGTGAAATCTTCGCCCACCTCCCTCCCAAACTTGTCTCTGCCTGGAACGTTAACTCAGTTCTAGTCCATACTGCCCTCGAACTAGGGTACCCCGGGCAACTATTAAAGCGTAAAATGCCCCACCTTAGTCGTCAAAAAACGCTGTCAATCAAACTAAAAAGAGCCTTAGAGATTACAAAAAGTAAATTGACTCATGCCTTCAGTCACCCCGTCTTCCCACTTGTGCCAGACAAAAAACAAGGTCAGCTCGGACACGGGGTCGCCTTTCGCCGCCGGCGATTTGTGGTGCACACAGACCTTGCTCCTCATCTTTCCGCCATCCGAACATTTGTCCCATGGCAAGTAGTTGCCGCGCTCACCATAATCACGTTCCTGGTGTTGGGCTTCTTGTATGATGCCAAGTCGACAAGTATCGTCCTTACCTCAATCTTGAGCGTTGTTTATCTTCTCGACGTCGCTTTTAACCTGTTTATCACGCTCAAAAGTCTCCACTGCCCCCCCGAGCTAAGTGTCGAAAAGGAAGAAATAGCCGGGATTAACGAACGCAAGCTCCCTCTCTACACAGTTCTCTGCCCGCTCTATCACGAATCAAAGGTTCTGCCAGAGTTCATTCGTAATATGCAGGCACTAGATTGGCCCAAAGACAAGTTAGAAATCTTGCTTCTACTTGAAGAAAGCGATACCGAAACAATAAAGACCGCCCGCTCCATCTCGCTCCCCAGCTACTTCCGGATCATCGTGGTTCCCGACTCCCACCCCAAAACTAAACCCAAGGCCTGTAATTACGGTTTAGCCAAAGCGCGAGGGGAATATATTGTCGTTTACGACGCCGAAGATCAGCCGGATCCTCTTCAACTCAAAAAAGCCTATCTGATTTTCTCCCGCTCCGACTCTAAAATCGCCTGTCTTCAAGCCAAGCTCAACTACTACAATCCGCATCACAATCTCTTGACTCGTCTCTTTACCGCCGAATACTCACTTTGGTTTGATGTGATTTTGCCTGGTCTCCAATCAATCCAAACCACAATTCCCTTGGGGGGCACAAGCAACCACTTCTTGACCTCCGTGCTGAAAAGCCTAAAAGGCTGGGATTCATTTAACGTCACCGAAGACGCCGACCTTGGCGCAAGGCTGTTTTCCGCTGGTTACAAGACAGCCATCATCGACTCAACTACGCTTGAAGAGGCCAATAGCGATCTAAATAACTGGCTTCGTCAGCGCAGTCGATGGCTCAAAGGTTATATGCAAACCTATTTAGTCCACATGCGCCGTCCTCTTACCTTTATGCGTCAACACGGCCTTCATGCCCTTATTTTTCAGTTGGTCATCGGGGGAAAAATCTCCTTCATCCTCATCAATCCCATTCTCTGGCTCATGACGATTTCGTATTTTCTGTTGTATCCGCTTGTCGGCTCTCTTATCGAGGCTATCTATCCTGCACCCGTCTTCTATATGGCTCTCACCTCACTTTTGATTGGCAACTTTACCGCTCTCTACAACTACATGCTAGGCGTTGCTAAGCGGGGACATTGGGAGCTTGTCAAACACGTCTATTTAATTCCCCTGTATTGGCTCGGGATTAGCTGGGCGGCCATGATCGCCCTGTATCAACTCCTCCTAAAGCCATACTATTGGGAAAAGACCCGTCACGGCCTTTATCTCGATCACCTTGCCAAACGCGAACGAATCCTAAACTCAAAGATAGCGTCGAAAAACACAAGATCCCGCAAGTTCGAGAGTCTCCTAGATTTTACGCTAAACGCCTACAAGTCTGGGGGAGTTTTGGTTCTCGCCGCCCTTTTTGCCAATGTCATGAACTTTTTCTACAACGCTTACTTGTCGAGACGTCTAGCGCTAGCCGACTTTGGCGACATCAGCTTATTTGGTAGTTTCATATATATCTCGATGGTTCCCTTGTCCTCACTTTCCCGCACCGTGACTCACAAAAGCGCCTACCTTTTTGGCAAATACGGTACTCCCGTCAAATCTCTCTGGGAGACCCTCAAAAACAAATCCTTCTTCCTTTCACTTCTAGTTTCTTTGCTCTGGTTGATTGCAACCCCTCTCACCCAAAGATTCTTCCGGGTAGAGTCACCCATCCCCTTTATCCTTTTTGCCCCAGTCTTTATGCTTGCAACCAGTAACGCCATAAGCGGCGGCTTCCTTAGCGGCAACCTGATTTTTGGGGTTACCGCCTTGACGACAATCTTAGAGTCCTTGAGTAAATTGTTTGCTACAGTCTTGTTTGTCAATTTAGACTACAAAGAATACGTCTACGCCTCTATCCCCATCTCTCTTCTCGTTGTCATGTTGATAGAGAGAGGTGCTGTCAAAAAATTAGCTGTTTACAAACGTAAAGCTACCCTCTCAGTCAAAGAATTAGCCCTCTCCAAAAAATTCTACCTCACTTCAGTCATGACTTCTCT
>LCPA01000041.1 GCA_001003385.1 Microgenomates group bacterium GW2011_GWF2_47_9 | reverse complement strand
AGGCTTTGAGTGAAGATAGCCAAGTAGTAACAACCGGATCCATAATAATATGGCGAGGGGTGATCGGCCGGTGAAGGATGAGGCCGGCAAGTGAAGTGGCGCGCGACAAGGCTACATAGGTTTGCCCGTGTGCAAACGATCTGGGTAGGTCAATAATGACACGATCAAAAGTTTTGCCCTGTGACTTGTGAATAGTGACGCTCCAGGCGAGCATTAAGGGAAGCTGGGTATAGGTCCCTGCCACTTCAGAGACTATTTTGCGGGTAAGAGGATTGTAGCTAAAAGTGAACATTTCCCAGGAATTGGGACCAATATCGACAAGCTGGCCGTTTTGGAGACGGATACTCACTACTGGATCTCCTCCGACCCGACTCATATCCTCGACCCTGCCGACTGTGCCGTTAATAAACCTTTTTTCTTTATCGTTATTGGTCATCATCACTTGAGCTCCTCGTTTCAAAATAAGGGAGCGAGGGGCTGGCTCGGTGCGACGGTCGAAGTCGCCTGATCTTTTAGCTTCGTATTGATACTCTTCTCCATCAAGGGAATTTAACTGGTAGGTGTTGTAGGCAAGAGCGTCGCGGTTAGTTCCAGTTAGGTGAACGACATACTCTTCGGGTGGGGGAGAATATTCGGGAGAGACGCGGGTGTTTAGGAGGGAGAAGTGGTCTCTGCCAACTGTATTATCCCGGATATGGTTCAAAACACTTAAAAAATCGGAGTCTGTTTGACGATAGACGTGAGTTAGCTCGATTAGTCTCACGTTAAATCTAGTCATGACGTCGGCGCTAAAGAAGAAGGGGGTTTCGTAGCGAGATTTATAAATATCTCCTTCGTCGCGAGTGACAACGGGGGGGAGTTGATATAGATCGCCAAATAGAAGAAGACGTTTACCACCAAAGGCCTGGGTAGTTCCACACACGCGGCGCATAAAGGCGTCGATACAATCAAAAATAATCTCGTCAATAACGATAGCGTCAAGAGTGCGATAAAGGTCGGGTTTTCTGGTCTTTGCTCCCAATGCCCAAGCCTTTTCAAGCGTAATGTCTGGTTTGAATCCGAAAAAACTATGGATTGTCGCCCCCTCAATGCCAACGGCGGCGACCCCGGTAGGAGCGAGAACGACGATGTTTTTGGCGCTCATCTTTTTGAAATGTGAAAGAAGAGTAGACTTGCCGGACCCTGCCCTTCCTGTCACAAAGTATGACTCGGGTGAAGTTTCGAGAAGCTTAAGGGTTTCTTTAAAAGCGGGGGAGAAATCTAGTTTCATTCTGCGATGCCTTCTGGCCAACAATGATCGCGGAAATCACAATCCTTGCATGTTTCTAGGTTGGTGGTACGAGGGAATTTGAGGGCGCGGATATCACTCATTACTTCACGAATTAATTTTTTAAGTTCATCAACCTCCGCAGACGTAATCTCAAAAGTTAATTTACCTGACTTGTCTTTTTCGGCTGGTGATTGGACGAAATCTAGCTCGGCAATACCAAAATTTACTTTCAGTCGACGGTCAAGGTCGATTAATAGCTTGTAAAAAACTAGCTGGCGATGCAGATCGCCGGTACTATCTTTGGTTTTCCCCATGATATGCCCAAGAGACTTGGGTTTGCCAGTCTTGTAATCAACGACTTTGACGGAGCGGGCAGAGCGATCAAGCCAATCAATACGGTCGATTTTGCCGGTGAGAGTAATATCCCCTAGGTTAACTCTTGAAAATTTTTCAAGAAAGACAGGGGGAGAAAAACTTTTTAAGAAGAAATCGTAGTAGGCAGTAAGAATTTTTTGACCCTGCTCTAGGCGATTGGCTGTTTCTTTTTTTGTCAAGATTTCTTTCGCTAACGCCGTTTTGAAGGCGGAGAGTAAAAAATCTTTTGAAGGAGACAAGCCTTCATCTTTGAGGCGCCGATAAAATGATTCGAGGGCGGCGTGAACAGCTGTGCCAAAAGCGAGGTGTGGCTGTTTGGCGCGCGGGAGGCGAAGGAGTTTGTCTAGTTTGAATTTGTAGGGGCATTCAAGATACGCGTTGAGGGCGGTGACAGAAAGTGAAAACTTGTCTACCAGAATAGCGAGGAACTCTGCTTGCTCTTTCTCGAGTCGACCTTCGATCTTAGGGGCCGGAGCAAGGAGAGAGTAAAGGTCGCTTTCCAAGTCTTCTTCGGGTGTTTCAAGATTGTTGTTATTAAACTCATCTCCTAGCTCAAATAAAAACATGGATGGAGCGACCTGACGAGAGCGCCCGTACAGCGAATAGGAGGCGGCATGAACTAAATAAAGGTGAGTTTTGGCGCGGGTCAAGGCAACATAAAAAAGGCGTCGCTCGTCTTCGTTTTTTTCTTTTTTCGAGAGATCGGTATTGGGGACGAGGGAGGGGGGGAGATGAAAAAGGTCACTATTGCGCTTGTTGCCCCATTGCCCGTCGAAAAGCCGGTAGACAAAGACATGTTTCCACTCCAACCCTTTGGCGGAGTGGGCGGTGGTAAGGGTGATGGCGGATTTTCGATGTTTGATTACCCCCTCCTCTATCCGAAGGTTGTTCTGTTCCATAAGATCTAGATTGTCGAGAAAGGATCTTAAGTTTAGATCATGATCTGCCCTATTCATCTTTTTCACTTCTTCAAACAGGGTGTTGAGGCGAGTAATTTGATTGTGGACATCGGGGCTATCAAGAACTGATTTAAGGTAGCCTGACTCAGTCAGGACCTGCTCAAAAAATTGAACAAAGGTGTTGTTGGCGTCGAGGTCTTGCCAGTTAGCAAGCTCCGATAGTGCGGACACGACTTTGTCTGCGGTTCTTAGGTTGAGTTTGTCTAATAGTTTGCGATCGGCAATAACATCAAAAAGAGTAGCTTTGTTGTCGGCGGCACAACGAGAGATTTTTAAAACGTCAAGTGGATCAATGCCAAAAATATCATAGTTTAAGATGGTAAAAAGATGAATATCTTCTTCTTTTCGCCTTAATTCGTCAACAACTCGCAGGATTTTGAGAAAGCGCTTTACGACCGGTTCGGCCAAAACATTACCGCCTCCCTGTACTACGTAGTCAATACCAAATTTGGCAAGCGTAGAACTTAGAATTTGACCATCTAGGTTATTGCGATAGATAACCACGATCTCTTCGGGAAGAGTGCCGGACTTTTCTAGTTCTTTAATTTTTCTCACCAGGTAGAGATCTTCAAGGATAGAGGAAGGAGCAGTAACTAAATTGATAGAAGACTTGTCTTTTAAGTTTCCTACCAAGCGGGAATCGAGACCCTCTACAACATCATCAATCCGGAGTTCGTTGTGAGAGATAAGGCTGTATGCGGCGTCGAGAATGGGTTGTGCGCTTCGATAATTTTGGCGCAAGGTGATAACTAAGACTTCTTGGTACCGACGAACAAAAGACAGTTGATTTTCGATAGATGCTCCCTGAAATCGCATAATCGCCTGATCGGGGTCACCTACCACAAAGACGTCTGAACGTTCTTTGTAATAGGAGGCAAGAAGATTGATGACTTCATTCTGGGCGCTATTGGTATCTTGATATTCATCGACTAGAAAATAGTGAAAACGTTCCTGGTAAGTAAGGAGAAAATCTGGATCAGCTTTAAAAGCGCGAGTGACGTGACTAATCATGTCTTCAAAATCAAAGTTATTGGATTCGCTTAATTCTTTTTCGTATTCTTCATAGAGAGAGGCAAGCTCTCGATTTTTGACTAAGTCGCGGGTGCGTTTGAGAAATTCGGTTTTACTCAAACCTTCCCGCTCTTGTTCTAGCTCAAGGGAATCTCGTTCGAGAAGATCCCGAAAGGACTGCGTGCTTATATTTTCGCGTTTAAGATCGGCGATTGAGGAAATGGCGGCCCTAACATAATGATAGGGGGCATTTTACCATGATCGATGAGACGGCGGAGAATTTTGAGCTTTTCTAAATCAGAAAGGGGTTCTACTGAAGGATCAATTGTAAAGTGAGATGGGTGTGTCTTTATTACGTCTACGCAGAAGGAATGAAAGGTACTGATGTTGATGTAATAGGCGGCGGCGCCGATGAAGCGAGTTAGTCTTTCGCGCATTTCTTTGGCGGCAGATTCGGTGAAAGTGAGAGCGAGGATGGCGTCTGGGTCTGTGTCGGTTTTAAGGAGGATATTGGCTATTCGAAGAGCGAGTGTCTGGGTTTTGCCGGTACCGGGGCCTGCGACAACCATAATTGGGCCATCGAGGGTATCGACGGCTAACTTTTGTTCGTTGTTTAGCTCTTTATAAGCAGTTTCAAAGGCTTTGGTGATTTTCATTAAGACTGGTCCCTACTCCTTGGAGACTGAATCTATTATTGTGGGATTGTCTTCACCTTCTCCATTAAGTGTGCTGTTGCCCTGGCGATAGCTTTCGACTTTCTTGATTTTACTTTCCATCATTTTGTACCGCGTACCTCTAATTTTATCGAAGCCGTCTCTCAACTTAAGGATGGAATCGTCAAATTTGTTAAATTCGGTTGTGAATTTTCCCCATTCTTCGATAAACTCGGAGATGTGTTTGATGATTTTGCGTAAATTGTTTTCGACCATAAAATTGCGATAGCTTTCCATCACGGTGCGGGCGACGATAAGAAAAGTAAACGGAGAGACAATCATAACTTTTTTGGCCATGGCCGCGTCAATAACGTCGGGAAATTCACGATTAATGAAAGAAAAAAGTAATTCGTTGGGGACAAACATAATCGCATAGTCGAGAGTCCCCTCTTCGACATTAATATACTTTGTTACTTGATTAATCTTGGCTTTTACGTCTGACTCGAATTTTTTGATATGAAGAGATTTTTCAGACTTACTTTCGGCGTCGGCCATCTGCTTTATTTCTGAGTAGGGAAATTTAACATCGACAGCTACCTTGCGATTGTTTGGCAGAAGCAGAGTGATATCTGGTTTGCTGGAGTTAGTATCCATCTCTTTCTGGCGAGCGTAGTGAATACCCTCAATTAGCCCAGAGTTTTTGAGAATGTCCTCGATTATCCGCTCTCCCCACTGGCCACGAGTTTGGTTGTTGGAGAGAACCTTGCCAAGCGACTCGGTGGTGAGACGGAGTTCGTCGGTAATTTTGCGATGCTCTTCGATGGATTTGGTAATCTCGCCAAACTGCTTATTGCGGTCGGCTTCGATCGCCTTTATTTCACGTTGGCGCTCAACCATTTCAAGCTCCAGGTCTGTGACAAGCTTTTGAATTGCTGATTTGTTGCCGGCGTTGTCCTTGTAGATGGCTTCCTTGTCTGACGAGAGGACCATCTTGGTCTGTTCGATGACTTTGTTTGTCACCTCGCCAAAAACTTGGTTGACAATGTTGCGCGTGTGTTCTTCGTCTGCCAAGGGCGAGGTGAGCGTACGTAGTTTTTTACTCAAGAGAAGATAAAGGACAAAAAATCCTAAGAAAATAATAATGATCGCGAGAGCGACTGTAGCCGTGTCCATATTAGCTATTCTAGCATTTGGGAGCGGGGTGAGTAATAATTGAGACAATGAAATTTGTACTAAGAGCTATGGTTTTAGCGTTGTTGTGGGGAATGGTTGGTTATACGATTTTTTATATCGATCCTGCCAGTATTGCCAACCTGGTAGTTGAGGGATTATATTTGCCGTTTTTGGGGTTGGTTTTTGTTGCAACGCTTTATAGTCTGAGCCTGCTTTTTCGATCTTTGGGGAAAGCGCTCTTCGTCTCGGTGTTAATTATTTTACTCTTGACGACGGGGATTCTCGGATACTTTAATTGGTTTTTGGGATTGGTGGTATTACTAATAATTGTGATTGTGCTGTTTGGGAATCGGCGTTGAATGTTTGGCAAAATAATGTTATCCTTTTCTTGAGATATAATTCAGTTAATTAAATTAATACTTAATAAGGAAAATGCGAGGTGTTATGCAAAAATCTAGCAGTAAAATGAGTAAAAACATTGAGAGCCAAGTTTATAAGATTTTGTATCAGGTAATTGCGGATTCGAAAAACGAAGTTGAGGCTGAGATACTTTTAAAATCTTTGTTGACAGAAAGTGAGCTCTCGGCTCTTGCCAAGCGGCTGGCGATTGCAGTATTTCTTGACAAGGGTCAGTCGTACGACAAGATTAAGGACATCCTCAAGGTTTCTTCGGCCACGATTGCGAGCGTGGCGCTAAACGTAAATAGTAAGGGTATGCAAACGGCCATTGCGAGAATTAAGGCTGGGGAGTGGGCAGATGTCTGGAGTATTAAGATTTCTCGTGCGCTAGAAAAATTGATGAAGTAACACTATACTTTTCTCATGAGCAAGTACTACATAACAACTACGGCGCCATACGTAAATTCTGCTCCACACATTGGGTTTGCTCTAGAAATAATTCAAGCAGACGTCATCGCAAGAATCGGGAGAGCTCGGGGCGACGAGGTCTTTTTTAATACAGGGACGGACGAGCACGGCAAAAAGATTTACGAAAAAGCGAGAGAAGAAGGCAAGGAGCCGCAGGAATATGTAGATGAGTACGCGGCTAAGTTTGATGACCTCAAAAAATCACTAAATCTCTCCTACAATAGTTTTTGGCGGTCGACACATCCTGACCATATATTGGCCGCACAAGAGATGTGGAGGCGGGTGGATGCGGCCGGATATATCGAAAAGGGAATATACAAAGCCAAGTACTGCGTAGGGTGCGAATTGGAAAAAACGGACTCCGATCTAGTGGAAGGAAAGTGTCCGCTTCACCCGAAAGAAAATTACTTCTTCAAATTTTCCCAACTCAAAGATAAGCTGTTGGCACACTACGATAAATTCCCGGATTTTGTAATACCTAAGCACAGACAGACGGAGATCCGTAACTTCGTAAAAGCGGGATTGGCTGATTTCTCGATATCCAGACTAGCGAGCAAAATGCCGTGGGGCGTGCCTGTGCCGGGAGACGAAAAGCAAGTGATGTATGTGTGGTTTACATCTCGGCATTGGGATGGCCCTCACCCGCCGAAGCTACGGCGGGCAAGTCCTCCGACGTCAAAATTACGACAGGAAAATCATCAAAATTTGAAGAATTTTGGGGAACAGTAGATAAACCTAACGCAATTCAGGTTGCGGGGAAAGACAATCTGCGACAGCAAGCCTCGATGTGGCAGGCAATGTTAATCGCGGCGGGACTGCCGCCTTCGCGTCAGATTTTGATCCATGGATTTATTACAAGCGGCGGGCAAAAAATGAGTAAGAGTCTCGGCAATGTAATTAATCCTTTGGAATATACCAGCCAGTACGGCACGGACACCCTCAGATACTACCTTTTGGCAAAAATGGCCCCATTCGAAGACGGCGACTTTACTAAAGTGAAGTTCGAAGAAGTGTACCAAGCAGATCTCGCAAATGGGCTGGGCAACCTGGTCGCGAGAGTGGCGGCGATGGCACAGTCTGTATCAAGTATTAAGTATCAAGTATTAAGTATCAGTACTGAAATAATAAGCGCATTAGACGAATATAAGTTTGATGAAGCGATGGCACATATTTGGGACCGGATCAGGAAGGCAGATCAGTACATTTCGGAGAATGAAGTTTGGAAACAGAAGGATGAGGAAAAAATGCAATCACTGAATTGGCTTGTAGGAGAAGTGCGGCAGATTGCGACAGATCTGGCTCCATTTATGCCTGAGACGGCGGAGAAAATCGTTACACAATTCGGAACTGAAAAAATTGAGAAAGCAGTACCGTTATTCCCCCGTCTAGTCTAGACTATGAATTACAAGGATCACAGTTTTTCCGGGGAAGAAATCCGGGGAGATCTTTTTGAGAACGTTACTTTTGCCGGATGCCGATTCGCGGGCGCGAATCTCAAGTTTACTTCTTTTACCAACTGTACTTTCGAGCGATGCGATTTGACGGGAGTGGTATTGGATGGGACCGCCTTTGAGCATTGTAGTTTCCCGGAAAGTAAGCTTAGTAATCTAGACTTTTCACCTGCGGTTTTTATCAAGTGTGACTTCGCCGGGTCAGCAATAGAAAACTCGGTCTTTCAGAAACTGAAGTCGGGAGGAAAGAGCGAAACTATGCGGTATGACCTGCGGGAGTGCACATTCGAGAAGGCAGAGCTCTCAAACACTATTTTTGTAAAATGTAATTTGGAGAAAGTTAACTTTGCTCACGCCAAACTGAGCAGGGCTAGCTTTGACCGGTGCAAATTAACGAAAGCAATGCTCGTTGGAGCAGATATCAACGGAGCTAGTTTTGAGGGGTCGATAATAGACAAAACGGAGCTTGGATATGATGGGCTAGCGCAGTTTGCGATGTCGCGAGGGTTTGTGCTAGGTACTGAGTGGGTCTAAGATAAGTCTATGTTTATAGATACGCACGCGCATATGTGGTGGTTCAGTTTTGACAAAGATAGGGACCAAGTCTTGGCGCACGCCGAGGCTTCGGGGGTAACAAAGATAATTGTGCCAGGAACAGACCTAAAAACAAGTAAACTGGCGGTCGAGCTAGCGAAAAAGTATAAGGGGAAGATATTTGCGGCGGTGGGAATACACCCCGAGGAATCAATTATTAATAAACAAACAGATCTTCAGGACCAACTTACAAGGATAAAGGAGCTAATAGACGAAAACAGGGAATATATCGTAGCGGTGGGAGAGGTCGGTACTGATGCTTATACAGATGAACTAAAAAGTGTCCTTCCACTACAACAAGATTTTTTCCGAAGGCAGATTGAGATAGCGCAAGAATATGGGTTGCCGGTCATAGTCCACACCCGCAACAGCCTGACCGAGACACTAGAAGTAATTGACCAGATGCAGGTAGAGCCAAAGGGTCAGTTTCATTGTTTTTCGAATGACGAAGAAGGTCTGAGAGAGGTTCTCAAACGCGGATTCTCGGTTTCTTTTGCCGGGAATATTACTTGGAGCAAGCGGGTGAGGCGGTTAGTGGAACTGGTGCCTAATGATAAACTGCTACTCGAAACTGATTCGCCGCTCATGATGCCGCGTGATTCTCGGGGAGAGCCTTTGATGGATAACTTACGTAATGAGCCTATAAATGTTACAATACTTGCTCGTCTACAGGCAGAACTTAGAGGACAGCCCTTAAAGGCGCTGGAGATACAGACAAGTGCAAATGCGATAGAATTATTTCGAGTGTAAGGTAGGCTATATTACGTATTAGACAAATATAGATGAAAAAAATAAGGAAATGGATCAAGCGACACCCCGTGAGAACCAAACGAGCTCTTGAGATAATTCCGGGAGTTACGAGTTGGTTTTTGATTCTATTCCCGGTTTGGGGATCGTTTGTAATTCCGGAAATTGTGGCTTACTACATTATCGGTTTTTCGGTTTACTGGTTTTATCGATCAATGACAACGGCGGCACTTGCGACTTTGGGGTACTTTAAACTTAAGTCATATCAGGCTTACGACTGGATGGCTGATGTAAAACTATTCCCTGATTGGCAAAAGATTCAACATATAGTCGTGATCCCAACCTACAAGGAGCCCATAAGTACATTGAGGCGAACTTTAGAACACTTGGGTAAGCAGACCTTCCCTACTTCAAAAATACATATTATGTTGTCGTTTGAGGATCGTGAAGGGGAAGCGGCAAGAGCGAAGGCTTTGGAGCTCTCCCAAGAATTTGAAGGTGTGTTTGGAGATCTATGGGCGACTTATCATCCGGATTTACCCGGGGAAGTGAAGGGGAAGTCTTCGAATACGTCTTGGGGAGCGAAGGAGGCAAAAAGAATATTGGTAGATGAGAAAAAGATCGAGATTGATTATGTGACTATCACTAGCGAGGATGCTGACGTACTCTTGAATGAACAATATTTTGCCTGTTTGACGTATCACTTCCTAGATAATCCAGAGAGATATCAACTAATTTGGCAGGCGGTGCTCATGTTTTATAACAATATTTGGCGGGTGCCTCTGCCGGTTCGAGTATTTTCTTCGATAGCAAGCGTGATGCAACTTTATGTGGTGACAAGGAAAGATCGTCTGATTAATTTTTCGACTTACTCGGCTTCGCTCGCGATGATTGATGCAATTGGGTATTGGGATGTTGATGTAATTCCTGAAGACTGGAGGTTGTTTTTTAAGGCGTTTTTCAAGATGGATGGGAAGGTAAGGGTCGAGCCATTGTTCTTGCCGATTAACGCGGATGCGGCGGAAAGCCGGGGAGTAATGAAGACTTTGTATAGCCAGTATGAGCAAGTAAAGAGGTGGGCATGGGGAGTGAGCGACACACCTTATATTGTGGAGAAATGGATTATGTCTGACAACGTGCCCTTTTGGGAAAAAACAATTAGAGTCCTACGAGTTCTTGAAGACCATTTCTTATGGCCTGTAAACTGGTTTGCGATTACTCTTGGCGCACTTTTACCCCCTCTTCTCAATAAAGAATTTTCAAGAACGATCATCGGGAAAACTCTACCGCAAGTGACGAGTGGAATTTTGACTCTGTGCTTGGTGGCATTATTTGCGATTATTATCCTTAATTTTAGGTTGAGGCCTAAAAGGGATGGGAGAAGAATTCCTATTTTGACACCCTTATGGGAAGTACTCGAGTTTATCACGATGCCTGTTATAGGATTTTTCTTCACGGCTTTACCAGGAATTGATGCACATACCAGGTTAATGCTTGGAAAATATATAGAGTACAAAGTAACTGAAAAAGTGGCTCCCAGAGATGGGGAAGTAAAAAACGAGTAGAAAAGTACTGACGGATGCGGTATTCTTACGGTGTGGGCAAGATGTTGAAAAGGTTTTCCATGTGGTGCAATAGACATGAGGGGCTCATGATCTTGCTTTTTGCGGTGGTACTGCTTCGAATCCCTAGCTTATTCACCCCGCACTATTACGGCGATGAGGAAATTTATTTTGTGATGGGGAGAGCGTGGAGAGAGGGGGTTTCGATGTACCAGTCCATGTTTGACCACAAGCCCCCCCTTTTGTATGTGCTAGCCGGGATTGCTCAAGGCGTGTTTTGGTTTAGGGCGATGCTCATGGCGACGATGCTTGTCCATACGGTAGTCTTTTATAAATTGGCAAGGCTTTTGTTTTCGAAAAGACCAAAACTAGCCTTTGTGAGCGCCTTAATATTTGTCATTCTGACGAGTTTGCCTACTTTTGAGGGGAATATCGTAAACGCAGAGCTTTTTATGATGTTGCCAATTACGTGGTCACTACTTGTTGTTTTTAAAGCTAAGCAAACTGACTGGAGGAGATTTTTGTTTGCGGGACTCATCGCCGGCGTTGGTTGGTTGTTTAAAGTGCCGGTTGTAGCTGACTTTGTAGCAATAACCCTCTATCTATTTGCTTTTAGGGCGGAGAGTTTGGGTAAAAGTATAAGAGCAATGTTTAGTCCGGCGGCAATACTTTTTATTGTGGGATTTGTAGCTCCACTAGCGAGTAGTTTTATTTATTATGCCATGCGAGGAATCGGACAAAGTTACCTAGACACCGTACTTACTATGAATTTAGGTTATGTTTCATCCTGGAGCACGGGGGCGTATAGCTTTAATCCGTTTCAGAGTGGGATTTTTGTAAGGGGGTTGGCTGTTGCCTTCATAACTCTACTCATCTATGCCCTAAGAAAGAAGCTTGATCGAGGATTTGTCCTTGCCTCTTTGTGGTTTGTATTTTCACTCTGGGGGGCGTTACTTTCGGGACGACCATACCCCCACTATTTGCAGGAGCCGTTTGTGCCACTATCACTACTTA
>LCPA01000040.1 GCA_001003385.1 Microgenomates group bacterium GW2011_GWF2_47_9 | reverse complement strand
ATGGGTGGGCGAATGGATGGATCCTTCGACCAGCTCAGGACAAGTTGGTGGATGAGGGGGAACAAGAGATTATGATCTTTTTCTGGCCACAACTGCTTGAGTATTTGGGCTTTGCCATGCTGGTCTCCCAGATTGCTACGCATCTGGACACATTTCTCAGGTGCTATGCACTTGATGTGCTGATTCTCACCAACGGTTCAAACCTATCCAGTAGATATAAAAATCGAGGGTAGAAACCCTCGTTTTTTATATGTTGCCGGGCTAGGATTCGAACCTAGAAATACGGCTTCAAAGGCCGCTGTGATACCATTTCACCACCCGGCAAACTAAGTTCTCATTTTACCATGGAAGATTCGCTATCCCCACAAGCTAGACGTAATCTTTGCGTCTCTTGCTGTATTTTGAATCATCCTCTTCAACACCTCTTTGAACTCCACACCATACATATCAAGAACAATCGTATAGGAAGCATGCGTCTCCTTTGGAGGACCAAAGTAAGGATTCGGATTTGGGTCTATAAAATAGTACCTACCCGCACCATCCATTCGTACATCAAACCTTGCATAATCAGACATTTTCAAGACATCAAAAGCTTCCTTAGTGTAATCTCTCAAATCATCGTCTTCAAATTTCGAATACGACATATCCAAAAAATTCACCCATTTTTTGTCAAAAGTCACAATGTTATGTTCTGAATCATCGCCCGAATACCGCTCTACTGCATATACTTTTTTGTTAACCCCGTCCAGGATCGAAATCGTCAATTCTTTCCCTGAAATGAACTCGTCAACCAGGATTGGTTGGCGATACATTTCAAACATTTCCTTCATCTTCGCTCGCAGTTCTCGTTCATTCTCACACACATTATTCTCCGCCACTCCAACACTACTATGCTCCGAGTTCAGCTTTGGAAATAGGGGATAACGTAATGCCGGGTCAATCATGTCGCTAGCAGTAGTAAACAACTGGTGGCTAGGTACCGGAATCCCATTTGTCCTCATTAGCTGATACATCACGTATTTATTTGCCGATAACGACAAGCCAAATATTCCCGTCCCCGTATACGGGATATGCAAAAGCTCAAGTAGGCCAGGGACTGCAGGCGCCAAGGCTGGTTCGCCTCGCACCGTATCGACTAAATTAAACGCCATCGACGGCTCATATTTTGCGAGCTTCTCAGCAAGCGTCTCATTACCAACAAATACTTCCGATTCAATCCCCAACTTCCTTACATAAACAGCCACGTGCTCCGCATATTCTCTAGACCCTGCTTCAGTTAAATACTCTTCTTCCGTCCGAAAGTACTCACGCCGATCGTCGCTATAAAGTATGGCAATTTTCCTTGGAAAAAAAGAATTCTCTTGGACCAACCCCAATGGATCTTCGTCAGAAGGCATAAGAATGTATATTACTATTCGACGATAAAAATGCAACAATCCCTGTTTTTCTTGTATAATACCGAGGTGTCGTTCTCAACTAGCCGAGGTGGCGAAATGGCAGACGCGCACGCTTGAGGTGCGTGTGGAGCAATCCATGGAGGTTCAAGTCCTCTCCTCGGCACAAAGCACTTTAATACGCTTGTGACAGTCCATACTCCGGGTCTGTAGCTCAGTCGGTTAGAGCACCTGCCTCTTAAGCAGGGTGTCGTGGGTTCGAGTCCCACCAGGCCCACACAATCTCGGCCGCTTAGCTCAGTTGGTTAGAGCGTTCGGTTTACATCCGAAAGGTCAGGGGTTCGAGACCCTTAGCGGCCACATAGTTTACAATTGAATAGTTAGGCGAGGTAGCCAAGGTGGTCACGGCGACTGTCTGAAAAACAGTAGATCTCAGTCCGACTCTGAGCCTCGCCACTTAGCTCTATCGAGTATTCCTAGCGGACTTGCCCGCCGAAGCTCGTAGAGCACAGGCGGGTATGGTGTAACGGTAGCACAAGAGATTTCCAATCTCTTAGCAGGGGATCGTCCCCCCTTACCCGCTCCAAAAAGTACTCAACTTGACATTTCTCCCCATTTACTCCAGCATGGTCTTATCATTCTATGAAAAAGCTGTTAAAGGTCCTAATCTGGTACCCCGTGGCCGTCGCCAGCGTGTTTTTTAGTATCCAAACATACATTACCTACTCCCTTACCCAGGGAGCTCCAGGCTTAATTCGTCAAGAAGTGTTGACCATCAAAAATAACAAAGTCGCTTTTGCCGCCGTCCCCAAGATAGCGTTTGAAATCAAAACTGCCCTAGCCTCGCAAGATGCCCGGCCTGTCCTTATCGACAAATATCTTGCCCGTTACGGTTCACCTATGGAAGGTCTGGGGGCCAACATCGTCCAACTTTCGGACTCTCACTCTGTCGATCCATACCTGGTAGTCGCAATTGCCCAGCAAGAATCAAATCTCGGCAAAATTATGCCTCCCCATTGTCATAATGCTTGGGGGTGGGGGATTCACTCCGCTGGCACCCTGTGCTTTGACTCCTGGCAAGCAGGGCTCAACACCTTTATCTCGGGCCTTGCGAACAATTATCACGCCTATGGCCTTGTCTCACCCGAAGAAGTAATGACCAAATACAATCCCACTTCTCCAAACGGTGCCTGGGCCAAAGGAGTACAACAGTTCCTTACCGAGCTAGAGACCGGCGATTTTTAAGTTTTTCCTCCTGTCTTGACATCCTATAATATAGTGATATAATCCTGTCATTAATTCGATATTGAACCTACCGTTCTCAAAAACGGTAGGTTTTTTGTTGTATGAAAAAATATCTTATAGCAATATTTGTGCTCGCTCTCCTTATTGCCCCCAAGCACGCCCGCGCCTTTGATATAAGGGAGACGCAAATGCGTCTTGTCCTCGAGCGATACCAGTCCCCGATGGTCGGGATGGAAAAACTTCTCATCGAAACTGCCGAATCCTGGGGCCTTGACTGGACAATTATGGCCGCCATCGCCGGAACCGAGTCTAGTTTTGCCAAGCGAATGCCCCAAAATTGTAACAACCCATATGGCTGGGGGATCTATGGCGACCACAAACTTTGTTTTGCCTCCCTCGAAGAGAGCGTAAATGCCGTCGCCAAAGGTCTCGCCACCAAATACAACACTACCTCTTTAGAGAGTATTGCTCGTACCTACAACACCGTCTCAACCGAAGGTTGGCTCGCCCACACCAGATTCTTTATGAACAAAATCAAATCACAAAGCGTTCCCGTCGCCTCTCTCCCCATCACGCTTTAATCTGATTGATCTAGCTCTTCTTTTGGTAAACTCTTTTTTGCTATAATGTCAAGAATTGCCAAGGTGGCGAAATGGTATACGCGCACGCTTTAGGAGCGTGTCCCTCACGGGATGGAGGTTCAAGTCCTCTCCTTGGCACCCTCGGTTGGAATGGTGAGCTTGTCGAACCATCCTCTCCTTGGCACCTAGTAAATTAATACACTCAGGAGCAACATGACAATCAAAAAAACTACAGAGGTAAAAAAACCTATTTCCGATCCCAAAGACGGGTCAATCACGGTAAACTTTGAAATCTCCGCCGCCACCATCGAAGCGGCCTACCAGGCAGTCGTCAAAGAATACGTCGCAAAAGCAGAGATCAAGGGTTTCCGCAAAGGCAAGGCGCCCGCTAATCTAGTCGAGAAAACACTTAAAGAAAATGAAGTCTTAAATCACGTTCTCGAGCACGTCATTCCTTACGCCTACGGCCAAGCCCTAAACGCAAAAAAATATATGCCAATCATCGAACCCAAGATTACCCCCATTTCCATGGCTCCACTAAAGTCCGGCAAAACCGATGGCAAGCCTTGGCAATTTAAAGCCGAAACCGCCGGTAGGCCAGAGCTAACTATCGGTGACTACAAAAAATATCTTAGCGTGGCCCTCAAGGCAGGCAAGGAAAAAGTCGAAAAAGCCAAGTCTGATGTACCCAAGGATCCCAACTGGCGCCTCAATATCGTCCTAGACACCCTCTTGAAAAACACCAAAATCAACGTCGCTCCCATGCTAGTCGACGAAGAAACCAAATCCGCTCTCTCAAAACTAGTCAACCAGCTTTCTTCGCTCAATCTGGCACTCCCAGACTATCTCAAATCCATCAAAAAGACCGAAGACGAGCTACTAAAAGAGTACAGGGCTACTGCCGAAACAAATCTCAAGCTCGAGTTTATAATTGCCGAACTTGTCAAAGAACTGGATCCAGAAACTACAAGCGATGAGATCGCCCAACTAAAAATGGGGGAGGGGCAAAAAACCTATGCCAAATACCTCGTCCAAAAACGTAAAACTCTTGACTTACTCTGTGAATTATAGGATAATACGCGCCAAATGAACGATCCTTTCAAAAGCTTCAAACCATTATCATCTCACTCTCCTGCTTCAAAGCCAAGTGCGTCCCGAAGAGGGGATGGTTTTGTCGAATCTATGCGCGATATCGGCGCGAGTGCCCTAGGTTCTCTCAAAAACGATGTCGTCAAAGGTACGGCAAAATCAATTTTTGACCAGCTCCTTGGCAGTTCGCAATCCGGGAATACTCCCAAAGGCCAAGAACCCAATTTCTACGAAGAATGGATCAAGGACCGCGAGGAAAAAGCGGCCAGTTCAGCCCGTACAGAAGAAAGACAAAAATTTGCCGCTCAAAAATCTCAGGAAAAAGTTCTTTTTTCTCTGGCTGATGAGGGTCTACGCAAAGAGATCGACTCAGTCCGGGAAGAGCTAGCTATGCTTGTCAAAAGCATGGGCAAAGTTGAACAGCAAATCGAAAAAGCTGTCATGGACAACGTCGTTGACGCTGGTGTATACCACCTCAACTTCTTCCGCAATTTACAAGGCTGGCTCCGGATGATGCGAAAGTCTCTCGAAGACGCCTCGCTTTGGCTCGAAATGTCCTCCGGTCGTGGCAAACGTTCTCATTATTGGAAACAGTTTGGCAAGTCAGGCACCAAATATTCGCTCTCTAGCGAACGCACTCTTGCGACCCAAGCTGGTTAAAATCTGTTAAAATATCTCTCATCGACAATTTCGACAGGGCGGGTAGACGCACCTCAAGTCCTGCAAGGACCTGAGAAGTGACTCCAGAAACG
>LCPA01000039.1 GCA_001003385.1 Microgenomates group bacterium GW2011_GWF2_47_9 | reverse complement strand
GTGCCGAGGAGAGGACTTGAACCTCCATCCCGTGAGGGACACGTACCTGAAACGTGCGCGTCTACCATTTCGCCACCTCGGCAATAACAGAATTATAACCCAAATCTAGTAACTCAAGTAAACTTCAAGTGTCCCATCTTTCACACTCAAAATCCCCCTGTCTACCTTCCACTCTTTCTTGCTGTTCCCGTTTCGCACAATTAAAAATTTCTCAATCAACCCAACATAATGGGCGTGCCCTGGCAATATATCAAAATTTCCTCTAGCATTGGTCGAGCTAACACTATCGACCATACCTTGCCAAGGTTCTTTATCCTTTTCCCTTACCACGATTTTTATTTTCATCTCGACCCGCAAGTTCCTATCATCGATAGTTCGCGCGGCGTCTTCGTATCGTACTTTCCCTTCAAAATTGCCTCAACGTCCGTCACCGTCTGCTCTCTTGTGACATACACGCCCTTTATCCCCGTTTGATCCTCGACCGAGCTAAAAGGTTGGGTCATGTAGGCCTTGATAAGCTCTGCTCGGTGATATACATCTTTGTTTTCACTCGACAGCTCGCTCTCGCCGACAAGCGCAACCATTCTCGATAGTTCCTTGGCCTTAGACAAGATCTGCTGTGCCTCGATTAGGGTCTTGTAGTGTTTCTCCCCCAAAATTTCTAGATTAGTGGACGAAGCCGAAGAAGACAAAATATCAATCGCCGGAAATCGCCCCTCTTGGTACACCTCTCTCGAGAGGGTCAATACCGAATTAAGGTAAGGGTAAACCGCAAGCACAGCCTGATCCGTTAGGTCATCCGCCGGCACATATATAGCCTCAATCGCACTAATAAACCCCGACTTTGTAGAAACAAGCCGCTCATGTAATAGCGCCATGTCTTCGTTCAAATTTGGCTGATATCCATCCTCGCTCATCATGTTTTCGCTCATCTGCGACAACTCACTCCCAGCCTGGGCATAGCGGAACATATTGTCGATAAAGAACAAGGTATTATGTCCAGAATCTCTCATATCCTCAGCAATAGCTACAGCCCCAATGGCGGTAAGCCACCTCACGGCCGGATCCTCACCCATCGAGCCATATACAAGTGAGGTATTTTTTAACACCTTCTTCTCCCGCAAGACTTCAAACAATTCTCGCCCTTCTCGTGTGCGCTCCCCAACTCCCGCAAAGACCGCCCGCCCATTCTTAGACTGCATAAAAACATTGTGCATAATTTCCGTCAAAAGAATGGTCTTGCCAACGCCTGCTCCACCAAAAAGTCCCATCCGCCCGCCCTTCACAAGCGGGGCAAAAAAATCAACTGCTTTAATTCCTGTTTCCCATACTTCCCTCGACACAACGATCTCATCTATGTCGGGCGCATCCCTCACCACCTCTACTTCTTTGATGTGAACCAACTCTCCCAATCCATCGACCGGCTTGCCATGCAAGTTGATGACCCGCCCAAGCACGCCTTCGCCAGAGGGGATCGAGAGCTTCTTATTGGCGTAAACGACTGGCATGCCCCGAGTCAAGCCTTCTTGACCCGAAAGGACTATGCATCTCACCCTATTTTTGTCCCGCAAACGATAGGCGTACAAGACGGCCTCTCCCGCCATATAAAGCTCACCCACTCGTGTTCCACCTGTTTCAAACGCCACTTCTGCCACTTTCCCCGAAACCATCCGCACTACTCCCTTATTAAACATGTCTCCCCCTTTGTCGTAATGCCATATACCCGGCAACTGCCGAATTTTGTTTACGCGCCACGAGTTTTTTCTTCATTTTGAGATACCCACCCCGCACTTTATCCAATCGACTCTCTACCTTGCCCAAGGCTTGATCCAAATGCATGAGTCTCGACGCATTTCGCGCAAGCTCGCCTTCTTTTATGGTCTGATCCAATATTCCCGTAAATATCTCCTGACCAAAAACACGCGAAACCTCAGCCACATCCGGCTCATACAAATACTTTAGTTTTGCAACAATCTTAGACGATCCCCCCTGTATGGTCTGCATAATCTCTTTTGCGGTAACTTGTCTATTAACTGCAATTTGCCTTGCCAAACTCTCGAATTGCCCAAAATAAAACTCGATCTTTTTATATCCCCACAAGGCGCCAACAACCTCCTTAAAAGAATCTTTTCCTGTCGGAACCGGCAAGACCGTGTACTTCACCCCTGGCTCGAACAACTTCATTAGTTCAATCCCCGCCTTGCCGGACAAATAAATCTGAGCTGATCTGTCTTGTCGAATGGCAGTAAGGAAGCTATCAAAAACCCGATCCAAAATCTCTCCGTACAATCCCTCATCGGCCGAAAACAACACTATCGCACTCCCTCGTTTTTGCCCATAAGGAAAAAGTGACAGGTCGGCGCCGACACTCGCCGACAACTCGGCAAGTCCTTGGTAATACTCCCGTCCAGAAAGAATTTCCTCACGAATCTCACGCATTGCTTTGGCGGCCATTTCCTCATACACTTCCATCAATCCCCCGATTGATTCGTATACTTCAATATTGTCTTTTAGTTTATTAATCCCACTCATTTGCCAGCCTTTTTAACTAATTCCTCAAAACTGTTTGCAGACAAAACCAATCCCTTTACCTCGCGCATTTTATCTTTATCGAGTAGCAAATTAGAGGCAAACACCTCACTATCCAGCTCTTGCAACCGATCTGCCCACAAAAGCGCAACCATAAATACCTGTACGTACGGATCAATTAGTACGTGGCCTTCTTGCCTGAATATTGCCTTTACACCATGTGCCAACCTAATTTTCTCGGTTACCTCAGGCGAGAGTTCTGCCCCAAAGCGCAAAAACCGCTTGAGATTACCGTACTCCGACAAAGTCGACAATATCTTTTGCCCAGCTGACCGCATTAGTTTGTTCTGTGTTTGTCTTCCGACTCTTGTTACTGACAAAAAGACGTTTACTGCAGGACGCACGCCATCAAAAAACAAATCTCGATCAAAATATAAGTGTCCATCCGTCATCGACATAATATTCGTCTCGATATATCCCGAGATATCTCCGTCCACAGTACTCACAATCGGCAAACAGGTAATGCTCACGGCCTTCCCACCCACCAAAAAACACCCCGCCCGCTCCAACAACCGTGCGTGCAAATAAAATACGTCGCTCGGATAAGAATCTCGACCCGGAAACCTGTCGGCGAGCAATGCCATCTCTCTGTATCGAACCGCGTGGTGCGAGAGATCATCCAAAACAACTAGCGTATCTTTCCCCAAATCACGAAAATGCTCTGCCACCGCGATTGCCGTAAAAGGTGCCAGCATAATTTTTGCCGCACTCGATTTGGCTGGTTCGGCAATAATTATGCACTTGTCCCGTACCCCAGCCTGAGTTAGATCTTTTTCGACTCTAAGTATTTCCGCCTGCTCCTTGCCAATCAAGCAAATCACACAAATCACACCTTCTTTTGCCTGAGCCTTCACAACTTGGAGTGCAAAGTGAGTCTTGCCAGTTTTCTGGTCACCGATGACTAGTTCCCTCTGCCCCCTCCCAATCGGCACCACCATATCGACAATCCCCGTCCCGGTGGTACAAAACTTGGTTATTTCACTTCTTCTTTCTATCTCCCAAGCCGGGCATTCAATCGCGCGGTTTTCAGAAACCATGCTCGGGTCCTTTTCACCTCTTACAATATATCCCAGAGAATCAAATGTATCCCCAAGCATTCCATCCCCAACGCTCACCTTGATCGCCTCGCCTGTTCTGGCCGCAGGCTCCCCGGCAGTAAGGGACTGGTCGGAGAAAATAATTACTTCGACCTGGTCTTCTCCCAGTTTCGACACTAAGCCGTGCGCCCCGGTCTCAAAACTCACCCCTTCGCCGATCACCGCGTTTGGCAATCCAGATACGACAGCAATCGAACGATCGCTATAAATTACTTTACCCACTTCTTTTACCTTTTCGACGGCATACGCAAAAGAATGAATCATATCGTCATTACCAGATAAGCTACTGCCACCCCGACCATAATTATTCCTACAGTCAGAACAACATTAAATAATACCGACATTTGGATCGCCCGAGAGGCTAGGGGATTGCGACCAACAGCCTCTACCCCGCTCCGCGCCAACTTACCAAAGTAAAGAAACCCAAACCCTACACTAATTATTAGGATTACCCCAGCGACAATGTACCGTAGAGCAGATAGGGGAGTCAAAAAGGCGGCTTCCACTCCCTGCCTTATCATATCCAAAAGGTTATTCCCTGCGTTTGCCGAGAGGACCGCTGGCTTAATCGCCAGGCTCGCCGTCATAGTCGTTACTGCCTCGCTCGACTCCGGTACCCAGCTTTCACTCGCAGTCCCCAATACATATCCACTCTTTAAGGCTTTCACCGCCAAACCAGCAGTTGTGGAAGAGGTCAAAAAATCCCCCACCTCGATCGCTCCGTTCGCTCCCGACACCTGCACAGTAGAAAGCCCAGAGCTAACAACAGGCACCGAACCAGCGCTAGGCGTTGCCACCCCAAAAGATACAGCCGGCGACAAACTCACGACACCCAGCAAATTTGGATCACCCTCACGTGTACAAGGCTCAATCCCACTCGTAGTCGAGCACACAACCATTCCATCGCTCACTTCCTGCTTAATCGCGGCATATTGTGCCACTCCACTTGATACATCAGCGCCGAAAACAGGCACAACCAACAACCCCCAAAGCATGGACAGGACAAATTTCATTATTTTCAGTATGGCCGGTTTTACCTAACTAGTCAATTTTCTTTGCATTTTCAAGCCATATATAGTTAACTGTGACAAGATGAAAAATCTACTGCTCTACCTTACCATTATCTCAAGTATCGGTTTGCCGATAATTAGCTACAGTAGGTATTCTCGTCTAAGAAACACAAACGACAATACATCAAGTACTGCCTCAAGTGGAGTTCTCGGCACTAGTACCGGGTCAGAGCAAATCTACTTCACCGTCAACGTCCCTGCCGTTTTTAACGAAGATCTGAAAGCGCCTAATGTGGTCTATTCCCTGCGAGCTGGGGAGGGGATCACGCTCTCCGGCGACGCCCAAAGTCCTACTATTAGTAACACAGGTATCCTAGAGCTTGTAGCGGGGACCGGTATAAGTGTCGAAGATAACAAAATCACAAGCACCATTACCCAAGGGCTCACTAGTCTCACCGCTGGAACCAATATCAGTATCGATGGTAATAAGATTACCAACACCTATACAGCCCCCGCAGTCGACTTTACAGAAAGCGGCTGGACGATCTCGGGGACAACAGTTGGTCTTACGACTACCACCAATAGTGTTGTTGTCGATGGCTTGACCTTCGGTAACGCCACAATCACCAACGGCAAATCTATTCTTCCCGATACCGACCTCGGCAGTGACTTAGGCAGTCCCACCTACCGCTTTAATAATATCTACGCCGCCAACCTAGAGATAGAGTCAGGGATCACTTCTTCCGGCCAGGCACTCGTGACCTACAATCCCGCCGACACCACCTTTGCCGATGAAGGAGCCTT
>LCPA01000038.1 GCA_001003385.1 Microgenomates group bacterium GW2011_GWF2_47_9 | reverse complement strand
TAAGCGCTCGACTACAAGTTTGGTTTCGCCGTAAGGGTTCGTTGGTTCTTTGGGATCGGCTTCTTTAATGGGGAGATGAACTGGGTTGCCGTAGACACCAGCAGAGCTTGCAAAGACTATTTTATTGATGTTATGACTAAGCATGGATTCGATAAGGGTAATACTACCTGCCACGTTGTTTTCGTAGTATTTACGAGGATCACGGACAGACTCCCCCATCTGTATATAGGCGGCAAAATGCATGACGACGTCGGGCTTGAATGAGTGCAATACCTTGTCGAGCTTAGAAGCGTCTAGGATGTCGCCTTTTACAATATCGAGTTCTAGCTTATTTTTGTAGACCTCGTGATTTCCTGCCAGTTCGCGGGCACAAATTGCGCCAATATAGCCTAAGCCGCCAGTCACTAGAACTCTCATTTTCCTCCTCTTTGACCCTTCAACCTGGTAATTATAGCAAGGGCAAATATTGCTCCCAAGAGATCTAGGATGAGGTCGCGGATGTCTGTCGTCCTGCCAGGCACAAAATATTGGTGGAGTTCGTTTAGACAGCCATATACAAAGCTGTAAATAACTGCGATTTGTTGGCTATGGGCAAGGCCGGTTTTACGTGCGCCGTAGTAGGTGAAAATAGCCAAAAGACCATAAAAGCTAAAATGTCCGCCGTCGTTGACGATTTCTTGGAGAAGTTGGTTTGAGGTAACCTGCAGAGAAGGTACGGAGGAAAGCGAAAAAATGAGGACCGACCAGGCGAGGGCAGGGAGCCAGTAGATAATTTTTTGCACCCCTTTATTATAGCTTTTTGCGAGTCAAACGGCGAGTGATAAAAACTCCCGACAGGCCGGATACAGTCAGGCCAACACCTATGAAAAGTACGTTGGAGAGGTGCTCGTAGTTAAGATTTGTGCTAGGGACAGGGAGTGCGCTTGCTGAGGCGGAGGGAGAGGCCAGATCGACTAAGAAAACTGAGAGATCGAGATCTTTGACTGCCGAGGTCGAGGCCGACAACACCTCCCCTTCTACTCCAGGAGCAGGGGAAGGGGTAGGAGTAGGGGTGGGAGTTGGCGATGGGGCGGAGCTTGGTGTAGGCGAGGGGGTGGGAGTAGGAGACGGAGATGGAGTGGGGGTGGGAGTTGGAGGCGGGGCGGGGGTGGGATTGGGCAAACCTTTCGACAAATCACTCACTAACCAATCGGGACTGCCGTCTGGTACTCTAGCCCAGGATTTCCCCTCGGGAACTGTACCATAAGCAACTGTGTCAATGGTAGCCGAGTCGGTGGCAAGCAAAGTAACACTATCTCCCCCATCGTTGAGCCATCCCTTGTTATGAGTAAAAACTTTAAACTCCAAGGGAGTAATTATTCCCTCTAGGGTGAGATCATCAGATTCGACAGTATTACCATCGGCAAGACACCAACCAGCAAGGTCAAATGGAGTTTCGCCAGCATTATAAATTTCGACCCATTCTTCGTCACCAAGGGGCGAGATTTCGTTTATAAACACCTGTGCGCGAATTATTGGAGGGAAAATAACGACTAACAGCGTAAAGAAATACAAAAGACGCATTACAAACAGTTTAACAAAAAAGATAGTTAAGGGAGTTTTTAGCGGGATGAGGGTTGCGGGGAAGGGGGTGGAGGGGTGGGGCTCGGATTAATACAAACGTAGTAGTTGCCGCAGTATTCTTTTGCAATTTGACGCCAGGCTGTTTTGGTTTTGCAGGTACTAGTACTACCCTGGCGGTAGGTAGAGCCATTGGAACAGGTGAAGGCGATTTGGCGGTACTTGCCAACCCCGCACCACTTGCTATAGGAAATCTTTGAAAGAGTTGCTATCTCGCACGATGGAGTGGGCTGTGGGGTAAATGAAGGGACGGGAGAGGGAGAGGGCTTGGGCATGGGAGTAGGCGTCGGTGAAGGACAGACCCACTCTGGTTTGCAATCTGGTTCGTTCATGGGGCACGGACGAGGCTTGAAGTAACAACCTGGACTTGAGGGAACTGGGGATGGTTGAACACCCTCACGTGTCATTACCTCGACACCACAGTCTTTCATTACTCCATCTATTTGAGAGTAACCAAGAGTGACATGATATCCGGAAACGTCAATCGGACTGGAACTCTCAGATATTTTACTCGCGAAAACTGGTAATTCTAATATTGCAGATTCCCCCGCGGCCAAAGCGAAGTGCTCAACCGGACAGGTAATTTCGTTTGGAGATTTTTGAGTACAGTTGTAGGGAGGAGTAATTTGAGCCGTCCAGATACTTTGCCAATCAGATTTGCTGTTGCCATAGCCGTTTTCGGCTTTAACTGTAAACATGTACCCTGATGTGGCAATGTCCCTCTCGCCATTATTACTCACCCGAACGGCGTGGACGTAGTATTCACCTGGTTTAACAATAGCGTTTTTGGCAGAAACTTCGTACTGTGGAGAGAGATATTGAGTGAGCTGATTGGCTGTAGGGGCACCATTAGGGATCCTGTAGAGAGCAGGCGAACAAGTGATATTGGTTGAGGGATCAGAGGTGGGAGGGGGGTATGTTCCCTGAGACTCTGTGTAGTACTCAACTCCTACTATGGATGGATGTCTAGCGTATGAGGATAAATCGGAGAGTCGGCCGTCAAATTTGTATAACGCAACAGTTCCGACTTCTGGGTTAAAACTGGTTTCAGGGATAAAGTTCGCGCCATAAAGAGCTAAATTCGAGATACGCACCTCATCGATGGTGCCTATAAATTTGCCATCAATCCAGTTTGTGGGAGAGGATCGGTAACCTATCTCCAGATTGGTTTTGCTAGACTGGCAGGTAGAGACTAATTTTTCCACAGAGGTATACTTATCGCCATCAACGAAGAGGGCTACCGTGCCATCCGGCGACAAAACCCCGGCGATGTGATGCCAGGTAGTGATTTGATCTTTGTTGTCGGGGGAGTATTCGAGAGTACGGGAAAATGTAAGGTGATTTGATGGCTCACAATCATCTTTACCCATTTCTAGGTGGTAGACGACTGAATAGATGCCTATCTCTTTGTTGTATTGAGATTCTAGCCAAATGCTATAGACACTATCGTAGGCATTATTCTTGTTGATGAGGCGGCTTGGGCCAAATGTATAATTCTGAGGTTTGTACCAAGCTTCGAAGGTAAAACCCTCGCTTAGCTTGGGATTGAGGGCGGATGACGAATCATTAGCACTAATAAATGTATTACCGTCAAGGCGTAAGGCTTGGTTTGGGATCGACATCCCACCAATTTGCATAATATCGGCGTTTTGAGTTAAATTCTGACGGGCAAATAATAAACCGATTGCCAAGATGAAGGATACGCCTAAAATCTTGAGGATAGGAGAACGTTTCGTCAACAATGGGGCTTTCTTGAGACTTTTTTTGCGACTTTTTGGCATTGTAGATAACTTTATGCGCTAGAAAATAGTATGTCAAGTGGCTAGTAATTAACGTGGAGATAGTAGGTATCGTAATCGGAGTCGCCGTGGTCAACATGCACATAGCGAAGGGTCCCGCCACCGCAGGAAATAGCCCCCCGGTACAATGTGCCGTTTTTGACGGCAAGAACTGAGTAGTCATCGGAGTTGACCATATCTACCCCGGTATGGACGTTGTTGGCGTAGATTGAGGAATAGGAAGTGTGTCCATATCCTTGGGTAATCCGGATGGGATCGCGCATTGGCCAGCGCCAGGATCCAGTCCCGTTTTGGGCCGGATCGGCATTGTCCCAAGAAAGTGAGTTCGAGTTCAGGTATTCGAAAGGATTGTGATGAGATTTGTTGGAGACAACTTCAAAATGGAGGTGAGTGCCAGACGAACAAGGAGAAGCGCCACTAATAATAGTTGCAATCCGGTCTCCCTCGGAGATAGGGCCTACTTCTGTTTCGCTCCCCTTTCCAGCGATGACAGCCTGGATGGCGGCAAGCTCGGCCGAGGCTTTGGACAATAACTCTTGATATTTTTTCTCGTTGTTTTTGGTGGTTGCCAAAAGTAACTCTGATTGTTGTTTTTGTTGGGCAAGCTGGTTTTGTTGTACTTGGAGTTTGGTTTGGAGGGCTGAGACAATTTTTTGTTTTTCTTCTTTTGCCAGTTTTTGTTCGTCATAGTCAAGACGCGATTTTTCAAGAGCGATCATGAGGGCGTGGTCGTGGTCGCGGACCTTTTTGACGTACTCGATGTTTTTGACCAAATGTTTGAGGCTCGCGTTATTGAAAACGGCAAGTACCCCACCCGATTGATTGGATTTGTATGATTCCTGGACCCTCGTGACAAAGAGAGTCGTGAGGTCATTTAGGGAATAGTTGATGCTCTCGATTTTTCCGGATAATTCGAGAATCTCTAGGTTTAGGGAGTTGAGCTCGTTCTGGGTTTGGGCGATTTCTGACTCAGTTAGGGCAATTTGAGAGCTAAGGTAACTAATTGTCGAAGAGAGGGTTTTTTTCTGCACGCTTAGGCCATCAATCTTGGTTTTACAGTTATCGATATAGCTATTTAAATCATTGGGGTCGGTCGGAATCGAGTCCCCACACTCTACCGCGCGAGCCTTTGGATATAAAAAAGAAGAGGGGAAAATAAGGGTGAGAAAAACCGACAAAAATAAAAATAACTTAGAGACTTTCATCTTCCATAACGCCTTGTAGCGATGAGGCTCGCCATAATCCCAAGGATGGTCCCAAGAACAAGCTCCCCAGCCAAAACTACTAACATAGCCAGGGGGGGAACTGGGAAAAGAGGGATATCCTTCAAAAACTCGACCAAGTTTGGGGTCAGATAAAGGAGAACAACATAAGTAGTCCCCCACCCTAAAAAGGCACCCAAGAGGCCGTACAAGACGCCCTCATACACAAATGGTGCGCGGATATACCAAGTGGAGGCGCCCAAGAGCGAGAGCGTCTCGATTTCTTTTTTGCGGGCGGTAAACTTGAGACCAAGAATAATTACGATGGTTATAAGCGAGGTGGTGAGCAAAACAAAAGAGAGACTGAGGCCGGCGATACGAATACCATTCACCCAGGTGCGCAGGGTATCTATCACATCTTTTTGAAAGACTACTTCCTCGACTTCTTGGTCTTTTTGCATCAGTTCGGCAACTTTTTCGAGATCGTCGACGTTTTTGGTTGAGATTTCTAGTGAGGAAGGGAGGATATCGGCGGTCACCATTTCGAGAAGTAGGGGATTGTCTTTGTTTTGATCTTGGTAGATTTCAAGTGCCTGGTTTTTGGAAACGTACTGCGAAGACTCGACAGCGACTACTGCTTCGATTGACTCTTTGAGTTTTGTGGCGGTGGTGTCGGTCGCGGTATCTTTAAAAAAAGCAGTAACTTGGGGGCGAGACTCGAAGTAAGTGAGAAGAACGTGGGCTCCAAGAGCGGTAAGGGCGAAGACCGTAACAATAAAGAAGGTGATCACAGTCATGACAACAGCGGCAACACTTTGGTAGGGAGAACGTCTGATATGGCTCAGGGTAGTTGTGAGTTTCTTCATTCTTTTTTACCTTTGTCATGAGCTCTCGCCCCTGTGTCTTTGGTAATTTTGCCTTTCTCGATAAATATTGTCCTGGCTTTGAGGTCTTTTATCAGCTCAACGTCATGGGTGGCCATGATCACAGTTGTACCCTGTTCATTAATATCTTTCAGGAGTTCGACTATCGACCAGCCAGTTTTGGCGTCGAGGTTGCCTGTCGGCTCGTCGGCGAAGATAATTTTAGGTGAGCCGGCAAGAGCCCTCGCAATAATGACCCGCTGGATCTGACCACCAGAAAGCTGAACAGGGAAATCTTGGGCTTTGTCGGTAAGACCGGTGAGAGCGAGGAGTTCTTTGCTTCTTTCGGCGGCTATTTTGTCGCTTAGTCCTAAAATATCGAGGGCGAGCTCGATATTTTCACTTACCGTGCGATCGTAGAGAATCTTAAAATCCTGAAAAACTACCCCAATTTTACGCCTTAGGAGGGGGAGGTTACGCGTGCTAATTTTGGCGATGTCGTCGCCGTCTATGATGATTTTGCCGCGAGT
>LCPA01000037.1 GCA_001003385.1 Microgenomates group bacterium GW2011_GWF2_47_9 | reverse complement strand
GCGTCATATGTCGCCTAACGGTGCCTGTATATCTGATGTCAGGCGGATTTATAATGGATTATACTCGCAAGTCCGCCTGATATGGGCTGAGGGGGTGCAACCCCCGAACCAGATATACAGTAGTTAGATGACCTGAGCGGAATGCGGTACAATTTTTGACCGAACCGCATGAAGCGAAAACGCAGTGGGGTCGAGTACCGCAGTGAAACGAGGAACGGAGAAGTGCCAATAAATACCTAACTTAGTCTGTCCTCTCGGCCGGTGGGACGTACGGTGTAATACCAACTATTTCACCAGCGTAAACAAAGACATTATTTGGGAACTCGAAACCTGCGGTTGCAAGGGTAATATCGGGGCCACCTCCGAGGGGACGATACGTTACACTGTACAAAGTCTGTGGGGATATCTCCCCACCGGCCATGGCTGTTATTTCTTCTGGGGTTTTGGTAGTCATACAAACCTCCGATAGTATATATTTATTGGCATTTCATCTAACTAGTGTTTATGTGAAAAACTTTTCACATAAACACAAGATTCATTGTTTAATAGTATAATTCTAGCATGGAGATAGATCGACTACAACAATATATGCGAATTAAAGTAATCCCCACGCTGAAGCATGGGGATTTTGCTCCTACGTCATGATCGATGTTGTTCCGAGATGTACTTCCGCATAATAGCCTCGTTCTTGCTCCCGATACTCTCGGCGAAGTAGCCATCACTCCAAAAGCTATCCCCCCAAAGGAACTCTTCTAGCTCTGGGTGTTCTAGTCGGATCACTCGGCTACTTCCGCCCTTAAGACGCTGTACTACTTCAGAGATTTTCTCGGCTGGGCGAGTTTGGATCAATAAATGAACGTGATCCTTGTTGATACCTATCTCGTGGAGTTCCCACCGGTTAACTAGGCAGCATTCAGTGAACAACACGTTAATCCGACGGGCTACTTCGCCTACAAGGACACGTCTCCGGAACTTGGGACAAAAAACTAAGTGCGTCATCATCCGATGTTTGGTCGAAGCTCCAGTCCAATACACAGTCATAGCGGGATCATGACACTGGTAGCTCCGCTTGGCAAGTCTAGACTTGCCTCGCTACGTGCAGGCATTCCTCTCCAGCCTTAAAAGGCATGGAGATTCCTGCCAAGGGATTGAAACATTTCGCCAACTGGGAAAAAGAGGATCTCCGCAATATCAGTGACGTCCGCAAACAGCGCTACCAGTCAATCCACCCCCACTGCGATCCCCCCTGTCTCGCTCATCCCTAGCTTGAGTGCGTCTATAAAATCACTGTCCATCGGATACTCTGTCTTACCTAGTCGCTTCCGCTCTAGAAGATCCGCTTTGCATCTTGCCTCCTGCTCTCTCCAATCGGTTAGTTCCGAGAAACAGTTCCCGAGCTCTAGTCCTGCCATAAACACTTCCCATCGCTCGGCGAAACGCCCGTCACTCGCCTTTTTGGCTAAGGCGGCTTGACTAATCGGATAATCGTAAAGAATGGTCGGCCCTGTCAATCCGAGTTTGGGTTCAATTTCGTTCGCAATTATTTGGTTCCACACCTGCTCCCAGGTAGTCTCGGGGGTGACCTGATATCCCTTTTGTTTGGCTTGCTCTTTGAGCTTTGCCTCTGACAACATGGTCTCAGTATCGATCCCGGCGTATCTGGAAAAGGCCTGCGCTACGCTAATTTTCTCCCAAGGCCTACTCAAATCGTATTCCTTGCCTTTATAACTCAGCTTGCTTGAGTCAGGAGCTATTTTTTGAAGAATAAACCTCATTAGTTTCTCAAAGTCTTTGGCCACACTCATATAGTCCCCAGGTGTCTCGTACCACTCTAGAATCGTAAACTCTGGATTATGTCTCGGGCTTGCGCCCTCCCCGTTTCTAAATGATTTCGTCAACTGGAAAATACTCCCTGACCCTGCACACAACAGTTTCTTCATCGCAAATTCGGGACTGGTTGGCAAAAACGCTTGCCGAGACTGTCCAAGATCGTTTGTTAGGCTGGTCTCAAACACCTCCAAAAAAGGCTCGGTCGAGGGCGCCTTAAGAAGTAGTGGTGTCTCAACTTCATGAAACCCTCTTACCTTAAAATAGGCTCGGATCGCGTCTATTACCTGCTCTCTCACCCAGTACGGCTCCCACAACTCTTTGTTTGTCTTTAGTTTTGCTAGTTTCCTAATCATTAGTACTTGATTCTTGCACCGACCTTCACTTTTTTCAACAATCTCTCATCTGACAACAGCTTGCCACAACCCCTCGCAACCGCCGTCATTGGATCATCTGTCACCCACACCGGCATCTGTGTCGCCGAAGACACCATCTTGTCGATCCCTCTGATAAGGGACCCTCCGCCTGCCATCGTAATTCCATGCTCAATAATGTCAGATATTAGTTCTGGTGGGGTTTCCTCTAATACATCCATGACCGCCCTGACTATTTGCTGTAAGGTAGGTCCGATGGCCTCCCGGATTTCATTGCCGGTAAATTTGAGCGACTTGGGCAAACCGTTTTGCAGATCCCTCCCCCTTACTACTGCCTGCAAATCTTTTATCCCTGGGTCTGCCTCCGCACTCCCAATTTTGATCTTTACCTCCTCCGCACTTGCATCTCCAAGAAGTAGTCCATATTTCACTCTGGCAAAATGAATAATTGCCTCGGTTAGCTCATCACCCGCGATCCGCAAAGATTTATTTAGGACTATCCCCCCGAGAGACAATACAGCAATCTCGCTCGTCCCCCCACCAATGTCGACGATCATCTGTCCTCGTGGTTCGTCTATCGGCAGTCCCGCCCCGATTGCGGCGGCCATGGGTTCCTCAACCAGGTAAGCTTCCCTGGCGCCAGCCGAAATCGCCGCCTCTTGCACAGCCCTTCGCTCCACCTCGGTCACTCCACTTGGGATCCCAACAATCACTTTCGGTCGAGGCACTCTTGCAATCCAGGGACTAGACCTATGAACCAGTTTGATGTAGTAGTCAAGCATTGCCTCGGCCGCATCATAATCGGCAATCACCCCGTCCCGTAGTGGCCTCACCGCTTCTATTGCCTGCGGAGTTTTCCCGGCCATGAGTTTGGCTTCGCTCCCTATCGCAAGTACCGCTCCCGTCCTTTTATGACGGGCGACATACGATGGCTCCCTGACCATAATTCCCTTATTCTTCACATAGACAAGTGTGTTTGCCGTTCCCAAATCAATCCCCATGTCCTGCGAGAAAAACCCTAGTATAGAATTCAACATAGCCTGGAAAGTATAACACAAATAGCTTGAAGTAACTCTAATAAGTCTATCACAATAGTATTAAAAGTATCAAATATTATCAGAATAAATTTGCTATACTTTCTATCATGGCTCAAATTATCCAAGCTGTTTTTTACTTACTTGCCTTTCTCGTCCCGGTAGTTTTTACCACTTTTTCCTACGAACTGTTCGAGTTCCCCAAATTTATTCTGCTGTTGTCAGGCTCATTTATCATCGCTCTAGCCTGGATTATTCATGCCATCACAAAGGGTGACTGGCAGATAAGGAGTCTTGAGACCAAATCGAACAAACTGATATTCTTTTCAATCATCCTCATCTTTTTGACCCAACTTATAGCAACCATCTTCTCAATTCATCCATACACCAGTTTTTGGGGATATTATTCTCGCTTTCACCAAGGAATGCTTACCACTATTTGCTACACAATTATCTATCTTGCGGGGATAAAATGGTTGAACCAAAAATCTATCCAAAAAATAATTAAAATCTCCATAATTACGTCTTTCTTAATTAGCCTATATGCCATTTTAGAGCGCCTCGGGATCGACAAAAACCTTTGGATACAGGACGTTCAAAATCGCGTCTTTTCGACCCTTGGTCAGCCCAATTGGCTGGCAAGTTTTCTCATTCCCAATCTTTTTCTAGTACTATTTTATTCTCTAAACCACAAACTAAGTGCAATCAAACTTGTCTATCTCACTCTCCTCTCAGCTCTTCTTTTTACCAAATCGCGTTCCGGGCTTATCGCTTACTTTGTTTCCTATTTCTTTTATTGGGGACTGACAGCTCGGGCACTTTCCTGGAAAAAGATTGCCTCGCCCGCTATCACTTTTACCCTCCTCACCCTGCTTCTTATCTCGCTTTTGGGGAGCGCCTATACTCCTTCCATCTTTGCCCTGACTAGACATGATGTGCCTGCTCCTCAAAGTGCAGTCACAGGTACCCAGCTTGATTCGGGCGGAACCGAGTCGGGTGATATCCGTAAAATCGTCTGGTCTGGAGCATTACGCCTCATCAAAAATCATCCCCTTTTAGGCACCGGTCCCGAGACATTTGCCTACACTTATTACTGGGAACGCCCCGAACTTCACAACTATACCTCCGAATGGGACTTCCTGTATAACAAAGCTCACAACGAGTATTTGAATATCGCGGCAACAACTGGCCTCCTGGGCCTTGCCGCTTACCTTTTTTGGCACCTTGCCCTTGCTCTTTTTGCCCTGTCGCCAACTGCACCGACCAAAAAGGCTCGCCAGACCAGAGAGATATACCTGCGCACCTTTAAGCCTGTCATTTTTGCTTCGGTAATATCCTTCACGATTACCAATTTTTTTGGCTTTTCGGTCATCCCTGTTTTCCTACAGCTCATTATGTTCTCTAGTTTTACGATGTACCAAGAAGAAAAGGCTAGCCCTCCCTCCAAGTTCAGCTTTTGGTTGATCCCGCTTGCCCTCACTATTGTCTGGCCAGCTCGCCTCTTCTTAGCTGACAAGTATTTTGCCAAAGGCAAAGCCTATCTTGGTATCGGAGACCCAGAGCAGGCAATTCTCCTAATTAACCGTGCCGTCTCCCTCCGCCCGAGCGAAGACCTCTATCACTCCTACCTTGCCGAAAGCTATGGAGAGCTCGCCACTCGCTCGAACGATCCTTCCGACATCGAAAAAGCGATCAAGGAGGCCTCCTTTACCAGGGAACACAACCCATATCACCTAAACTACTTCAAATCTCGCGCCAAGGTCTTTCTGAGTCTAGCCAGCCTCGATCCTCAATATAACTCTTTCGCTAGCGAAGAACTTATCCGTGCCCGTCAACTCGCCCCCACCGACCCCAAGCTAGCGTACAACTTGGGACTTGTCTACTCTCGCCTCGGGAACCTCGACAAAGCCGAGACTCAAATGCGCCAAGCCATTGAACTGAAAAAAGACTACGCCGACGCCTACTATGCGCTGGTTCTCTTACTAGAGCAGTCAGATAATAAGTCGGATATCCCTCCTATTCTTGAACTTGCCAAGTCGAATCTCGCCACCTACTCCTCTACCCTCAAAGACAAAATGGATCTCTACTTGCCGTAGCTATTCCTTGCGTCCGCCACCATATACTTTTGGTGGTAATCTTCCCTCAAAAACTGGCCTGTTCTGTGGTGCTGGCACTTCGTACCCCCCTTGATCGCTCCCTTCCGTCCTCACAGGAGTCAAAGCTTGCTCCACTCGCCTTGGCATATCTTCATCCGGCACACCATCGAATTCTTGATATAACTTGCGTATCTCCTTCCAATTCGCTTCCCCAAGGTATGTCTGCAAAACTTTTCTTTTTAACATCGTTACATTCATACCCCCATCCTACCTCAATTTCTCAAATTACGCGATATAATAAGCATATGTCAAAACCGATTATCTCTGTCCCCCATGCCGTATTGCGGGCAAAATCAAATCCTTTCACCGACTTTGGCCCCGAGACCCAAGCACAGGTCAAAGATCTGGTAGACAGCCTGAGAAGCGCCAAAGAACCAGAAGGTGTAGGGCTGTCTTTCCCTCAAATCGGGCTCTCCTCTCGCGGCTTTGTCACCTACCTAGATCGTAAAGTCCGCGTCTACCTCAATCCCCAGATTTTAGACGAAGACGACAAAAAGACCTTGGGCGGCACTCTTGATCGCCCAACCCTCGAAGGCTGTCTTTCCATTCCCTGGCTCTACGGCCCAGTCTGGCGGCCAAAAAAAATCAAGATTTTGGCCTACAACGAATACGGAGTCGAGTTTACGAAGACACTTAGCTCTTTCCCGGCCCGCCTTTTCTACCACGAACTAGATCACCTTGAGGGTATTCTCTTTACCGATTACACTCTTCGCTCACATCTCCCGCTTTATTTCCTGGATCACGTAGAAGACAAGTTTATCGAAGTCGAAGATCCCTCTCTCGTCATCAAGTGGTGAAATGCTTGCAATCCCATAGTATAATGTCCTCATGATCTCACCCGAATTGCTGGATATAGCGGCGCCAAGAGTATTCGACGACGCCCCCGCCGAAGGCTATCCTCACCACGAGCTTCCCCATTCCCTCCCGCCTACTTGGCAGGTAGGATACAAGCCGACTGGAGAACCATACCTAATTATCAACTGGGGAGATCAAACCCTAGACCGTTTAATCCCCGAGGAGATGTCGAGTCCCCTCCCAATCCAAATGGCCCGAATAGATTGGCAGGATGACAATGGCCAAACACATACTACCCTCGCCTTTCATACCCGTGGTGCTTACAGTCGGAAATAATGGTGACGTAACTGCCTGTACCCTCCAAGCTCAAGACACTACGATTCTGCGCAAAGACCTGGTTCCTTTCTTTAGAGTCCAATTAGGCCTAGAAAACAAGAAAATCCCCATTAACCCAGGTATGAGTCACACCCTTCTCGCCTCAGCTCTTCTTGATGAGAATGGTAACATCGCTGGTGTCACTATTGGCGATATTACCTTGAGTCTAGCGGAGTTTAGAGAAAGACTTCAATTAAACCTCATTAGATTGTCACAAGACACCCCTCCACCCCTGGTTTTCCAGGACTATGTTCTTCCCCTTCCCGCACAAGAAGATTTAAGTTATTTTCCAGGCTACCCCGCCCCACCCAACAAGGGATTAGCTCGTACACGCTCTATAGTCGAAGTCCCTCCCCTCCCAACTTCTCCAATTGAA
>LCPA01000036.1 GCA_001003385.1 Microgenomates group bacterium GW2011_GWF2_47_9 | reverse complement strand
TACGAAGAAACACTACTATGATGCTTTCAATAACAGCTATTTGAATAACCTGCGCGGCAATAATGATTCCTTTGACCTTAATAAATTCAAATCCCTGAGCTGTTTGCAGGATGATGACATCGATCCTGAAACGCCTTTGCACATTACCTGTGATTACAACGCAAACATAAACTGGATAATCACCGGTCAACCTGTGAACGGGGAACTGCGCACCCTCAAATCAATGTATGTTAAGAACCAGGAGAAGCTGCGCAAGCTGCTGGAGAACTGGAGCGATTACTATTCCCCTAACCGGAACAAGGATGTGGTGTATTACTATAACTCAACCGCGCTGGATAAAGCATACGCAGATGAGAACAGCGAAAGCTTCAAGGAGATAGTAATATCAACACTCACAGCGTGCGGATTCAATATGTACGATAAGTACATCGGTAAACCAATGAAGCATCAGCTGAAGCATCAGTATATAGATGATGGGCTTACCGGCAAGCAATCTCTGCTTCCAAAATTTAACCGCTCCAATAATGAATCCTTGATACCCGCGATGGAAACCACCGGCATACGCGTTGGGCCAAATGGATTTCAAAAAGACAAAAGCCAGGAGAAGCTTGCGGAAACGGAAGATAATCTGCTTGAGCTTCGTGATGCGCTTGTTCAGGATGCATGTCAGGAACAACAGTGGTGTAAGCTCTCTTTTTTGCAATGCTATATATCCCTCTCCGAGCAGTTCGAGGTTTTCAATTGCGTCAAACTCCTTATAAACGTGCGCTATCCTGCGCATTTCCTTCAGGAATTTCCTTTGCGAATAAAGTTGATTGCGTGCAAATATGGTTTTGCGTTCCTTCAGTTCCTCGATGTAAGAAAGCGTTCCCTCGATCGCATCAATTACATCCTGTTCCATGGATGCCTTGCGGTTAAGCAGCCATTCACCATCCTTGCCCTGAGGCATGTCACTTACAATTGTAATTCCCTTATGCCAGGGCACATTGTCAAAGTGTCCTATAACACCGCTTATTGCAGGGATTGCTTCTGCAAACAGTTTTTCCTTCTTCACGCTGCGCGCTTCGTCAATGATAAGGTAATCCAGTGTCAGACTGTTCGCGGAGAATTTGACATCCTGGGAAAGTATATTCACAACCGATCCATTGTACCAGTGTATGCAATGATCCCAAACCCGCGGCTCGATGTAAGGCTTTCTGAATCCCAGCTTATCCGGAGCTTTCCTTCCAATGAAGAAATGTTTCTCGGAGTAATAACCCCATCGCTCGAGGGCGGCTACCGCTGCCGGTATTGTCCTGGATAATGCCTGCTGGAAGGTAGCGGCATAGAATGCGCCTGCTGACCGTGGCATGTGCTGCGCATTACGTAGCATGCGCGGGGCGATGATCCCGTCTGATTTCCCGAATCTTCGTGCAGCAATTATGGTTTCACTGTTCGCGCCAAGGTACAGAAGATACCGCTGCGCATCATTAAAGTATACTTTTTTCGTTTTCATCTGCTGCAATTACTTTTGCCTCTTCTATTAGTGATCCGTATTTCTTGCGCAGGCGTGCCTGCAGTTCCTTGAGTTGCGGGATCTTTTTCATGCCCAGCACGGATACATCACCGGTCGGCTCAAAGCTTTGCGGCACAATATCATCATATGGAATTGGTTCGGGATCCTCTTTATCCAGCTTGGTAACTTTGCCGATTGCTTCACCTGCCTTGATCATTGCCAGGCCGCGCTTGATATCAAGTCTGTCACCGTCCTCTTTGGTAACAAGCTCATACCCTTTCTTGATCATGTCGATTGCCATGTACCGCTGCCATTCCTTTGCAGCGTTGGATACATTGCCAAGCATGAACTTAACCACTTCAAGGTCTCTGTGCGATTGCGTATAGCTTACACTAAACTCCTTTTGAATAAAGTTGCGCATATCCAGATCCCTGAGCGCAGGATCATCGAGCCATTTGCAGAAAATACGCTCGTAACGGTCCTTAAGTCTCTGGGCGGTGGGGTCCAGCTTCTGGTCATTGCCCTTGAAAAGTAATCCGTATATCTTTTCCTTGCTGTTCTTTCTCACATCTGATGTATTTTCTCAAGCTCTGCGAGTTCTTTTTGCCAGGCTTCGATCTTATCGCGCCGTTCCTTGCGCTGCTTTTCGGTGAGTTTCTTGTTATCCCTGAGTTCTTTCTTTGCGCGCGGGATGGCAGTTCCGCTTAAATAACGGATCTTCCTTTCCCGTTCCACAGCTTCCTTAGCGGCATTGCTCCCTTTAGGAGCAGGCGGATCCCAAACATCAATCTTGGTTTTGAATATGTCCCGGATCTGATTGCTCAGGGCATTCATCTGATCATTGAACTGCTTGCGAATGGTGGAAGATTTGGCTTCCTTGCGCTTTGCATCTGCCAGATGCATTTCGTTTTTCAGCCGGCTTACTTCGAACAGCGCCTCCTGCTTTTCAAGGTAGTAACCCTGGTTGTCATAGAATACCTTCTTGTCGGTATCATTGAGGTTATCCCAGCCCATGGCAAGCAGCTTGTTTACAAAAAGCGCATTGCCGCGCAGGGCGTCCACATCTTCATCCTTCACATTGCTGATGATTGTCTTTACCTCAATTGTCTTTACCGGCTGCTCCGGTACAGGAGGCGCATGGTTGCCCTGTACCCTGGCAATCTTCTGCATCTGGATCATCAGGATTTTATACTGGGGCTCTTCCTCTGAAGGATTGGTAGCCGATGAGAAAAAGGCATCGTGCTTATTACTGATCTTATATCGGTTATAGATCTTCACGCCGTCGAGGTAACTGCGGCTACGGTTGTTTAACCACTGCTGTGCTTCGTTCATAGCATTTTTATTTCAAATTACCGTATTGTTGCGACAAATTCAAAGGACTGCTTTATGAAGCTTCCAGGCAACCGCGTTAACTATTTCTGTCTGCACCTTGTCGTTCTTATTGCATGATGAATATATCGACCGGCTTTCATCTATTTTGGCAAGCTTAATCCACCCGGTGAGATGCTTCATGGCTAGCACCGGCACACCATTAGCCTGTGCGGCTACTGCTGTCCATATATCTGCCATGTTGCTGGTCTGGAACATATCCACGTTAAAGCGGATGGTATCGGTATGGTAAGCCATCACTCCGGTACCCGGGATATGTATGTAAAAATCTTTTTGCTGCCCTTTGGCGCAATGATATACCTCGGCATTGTTATGATAGTAGGAATCTACCGGCATGGTTTTAAACATCCTGCCGTGTATGGTTACAATGCATTCCCGTTTGTATTGCTCGATGCACGCAATCATTTGAGAACAATAGTCCGCGGGATAAATGATGTCATCATCTATTGTGAAATGGTATCCGGATATCCGTGAGGCATCATAGAATTTACCTACGTCACCGATATCGCCGGCGTGCTGATGGCTTTTAAATAGCTTTATCTTCTCGTTCTTCAGGAATTCGGGAATGAAATCAAATGAGTTAAGGTATATCTGCAGCTCGTTAACCTGTGGAAGGATGCTTGCCACAACCTGCTCACAGGCATTCATGCGCTCAGGCATGGTGGCCATGCTCGCTGTGATGCGATCGCTGATGTGATTGGATATAATAGGGAACTGCTGCCGGTGATTGGGATGCATTACCGATTGGTGAGGGCCGTGGATAACCAGTGATTTTTTCACCTGGTATATGTGCATCCCTTTATCCCTAAGCCGCAGGCTGATCTGCATTCCCACTCCGGATGAATGGTTCTCGCTCGCTGTCCATACCTGGCTTACAGGTGTAACCTTATAATCCAGCGCATCGAGAAACATCTTACCGGCAATGTAGCACATATCAACCCATCCGGTTTCCAATACGCTGCCCATATCTTTTATTTTCGTACCGGTCCACACGTTCTTTCCTTCGCGCCCGTAATCATTCAGCAGGTTCAGGCATGCCTTGCGCTTGTCGGTGATCCCTTCCCAAAACCCGATGGCCGTGTCAAAGAACTTTGGCGTTAGCCTAATGTCATCCGGGATCTGTATCAGGTAATCAAATTTTGTTTTCTGAAGCTTAAAAAGAAAATCAACCAGTATCCAGTACTGAGCTTTACCACAGTGATCGGTTGTTTCGGCAAAGCTGTAGCGGAATGTTTTGATGCCCTTTAAATAGGAAACAACAGAAGTATAATCCTTCCCGGACCTGTCGTTAATTATGTTTACCGTGATTGCATGTGCGCCCTTCTGTTTGTCTATATCAGCGAGTAGCTGCAGGAGCATCTCAGGGCGCTTGTAGGTTGTAACTATTATTGCTATTTTCATAAACAGATACAAAAAAAGCCACCACTTTCCAGAGGTGGCTTTCAACCCTAACCAATCATTATGAACCGCTTACCCGTTTCTTTTTTATAGGCTTTACCTCGATCGGCTTTTCGCCAGGGTAAAGTACCGTGCGACCTGCAGGCGTTGGCTCCAGGTATGGGCATCCTTCCTTCCAGAGTTGTTCGGCAAGGTCGTCGGAGATATTTCCGAGCACTACAATGCCCCTCTTGTGGATGTCTACCCTACCGGGATACAAAATGCCTTTAAGCCTGAACTTTTCCATCGGTTAAGATATTGCGGGTACCAGGCTGCCGTCAAGAGGTATGCTTCCGTTGTACTCCAAACCGGGTGCAAAATGATTCTGGTAGAAGGCAATGGTCAGCCCCTTGCGGTCAGCTGCTGCCTTACCATAGTTCAAATTGGGTTTGAAATAGCACGGGAATTCTTTTGTGCCCACCACGGTGCGATCGCCATCGGGATCCACCAGGATCAGAACGCCACGGGTATTATTGAGCTTGCGCGCAAATGCTTTGCACTCGGTTTTGGATCCGGGATAGAATATCTCACCTTCCAGGCGGAAGCTTTGGCCGTCCGTTTCACCCTGGTTGTTTGCAGCAAGGCTCGCCGTTTCAGGAGTTACGTATACGGCAACGAAAAACTTCGTTGCTTTCATTACGTAATGCCCTGTCATCACAACAAACTCTTCATCAGTAGCGGGAGTTGCTTTGAGCGTGGGGAACGTTTCAATATCCTGAAGCGGTGCGAAATAGGCGATGCTTGTAAACCCTCCCATGTTTTCAAGGCTGTCGTTCCATTCCAGGTCAGTGAAATTAAAGAACATCAGGCCGGCAGGCATGGGAATAAGCCTTGCCACCTGCTGAACAGTTACAATGCCGCCGATAAACCATACAGGATGAATGTCGGTTACGGAGGCCAACATCACGCCCACTGTGAGCGCGACGAACAGCTGGGTAATTATGCTTCGTATCTTCATAGCTTTATTTTTAAAAGGTTTCAAATAACCCGGTGATCGCTCACCGGGATTATTGTTTACGATACGTAATCACCGCTGAGTGCGTTGGCTACCGGTGAGCCATCATTCACCATAAAAGTTTTCTCATGAATGCTGCGAATACGGCAACCATAGTCGCCCTGGATCCAGAACTGTATTTCGTTGGGATCTTCGTAAGGTGTGCGCACCTGAACGAATTCTTCATCGCCCAGGGTATTCATACCGAAGTCAAGGTTGCCGGGAACAGTGAGAACAATGCGCTGTCCTTCGCCCATGACTGAGGACCTTACGATCTGGCATTTGCCGCCTGAGCCTTCCAGGATAGTCCGGCCGTAATTATCCATAGTCGGTTTGTATTTGAACTTATTGAAATAAGCCATGTCGTAGGCATCGCCCAGATCGAACGGAAGAAGAAGTTCGGCGTTTGACTGCCGCAACATTTTGTTTGCTGCCTGATAAAACTCCAGGAGAATATCAAACGCGTCGGTATCGTTGTTATCAACAGGTTTTGCAATTGTGTCGGTTGCCCGGTAATTGCCCAGCGAAACGCGGATACGGCTTGCGCTGATGTCATTATTGATGATGGTATCAAATCCATCGAAGCATCCGGCCGGTGTTTGGTCGTTGATGTCGCGCTCTCCCGGGAAAAGGCAATCCAGAAGATCTTCAGCAAAGGTACGAACAGCAGTCTGAAGCATAACCAAC
>LCPA01000035.1 GCA_001003385.1 Microgenomates group bacterium GW2011_GWF2_47_9 | reverse complement strand
TTATTTTTCTGCTTATGGGTGCGAATTATATCTACGATTGGGGACTATTACAGCCTGCGATTGCGACAAGTTTTGGCTATTTTGACAGGGGCCAGGCTGTGGCGTTTACAATTTTTGGGATACTTGGTGCTCTCATTATCCGCGCATTACCAAAACTACGTGCACGTATTAGTGATAAAAGAGGTCTGTACCTCTTAACTATTTTGATGGGACTAGGGTTTGCCTTGGCGGCTTTCCCGCTCGGATACTGGGGGATTATCGCGATGCTAATTATGATTTCGGTCGTCGTTAACAAAGAAATTGCGGCAAACCATAGAGCAACCGCCCTCTCGACAGTAGCACTAATAACAAAAATTCCATATGTCGTTGTTGCCATAATTGCGGGAAAGATGATCGACAGGGGAGATTTGTGGCTTTTCAACGCCGTCGTAAGTGGAGCAATAATATTTTCAATTATAGTCAGCATAGCTTTAACTCGCTCCCGCAAGCTCGCCTTATCGTGATTCTTTGTCATAATGAATCCGCACAATTCTCAAGAATTTTAGTATAATAGTAGTATGTCTCAGTCCATACCCGACACAGCAAAAAAGTACTTTTGGGGAGATAATCTCGCTGAGCTTTCTTGGCAAAAACATAATAAGTACATTATTCAAACTCTCCTTGAAAAAGGCGATATCGTGCCTCTTCGCTGGCTCTTTACGCTCGTTACCCGGGAAGAGGTAAAAAAAATGCTCCCAACGTTGCACCTTCAAAAAAAATCAAGTAACTTCTGGAACATTTATCTATCATGAACACAGCCATATACCCGCAAACACTTCCTCCAAAAACTGCTCAACTTTTTCAAGTTTTAAGCCAAACTAAACCGGAATTTCTCTCATCCTTTTACCTCTCTGGTGGCACAGCGCTCTCACTTCAACTAGGGCATAGAGAGTCGGAGGATCTTGATTTTTTTACTAAGGCTCCATTCCAACCAAATCAGATTGAGCGTCAACTCCTACCCTATGGAACCTTATCCGAGACAGAACTAGCGCCAGGCACGCTTAACACCTATCTAAATGGCGTTAAACTGCAGTTTCTTCTGTATCCATACCGCCTGATTGAACCACTCATTCCTTGGGAAGATGTCAACCTTAGCTCTGTTATTGATATTGCCTGCACCAAGCTACAAACAATTGGCATGAGAGGAAGTAAAAAAGATTTTATTGACCTATATTTTCTCTTACAACAATTTTCGCTCGAAACTTTGTTAGAGCAGATAAAAAAGAAGTATGACGAAAGTGATTATAGCGAAACACATATCCTTAAGTCTCTCATCTATTTTGATGATGCAGAAACTCAACCTATACCCCGCCTGCACCAAGATGTTTCTTGGAACAAGGTTAAAGAAACGCTTGTTTCTGCTGTAAAATCGATCCCCATCATTTAAACACGTCTTTATAAAATTTTTGGCAACAAGTATCAATCAGTTCGCAGAAACTTTGTCTTCATTGCAATTCTTGTGGTTTTCCCTCATAATCAAGCCTGATACATATTGACGAAAAAGCTGACTTGCTGTTATCATAAGGACCCGTATGTCACAACTACATATTTCTATTAGTGCGGAACCAGTTTTTGATCTTTTTGGCATCGCCATCACCAACTCCATACTCACGTCCTGGATCATCTCGGCCCTCCTTATCCTTTCCATCGTCATCGCTACAAGAAATCTCAAGCTCAAAGGCAAAATTCGTCGCGCTCAGCTTTTCCTCGAAATCTTGGTCGAAGGACTCTACAATCTCGTCGTCTCAATTGCAGGCTCTGCCAAGGGTCGCGTTTTTTTTCCAGTTGTAGCCACCTTCTTTATCTTTATCGTGCCCTCAAACTGGTCCGGACTTCTGCCTGGAGCAGGCTCGATTGGTTTTAATGGAGTTTTCCATGGTAAAGAGGTATTTATTCCGCTCTTCCGTGGGCCTACAGCCGATATCAACACCACCCTTGCACTTGGCCTTATCGCCATGTTCATGGTTCAGTTTTATGGCTTCAAATATCAGGGCTTCAAATATCTCAAAAAATTCTTCGATTTCTCGAGCCCCATCAACGCATTCGTTGGCATCCTAGAGTTAATTTCCGATCTCTCCAAAGTAATCTCCTTTACCTTCCGTCTTTTCGGCAATATTTTTGCCGGCGAAGTCCTTATTGCCGTCATGACTTTCCTCGTGCCGGTCATCGCCCCCATGCCGTTCTACGGACTCGAACTTTTCGTAGGCGTTATCCAAGGCCTCGTTTTTATGATGCTCTCTACCGTATTTATGAATATGGCCACCCTTGGTCACGGTGGAGAGGAACATTAATTAGTAACAAATTATAAAAGGCTACGGCCATAAGCGTAGTCGAATGGAGGAAATTATATGGCACAAGAAGTAGCACAAATAGCGAATGACGCCATCCAGGCAGTCGCAAGCGCCCCATCTCTAGACTTAAATGGTCTAGCAGTAGGTTTAGTCATGGCTTTTGGTGGGTTAGGCCCAGCCATTGGCATTGGTCTTATTGGCTCGAAAGCCATGGAAGCTATCGGCCGCAATCCCGAAGCAACCGGCAAAATCCAAACCAACATGATTTTGGGGTTTGCTTTCGCCGAGGCCGTCGCCATCTACTCTTTGGTTGTAGCATTAATCCTCAAATTCGTATAAGGAGGATATATGGATATCAATATCTGGCAAGTCCTCTTTCAAGCTTTTAATTTCGGAGTGATCCTGCTGGTTCTCAACAAGTTCCTCTACAAGCCAATCCAAAAGGTTTTGGACGATCGCGAGAAAAAAATAAACGCTGGCCTGGCCGCCGCCGAAGCAAGTCTCAAGGCACAGGATGAAGTAGAAAAAAGCAAGAAAAGCGCCCTTGCAGGAGCAAGAAAGTCAGCGGCCGAAATCACAGCTACTGCAACAGCAGAGGCCAAGAAGCAGGCCGATTCAATTATTAAATCTGCTCACAAAAAAGCCGAAGAAGAGGCCAAGAGGATTATCGCCTCAGGGGAGGCTACTCTAGAGAAAAAACAAAAAGAAATAGAGGCCGGGCTCAAAGATCTCGTTGTGGCTACAACAAAAAAGCTTCTCATGGAATCATTGAGTGCTAGCGACATCGATAAAATTAATAAATCGATTCTTTCAAAACTCAAGTAAGGCGTATTCATGAAAAAAACTATTATTGTTCGCACCTCAGCCAAGCTCGCCGGTAAGGAACTTGCGTACTTGTCTCGTCACCTTGCCAAAACCCATGCTTGCGAGCCTCAGATAGAACAAGTCATCGACAAAAATCTGCTCGCCGGCTTCGTCGTGAGTCTTGATGGAGTCGAATACGATTACTCACTTGATGGTGCCCTCAACCGCTTAAGCTCAGCTTTGTAACAAAGGAATTTATGGCAAAAAACGTGATCGCAGAAGAACTACTAAAAAAAATCGATAGCTTTGTTGATCTCAACAAGCCGAAAAGTGTGGGGCAGGTAATCTCGATCGGGGACGGCGTTGCCTACTTGTCTGGCCTTAACAACGTCATGATGAGCGAGCTTATCGAGTTTCCTGGCGGGTTATACGGTCTTGCTCTAAACCTCCTCACCGATTCCGTCGGAGTGGTACTGCTTGGCGATTATCAAGATATTAAGGAAGGTGACAGAGTCTACACAACGGGTAGAGTTCTCTCTGTCCCAGTCGGACCTAGCTTTCGGGGTCGCGTTGTCAATGCTCTTCTTGACCCCATAGACGGCAAGCCCGCTCCGACTCCTAGTGATGTCTATCCTGTCGAAAACATCGCTCCCGGCGTCATCACTCGCCAATCAGTTTCAGTCCCAGTTCAAACCGGTATTCTGGCAATCGACGCCATGATTCCAGTTGGGAGAGGACAGCGGGAGCTAATTATCGGTGACCGAGGGATCGGCAAATCCTCGATTGCCTTGACAACTATCATAAATCAAAAACATGAAAATCTTCAATGCATTTACGTCGCGATTGGTCAAAAACGCTCCTTTGTCGCCCAGCTCGTCACTACTCTCGAAAAATATGGTGCAATGGAGTATACAACCATCGTCGCCGCGACTGCCTCCGATCCTGCCGCAATGCAGTTTTTGGCGCCCTACGCCGCCACAGCTCTTGGAGAGTACTATGCCAAAAACGGCTCCGACGCCCTCATCGTCTACGACGACCTCTCAAAACACGCCTGGGCCTACCGTGAACTTTCGCTCCTTCTCAAACGCCCCTCCGGCCGCGAAGCCTACCCAGGCGACGTCTTCTATCTCCACTCCCGTTTGCTCGAACGCTCGATTCGCCTAAACAAAGAGTTTGGCGGAGGCTCTCTTACCGCTCTCCCAATCATCGAAACTCAAGCTGGCGACGTCTCAGCCTACATTCCGACCAATGTTATTAGTATCACCGATGGCCAAATTTATTTGGAAGCCGATCTCTTCCACTCTGGTTTCAAGCCGGCCGTAAACGCCGGCCTCTCGGTCTCCCGTGTAGGTGGCTCCGCCCAAATCAAAGCCATGAAACAAGTAGCTGGCAAAATGCGTCTAGATCTCGCTCAATACCGAGAGTTAGCGGCATTCGCTCAGTTCTCCTCCGATCTAGACGAAAAAACCAAGTCGCAACTAGACCGTGGTGCTCGCCTTTCTGAGATCTTGAAGCAAGGGTGGGACGCTCCGATCGAGGTTCTCAAGCAGGTCGCCCTTGTCTGGCTTGTCACCGAAGGTTACGCCGACAAGATCGATCGCAAAAATATGTCGGAATGGAAAAGCACCGTCCTTACCTTGCTCGACTCCGACGAAGGTCAAAAGCTTCAGGATGAACTCAAGAAAGAAGGTCAGATTACAGACGCCCTGAAGAAAAGAATGGCCCTTCTCGGCGACACCCTTCAAGACCTCACCGGCCATCTACGAATAGTCGAAGAATAACTATGTCTAGCCTAATCGCTCTAAGAAGAAGGATCCGCTCCGCCAAAAATATTTCCCAAATCACCAAGGCTATGGAGATGGTCTCGGCCAGCAAAATGAAAAAAGCCCAAGGACAAGCTCTTGCGACCCGTCCCTTCTCCGACAAATTAGAGGCAATCATCGATCACATCGTTTCCTCTGGTGCAACCCTTAGGCACCCCCTCATGGAAATTAGGAGTACTCGCGCCAAAGCTATGCTCATTATCGTCAGTACCGACAAGGGCCTTTGTGGAGGTCTCAATGTCAATCTTTTCAAAGCCGTTTCCGATTGGGCCAAGAACTCGCCTCACAAAAGTTTAGAAATCGTCCATGTCCGCAAAAAAGCCAAGACTACCGTTGGCGCCAAAGACTGGTCTCTCAAGGCAGTCTTTCATGATATCGGGGAAACACCGACTTTTGAAGAAACTCGCGCCATCGCCAAGCTCGCAATGGACTCATTTCTACAAGGGGAAGTTGACGAAGTCTACACCGCCTACCCCAAGTTTATCTCAACTTTAACCAGTCAGCCGACAATCAAGAAAATCTTGCCCGTCACCAGTTCTCTTGGACAAGTACAAACAAACTCCGAGTATTTGTTCGAGCCCACTCCCGCGAGCCTTATTCAAGAGCTCTTTCCCTACATGGTCGAAATGAGTGTCTATCAAATCATGATCGATTCTTCGGCCTCCGAACACTCCGCCCGCATGGTCGCTATGAAAAACGCCTCCGACAATGCTCTTGAGCTCATTGGCAATTTAACCTTAGATTACAACCAAGCCCGCCAGTCGCAGGTCACAAGTGAACTCTTGGACGCCACGACAGCGCGGATGGCCTTAGCATAATATTTTTGAAAAGGAGTTTATATGACTAACATCGGCAAAATCACCAAAATCGTATCGGTCGTCGTCGACGTTGCCTTCGAGAGTAGTGTCCCCCCGATTTATACTGCCCTAGAAGTTCAAAAACAAGACGGCACCAAGCTTGTGCTCGAAGTTCAACAGCTTCTTGGGGATAATGAAGTTAGGACAGTTGCGATGGGTAGTACCGACGGAATCAGTCGTGGGGTCGATGTTATAGATACTAATAATCCCATTAGCGTCCCCGTTGGCGACGCGTCTCTTGGAAGAATCTTCAACGTCCTAGGCGAACCCATCGACAACAAAGGCCCTGTCAAGGCGGACTCAAGACATCCTATTCACCGCAAGGCTCCCACCCTAGAAGAACAAGAAAGTGTTCCCTCTATTCTTGAGACAGGCATCAAAGTTGTCGACCTTATCGCCCCTTTCGCCCGTGGTGGCAAGATTGCCGCCTTTGGTGGGGCGGGGACTGGCAAAACAGTTATCATGCAGGAACTAATCCGCAACATCGCTGAAGAGCACTCGGGTCACTCCGTTTTTGCCGGAGTAGGGGAGCGAACCCGCGAGGGTAACGACCTTTACGGCGAAATGAAAGACTCAGGTGTTCTCAAAAATACGGTCATGGTCTTCGGTCAAATGAACGAACCCCCCGGAGCTCGTCTTCGGGTTGCTCTCTCCGGTCTCACTTTTGCCGAGTATTTTCGCGATGTTAAAAACGAAGACGTGCTTTTGTTTATCGACAACATCTTCCGCTTTTCTCAGGCAGGAAGCGAGGTTTCGGCTCTCTTAGGTCGCATCCCTTCAGC
>LCPA01000034.1 GCA_001003385.1 Microgenomates group bacterium GW2011_GWF2_47_9 | reverse complement strand
TGCAGGAAAAGATCTTTGATGTTTTTGAGCGTGTCGAGGGTCTTTTGCCGTGTTACGCGGGCTTGATCCGCCTTGGTTAGGTGGAAGGCTTGCCGGTAAAGGAGCGAAGAATAGTACTTGTCGATAAGTAGGAAAATCTCGTCCACGAACCTCCCATCGCGGATTGACCGGCTGGTATTTGAGCTATCGTGAAGACGGAATGAGCATAAAGGACGGTTCACATAGACAAGATCGCCAAATTGTAAGAGTCTTAGCCAATATTCAAAGTCGGCGAATTGGGAAAACTGAGAATCATAGTCCCCAGCCTTTTTGATAAGGCTAGACGGATATAGGACGGCTGAAGGTTCGCCGATTTTATTAATGCGCAGGTCAGTCAAAATTTGGTGAGCTAGTTTTGGTCCACTAGTGACAAGCGAGCGAGTTGAAAATCCAAGTGTTGTAATGACCTCATTTTTGTTATTTACAAACCTACGTTTACAGGTGATAAGAGCGCACCCCATGTTTTTTTGAGCGGCCTCAACAAGGACCGCGATACATTCGGGGTCCAGTAAGTCGTCTGATGCTAAGAACTTTAGATACTCTCCTTTCGCAAACCTGACCAGGTAGTTCCAACCACCAATCATGCCATGATTGGTCTTCGTAGTAATAACCCGTACCCGTTCGATGCGTTTGTATTTTTTGAGGAGGTCGGGCGTTTTGTCAGTCGAGGCGTCGTCGTGGACAATGATTTCGATGTTTTGATAAGTTTGAGCCAAGGCAGAGTCGATCGCAAAACCCAAAAAATCGGCGCGATTATAGGAAGGAATGAGAATCGAAACTAACGGATTATTGCGCATGGTCATGGACAAACTGTTCCGCTATTCGGTAGTCCCGGGGTTCGCCAATATCAAGACAGCTACTATCTTCAATTTTTACCCCAAAGGAGGGTGAGGCAATTGAGTAGGCATGCATGGCGGAACCAAACAAGGGTGTGCCTGTTTGGGCTTGGGCCAGACGCACAAGCTCGGGGACAATACCAACCTTTAACTTGCCAATAGCCCAGGTCCACTTCGTTTTGGGATGGGCGACTTTGACGTCGATCGAGAGAATTTTATTGTTGGAATCGGTCACGACCGAGTCGAAGCGTTCCGGAGTACCCGTATCGAACAAGCCTAGCACCAAATTCCCCTTTTGAGCGCGGACTTTTTGGTAGGCAGTTGCCGGGTACCAGATGGTGTCTGGAAGGCCAAAAAAAAGTTCGTCGTCACTCCTCAAGAACTCGGCTGGCTTGACAATGCCATCGAGTAAACCCCTGCGTTCACGAACCAAGTAGATCAAGTTGTCTTTGTAAATCGATTTGGTACTCAAATAGCGGATGAGATCGGTTTTGTCCTCGGCGGTATTAATAAAGATTTTGTCGACACCAGCTAGGAGAAGTCTCTCGATAAGATATTCAATTACTGCCCGCCCGTTAACGGGCGCCAGTTCTTTGGAGAAACCAATAGGCTGAAGGCGAGTACCAAGTCCACCCGCGGGGATCGATCCATAAAGCATGGGGTTATTTTAACCTACTTTTTGATAACTTTTTCGGCAGTTATTAATAGGAAGGGAGTGGTAACACAAATAGATATGAGAGCGGCGGTGGGAGGAGCCATAAACCCAAGCCTGGGGAAAAGAAAAATGGCTAGGACAACTTCTAAGGAAATGGTAAGCGTTGCAAAGAGCGAGGTTAGCTCAGGCCGACCGTGGCCATCCAGAATAGAACTGGCAAGCGGAGTGAGAAGAAGAATCGCCAAATACCAAACTAGGGTCGAGAGGGCGCGCGAGACAGCTAGGACTACCTCTGGGTCGGCTAGCCAGAAGACAAGGAAGGCCCGGCCGGCTATGTAGTAAGCAATGACTCCAATCACCCCTAGCCCTCCTAGCATTAACTGCAGACGGTGATAGACACCTATAAGCTTTACGCCTCTGGCGCTTGCAGGGTAAAAGGCTGTCGCAATGGCCGAGACACCACCTGCGACTTTTTGGACCAGGCCGACTGCGATTGAGTACGATGAAAGAGCCAGAGGCGAGAGCGTACCCAGGATAAATTTGCCATACTGAGCACCTATTTGTCCAAACAGTTTGCCAACTTGGTTCTTGAGACCAAAGGTGACAAGTTCTTTGCCGGTCCTATAGTCAAAGTGAGATCCGGCATTTATTGTGCGTTTATAGGGGTAGACAATGGCCAAAGTTACCAAATAACTTAAAAACTGAACCAAGAATACGGTTTCGAGGGAGGGGCGGTAGAGCGTGGCTATGGCCGCAATCCAAGTGTTTGCTGACCCAACGATAAAGGTTTTGAGGTTATAAATACCAAACCTGCCCTCTGCTTGGGGGAGACATAGCGCGTGAACCACCAGATTGTTGAGGAATATGATCCCAGATAGAAAGATAATACTTACTGTTGACAATGATAATTTAAAGAAGAGCGGGACCGATAAAAGCGCGGTAACTAGGCCTGTGACAGACAAGAGCCAAAACGAGGTATGCCAGATTTTACTAAGAGTCTCTTTGTCCTGAGCGCGGGCAAACAGCCTGATTACGGCTTGTGGTAAGCCAAGGTCAAGCGAGGCAAAGAGTGAAGTTGAGGCGATGGCGAGCGCATAAAGGCCAAAATTGGTCAGACCAAGAGTCCCTAAGAGAATTGGGGTTGCGATAAAGCTTGCGAGTAAGAGATAAAGGTAGCCGGAGAGGTTCCATAGGCTAGCTTTGGTAAGGGAATAATGCATTGTGCTCGCGCCTGGATTCGAACCAGGGACCTTTCGAATGTGAATCGAACGCTCTAACCAACTGAGCTACGCGAGCCTTGCAGTATTTTAGCATGTAAGGTACTCTAGATATAATATGTGGTTTTTGCGTAACTTGTGGTTATTTATTCTGGATTTTATCGAAACGATTGTGGTGTCTTTAGCCATTTTTGCCCTAGTTTATATGTTTCTCTTCCAACCTCATCAGGTTGATGGCCAATCAATGGAGCCTACTTTTCACAACAACGAATATATCTTGACCGACAAACTCTCTTACCGTCTCCATGCGCCCAAGAGAGGAGATGTGGTAGTGTTTCATTCCCCTCAAGACCAAAGGGTCGATTTTATCAAGCGAATTGTCGGTGTTCCCGGCGATACCCTGATGATCCAGGGTGGACATGTATATCTTAATGGAGAAAAGCTGGCCGAGACTTACATCAATGATCCAGGAAAAGTATTGCCAGGCAAGTTTATGAAGGAAGGACAAAGTCTCAAAGTGCCGTCTGATAATTACCTTGTCATGGGGGACAACCGACTCCATTCCTCTGATTCCAGGGAATGGGGACTTGTCACAAAGCAAGGAATAGTGGGGAGAGCGTTCTTCCGTTACTGGCCGGTGCCTGCTTTCGGTGTATTGCCAACAGCCGAAAAAGAGCTGACAGCGGGGGCAGTCCAAGGCGCTATGAGCGAAAATTAGTTTGCGATTGCGATGATTTTGTGGAGATATTCGTCGGTTTCTTCTGGGGTACCCTTGAGCTTGATGACAACTTTGGTTTCGCGTTTGGAGCGGGTGAGTTTGACAGAAGATGAGGTGCCAAAGGCTGAGGCGAGGCGCTTTTGTAGATCCATAATTTCGTCAGAAAGTATTAGTTTGGGTCGGCCTTTTTCGCCCGGTTTTTCATTGAAGTCTTTTTTGAGCCTTCTGGCTATTTCTTCGGCACGCCTGACACTTGCACCTTCCCGCAGAACTATTTTGTAGGCTTCGATCATGAGTCTGGTGTCGTTAATCGAGGCCAAGGCGCGGGCGTGACCTTCGGTAATCAAGCCGCCAATCAAGCCATCTTTGAGGGCGTCGGGGAGTTCGAGTAATTTTAAGGTGTTACTGACATAGGCGGGAGATTTGCTCACTCTTTTGGCAATGTCGGCGTTGGCAAGGCCAAACTCACCCATGAGCCGAGAGAAAGCTTTGGCTCTCTCTACGGGGTTTAGATCGGTACGTTGGATGTTTTCGACAATGGCCATCTCGAGCATGCCTTTTGGAGTCGTTTCTTTGACCACAACGGGGAGTTTTTTGAGGCCCAAGGCCTTACTAGCGCGCCAACGGCGTTCACCGGCGATTATTTGATACCCTGCGGGGGTGTGAGCGATGACAAGTGGTTCTAGCACACCGTGCTCTTTGATAGAGTCCATAAGATCAGCCAGGGAATTGGGGAGAATAGTACCTCGCGGTTGGAGAGGGTTGGGTTGGATTAGGTCTAGTTCGAGCTCGGTAATCTTGCTTTGGTCAATCATGCTTTAAGCATAACATTTTTCACGCAGACAACAAAGGATGTGAAAAGCGGACAAAATAGATCAAAAAGCGGAACTCTTAGCTAATGCGAACAAAAGATTTACCCAAGCGTTTGAAGAAAGTGACAACTCCGTCTTTTAGCGCGAAAAGGGTGTAGTCGCGTCCTACTCCTACTCCAAGAGCGGCTTTTACTTTGGTACCGTTCTGGCGCATGATGATCTGGCCGGTCTTAACCGTCTGACCCCCATACTTTTTGACTCCTAGGCGTTTGCCTCTTCGAGTTGTATGTTGTCTTGTTGCGCCGCCTGATTTTACGTGTGACATTATGCCCTTTCTAATATGGTGATGTTTCTTACGACAAGCGCATTGGGCTTGTGGTAAGGAACCGACAGGATATGATTGTAGCCGAGGGACCTCATTGTGTCAACGAGAGTTGTTTTTATTGTCCTATCTTTCAGCCTAAATTCTGGAATGATCATGACAACCCGACCGCCTTTTTTGAGGATTTTTGTCCAGGCTTTAAGGGAGCCTCGATATAGCTTGTCGAGACCCTTGGCAATGTTTGCAACTTTTTGCGGGGAGACGACCTTCCTAGAGTCGATAAGAGGCCCCATCAATGGCTCTGTCACGATTGCATCTACTAACTCGGTCAAAACTGGGTGGGTGGCGTCGGCGACACTAGCGTAATACTCGGTCCCCAAATTGTATCTCGTTTTTAACCATTCCAGGTTATCTAACGTTCCTTTGACGGCAAAACTGTCAAGGTCGCTTCCAAGGGTTCGGCAAGCGACCATCATGGCCTCGGCGAGAACGGTCCCCGTACCACAAAAAGGGTCATAGATTGTTTTACCCTTTTCGCCCATAGTTCCAAGATTGACCATAATTCGAGCGATCTTGGGAGGGAGCATGCCTCTTTTAATATCTTGGTAGGGTTTTTTGCGATCGCGCGCGGCAAAGCTAAGGCCGTCGTAGATCCAAACTGTTTCGGCAAGAATATACTCATCCTCTAGGGGGATAATGTTAAATTCGGCTACATGCTTTTTTTTAAGCATGAGGAGTTCGTGCCCAAAGTCATCGAAACTAACAAAGCGGACCTTCCTTACCGTCAGAACCCCTTCTTTCATTTTGTAGAGACTACTAGGATCTAGTTTGAAAGAGGAATAATTGGAGACTGCGACGTTCTTAGCAGAACTTTCTTCAATCAAAGTTTGAAGATTTTCAAGCAGTTTATCCTCCCCTACCTTGAGACGGAAACGGGCAATTTTGGTGGTGCCCCCTAAATCATCGGCTCTTTCCATTAGGTTGTGACCTTCCTCTCCGATGGAAACTACCTCAGGGGTAATACGTGTCGTTTCGCCGACAAGGGTCTCTAATTCTAGGCGGGATAGATCAGGCTGATGCCCAAGGAAAGCATAATACATAAGTCGAAGATGTAAATTGGTTACTTGGCGACTTTTTTGACTACAGGTTTTTTGGCTGTTACTTTTTTAGCAACCACTTTCTTGACAGGAGCGGCGGCAGGGGCGACCTTGTCTTCTCCAATCGCGGTAATTTTGATGCTAGTGTAACGCTGGCGGTGTCCGCGCATTTTCCTGTATTTGGATTTGCTTTTGTAGCGGAAGACTTGGATTTTGTCGGCTTTTTCTTCGGCGGAGACGACCTCACCATGGACGACTAGGTTCTTGATGTAGGGTGCGCCGATTTCGGTTTTACCGTTGTCGCTAACTAAGAGAACCTGCTCAAAAGTTACCTTGTCCTTAACGTTGTCCAGTAGCTCAACTTGAATCAGGTCTCCGACTTCGACGGTGTATTGTTTACTGCCGGAGTCGATGATTGCATATTTATTCATACAGGGGGAAATTATACATGCAGAGTTATTTTATTTCAATGAGCGGGCTAAGCTTTGATTTGCGGGAGATAGAGGAGGCAATCCCGAGACAGATTGCTGTCGAGAGAATAGAGCTACCTCCTGAGGAGATGAGGGGGAGAGTAATCCCTGTGACAGGCGCAATCCCGATATTCATTCCGATATTGAGAAAAGTCTGGAAAGCAAGGAAGCTAAAGATCCCGGCAAGAACAAGGCGCGACTGGCGGGTT
>LCPA01000033.1 GCA_001003385.1 Microgenomates group bacterium GW2011_GWF2_47_9 | reverse complement strand
AAATCCTTCATCCTGGCGAGATCTACAACTTGCCTATTTTTACGGTCCTCAATACGGGCGACGAAAAAACGACCTATGGCGTAGGGATCTCTCACCGCGAAACTCAAACCGAGCTCAAGCCCGACCCTACCTGGTTCAAGTTTTCGCCTTCCGAGTTTGAGTTAGACCCAACAGGCGCCCAAAACGTCGAGGTGACGCTCGCCATCCCCCTGCGCGTCGAACCCGGCAAATATTTTGCCTTCGTCGAAGGACACCCGACCCGTGGCAAAGCCGGCGGGACCAAGATCGGCATCGCGGCCGCGAGCAAACTATACTTCGAGGTGGCGCCAGCCAACGTCTTTGTCGGCCTCTACTATCGCCTTCTCACTTTCTGGCGAAACTCACAGCCTTGGAGTAACATCATTGCGATTACGCTAGTTGTAGGCTTAGTATTATCCTTCATTAGACGCAACTTCGATCTTGACTTCAAACTAGCTAAAAAATCAAAAACCAAGGCCAAGGATGAATGAAATTTTTGTTTCTTTTAATGCTTGTTTTAGCCTCAACGCTCGCGACCCGCGCCGCAACCTGGACTAATATTACAGCGACCACAAAAGCCAATATCTGTGGCGACCTCGTTGTCGAAACCCCTGCCGAAGACTGCGAAGGCACAGACCTCAACAATAATTCTTGCTCCACTCTCGGCTACGGAGGGGGGACTTTATTTTGCGACATCTCCTGTTCATTCGATACTTTTCTCTGTCTCTCCCCCACCCCGAGTCCTTCTCCCAGCACAAGCTCTCCATCATCCCCTAGTCCAGGTTCTACACCCACTCCCACTCCTACAACAGCTCCCGCACCTACCCCAACACTCCCGATCATTGTGAGCTCCCTTGTCACCCTCCCTGCTGGACTTCTCAACCTCATGAACGAGGCTGGCGTCGTCGCACTCACAACCCAAAGCCTATCCGATCTACGCACCATCATAAGGACTTGGGTCGACTCTTGGCACGGCAATACCAATATATGTGATATAAATAATGATAGTACCTGTAATTTAGTTGATATATCAATACTATTATTTTATACTGATAGATAAATAAGATAACTATGAGACACCCTTTTCGCCTTCTTTATCTCCTCACGATCAGTATTATGGGGTCGTGGATCCTCCTCCACATCCTCGCCTTCCTCGGTGTCTTCCTGGGTCTAGCCTACCCCATCTGGTGGCTTATCATGCCCAGATACACCCTATGTATTGGATGTAATGCTTGGAACCCGGGCGCTAACTGCCCCTTTTGTCATTCTCCGGTTACAAAATCTACCCCCCACCCCAAAACATTCATTTCCGCCGTCAGAAACTCACTCGCCATCATCACTATCTCCATTGTTTCTCTAGGACTGGTCTACCTCGAAACCAAAGTCCTCTACTTACTAGGTATCCCGGCAACGCCCAAGACCGCAGAATTTGTAATTCCCCCCAAAGGTCAGTACCTACTGGGTGAAGTTTTCCCTCTCAAAATCGAGCTTGTTGGCCTCACTACCCCGATAAACGCCGTCCAAGTGGACCTAGGTTTTGATCCTCGCCGTTTGGCGGTCCAGGAAATCTCAACAGCCGAATCCTTCGCCAATATCTTTATCCAAAAAGAGATTAACAACGAGGTGGGATATGCCAGGCTCACAGGCGGCCTCCCCAACCCAGGGTTTTTCTCCGACCGCGGTCTCTTTGGCACCGTCTATCTCAAGGCTTTGGAGCCAGGAATCGCGACTGTCGAGTACCTCCCGACCAGCATCGTCCTTGCTAACGACGGAAGAGGCACTAATGTCCTTAAAGATTTTGGGACAATTAATTATCTTATTTTGCCCGAGAAAATCTCCACCGAAAATGATTTTGATCAGTCAGCAATCTTCAATGTCTCGGTGCTTGGAGAATCGACCGGTCCCGATCAGCTTGTATTTTTTAGTGACGCCGATTCAGTCCTTGGTACCTCCTCCGCTCGCCCCCCCTCTCCCCAATCGGTCACGGAAAATTGGTTTCTCAACCTGATCGCCAAAATCAACGACCAAATCCTAAGGTTCTGGGAAAAGCTCCTCTCAACTTAACCGTCTATTCGTACCTGAGAGCGTCAAGCGCGCTAATCTTGGTCGCGCGGCGCGCCGGATATATCCCCGTCACCACCCCGACCACGAATGATAAAACCAGGACAAATATCACAAATAGAGGCGGGATATAACTGACGTCGACATACCCAACCCCCTTGATAACCGCAAACGCCGATAGAATTACGCCCAGCATTTTCCCGGCGATCCACCCAGCCAGAACCCCAAAAATTCCCCCCAATATCCCCATCACCATAGCCTCAGCTAGAAACAACTCCTTAACCTCCGAGCTCTGCATCCCCATCGCTTTCATTACCCCCACTTCTCGTGTCCGCTCCATGAGAGACACAGTCAAAGTATTAAACATGCCAAGAGAAGCGACAGCAAGAGCTACCATTCCAAAAGTGGCAAGGACCGCCCGCGCCGTCCCAAACAATTTATCAATCTGCGCTACCGTATCCGCCACCGACGCTGTCTTGTATCCAAGGTTGTCGACTTGCTGACGGACTTTGGCGAGATCCGATTTGTCCTTGACGATTAGCTTTGCCTGCGAATAGTTACTAATCCCAAGCGAGGTAATATCGCCAAGTGGCACATAGATAATCGGCGCGTTCCCCTCTTCAATTACGGCTTGGACTACATATTTGGCGAGCGAACTTTCGGCAGGCCGATCCAAGTCTGGTTTAAGCGTATTTAGAATTACAAAAGCAATCTCAAAGGTCGACCCTACCGCGTCATTTATATCCACCCCCAATAGTTCGAGGAAGGCTCGGTTCACAACTGCCTGTCTTTGCGCGGACTCTGGCAAGTCGACAATCATCACCTCCGCAATCGCCCCCGCGCCCGAAGCCTCGTCCCCCAGAGTCACCCACTCCACTCCCTGTTCATCCGTGCCGACAATTGTGGCCGTAATCGTCGCCTCAGGACTCGGTAAATCCGAGGCAATTTGGCTGGCCGACGCAGTTGCCACTTGCGCTGACTCAGTCGCCTCTCCCAACACGTTCGGGGTACGATCCGTCGCGTCCTCCCACGCTACATAGCTACTTGCGTCTTCATCAACCAATAAATCCAGTTCCGCTACATACCCCTCCCGCCATTCTTGTATCCGCTCCGAGTCATAGAGGGGCTCGTAGTCGTCGATTCCTTTCTTGTCCCAAATTGGATACGGAGCCTTGATCCATCGTCCTAGTTCGTTCCCTTCCCCATCCTTCCCTTCTCTTCCCCGATCACTCCCCGCGTACCCCTCTCCCCAATATTCTACTCCTTCATAACCTCCCTCGACCCGTCTCACATACCCTATGATCTCGCTCTTCGTGTTTGGCTCGGCGCGTACCCTTAAGTATGTCTCAGGCTCAATATTAAAGACGACATTTCGTATTCTTGCGCCTACTCTTGCGTTCTCGCTCTGCCACACCGTTGTCGCTCCTGCAACCCGAATGTCGGGCAAAAGGGCAGTCTTTGCCTCCGTCTCAAAATATTCTCCTTTTACCTTGTTTAGCCCTGCTCCTGCCAGATAATCCCCCGTCACCCCATGGACCACACTCTCCGATACTCCTCCTCCAAACGACACCTTCCCAACCAACGAAACCACCGGCAAAACCTTCGCCACGTTCGGGATATTCTCTATCGACTGTACCGCGGCGTTATCTATCCTAATGTTGGCCGATTGCCCAAGGGTCACGTCTGCCATCTTCAGTTCCTCCAACCTCGCCACCCTTGAAACTACTAGGTTCTGCAGTCCATATCCAACCGACACCAAAAACACAATCGCCGCGATGCCTACTCCCATCCCTCCGACAGTCACAAAAGATCTCGTTTTCTTAGCTTTCATGTTTCGAAATGCCAGAGCGATAAGGAAGCTCCGCCTGACCCCCCCTTCTCTACTTTCCAAACGGTCGATTATTTTTTCGCTCATTTTCCCCATCCGACTCGACCAAAACTTTTCCGTCGACTCAAAAGCTCCCTTAAGAACCTTCACTCTCCCGAGAGCCTTCAAAAACATCTCTCCCAAAAACAACATGAGTAGACCGAAAAAACTCAAGAGTGACAGGACAACTTTCCCCTCTTCCTCAAGACGCAAAATTGTTTCTTTGGAGAAAAACTTCCTAATTTTACTGCGGTCAAACGTGAACTTTGGCAAATGCCAATGCTTTTTTTCTAGTGGCTTTGGTCCACTTGTCTTCTCAGCTATTGCTGGTTCAACTGGCGAATCTAGCTGTGTATCCAACAAATCACTTAGCATTTTTCTCCTTTTCTAGCGAAATCTTCCTTTGTACCTTCACGTTGCCATTCTTACTTGCGATATGTTTATTCTTGGTGTCACCGGCAACCTCAAGGGCTTGTACACGCCTAGAGCCACGTTTCCCACCCATTTGTTTGAAGATTTTGTCAATCTCTTTCTGTCCATACTCATTTTCGACTCGCCCATCAACTACCCTGATCATCCTGGTCGCGTACTTCAAATATTCAAGGTCGTGCGTCACCATCACGATAGTCCGTCCCTGATCTTTGTTAAGCTCAGCCAGTAACTGCATGAGTTCCTCCCCGCTTTGCGTATCCAGGTTCCCCGTCGGCTCGTCGGCAACCAAAATTGCCGGATCATTAATCAAGGCTCGAGCTAGTGAAATTCTTTGTTGTTGACCTGCCGACAGTTCAGTCGGCGAGTAATTGCGCCAATCTTCCATCCCCACTACTTTGAGCATCTCCCCTGCTCTCCCATATGCAAGGCTCGGCAATTGTCCGAGCAAAAACAAAGGGAAGGCCACGTTTTCAATCACCGAAAGCGACTTAATCCAGTACGGTTGCTGGTATACCATCCCTACTCTTGATTTGCGAAACTCTGCCGCCTCATCCTGGTTCATCGCCGAAAATTCTTTCTCAAGCAGGATCACTTTCCCCCTTGTCGGCTGTTCCAATCCCAAAAGTGTGTGTAAAAGTGTACTCTTTCCCGACCCCGAAGGCCCAAAGATCACGAAAAAATCTCCCTCACCAATCTGTGTTGAAACATCCTTTAGTACACTCACCGTCTGTGTCCCGACCCGAAAATCTTTGTCGACATGTTCTACGCTCATCACTACATCGCTATGTTTTTTTGTTTGTTTCATCTTATTTCTCCCCCGCCATTCCACCCAAAAAGCCAAATGCCTGTGACAAATTATTCACCACCAAGTTTAGGGCGCTCTTGGTTTCTTTGGGAGTAATCACCACTCGGTCGATACTGGCCGCCTCGTTGTTGGCAGGATCAAGTGATAAAGCCTTGAGGTGATACACCTTAGACGGCGAAAGATTAGGGATCACAACTAGGTGATTGTAGGTTTTATTACTATCTAGCTGAGTTTTAGAAGAAAGCGAACCCGCCGACCCCTCGCCATACGTCACCTGACTCGTAGACATCTCATCCGTATCCCAGCTCACCACAAGCTGTGCGACTGCCTCTTCCCCCACTCCCTGTATAACCGGCTCCACTTTCAGGTTCGCTATCGAAGGGGCGCGCGTATCAGTTGCCGTCGTAAAAAGCTGTAGCTCGCCAACTGCCTCATTCCCCACCTTATCTCTCCCTTTTACAACCAGCGAGTAACTTGTGTTGGGGAGTAATCCCGAAATCAAAGCTCGGTGTGCGGTTATCAACTTTACGTCAATATTGTCCTGAGCCGCCGAAGGGTTGGCTGAAGGATAATACGTCGCAATCGAAGACACAGGTGTATTGGTACTCCATGTCACAAGAACCGTCCCCGACGCAGTTCCCTTGACTTGCTGGAGCTTGACTCCGCTAATCTTCGGCCTCGGAAGCGTCTCAAACGAATAAGTGTCGCCAGGATACTCCGCCCCTTCGCTGTCTAACAGGTCAATCCGGTAATAATATTTGGTCCCGTCAACCAGTCCTGTGAGTTGGACCGAATAAGTCGATTTCAAGCTGGATATCCCCATCTCTTTCACTCCCCCAAAATCAGTACTTTTGCCATACACAACTTTTGCTTTCGAAGCCCCAATCGAAGTAAACTGCAAAATTACACTATCTAGACTAATATTGACTGCCGACACCTCGCTCGCCGCCGGGGCCGGCTCCGTCGCAAACGTCATCTCGTCACTCACTCCCAAATTCCCATCCTCATCTGTCCATTTAGTGACATAATAATAGTTTGTTCCAGGCGCCAAGTTGGTAATCACCAGTTGATGATTGGTCACATGGGAAGAATTCCCCACTTCCTCATCTAGATAATCACCACTTGCCGTCCCATACGCAATCTTAGAGTCGCTTGTGCGATTTGTGCTCCATGCTACTGTCGCCTTTTTAGTCGTCACCCCGCTCACAACCGGCTCCGCCGTCAGCTC
>LCPA01000032.1:549-6983 GCA_001003385.1 Microgenomates group bacterium GW2011_GWF2_47_9 | reverse complement strand
AGTTTACCCTTTCGCGAATTCTTTGATAAAGTGCGTTATTGGCAGAGGTACGCTCTTTGGAGAATCGAGATGGGGCTTTGATTTCGCCACCTGGACCAAACTGGCCAGTACCTAAGTTTAACTCGATCTTGATATTTAATGCCTCGGCTGTCTTGTAAAAGTCTAAATTGTCATATATGGCGGGGACAAAGGCAGTTTCTGCATTACCAAGGATTGTGCTTGCGTAGGTGAGAGAGTTTTGAAGTGCTTCTTGCTGTTTTGGGTCGAGAGAGCTACGCCATTTTTCGAAAGCGTCGCTATAAAAGAAGTTTTGAATTTCTTCGTCAAGGTGAGCTTTGAGGGGGGCACTAATTTTACCGTCGTACTTCCCTGTCTCGGCTTTACCAATAATATCGTCTTTGATGCGCATGAGTACGTGCTCTTTGATAAACTTGGCTACGTCAGAGTCTTCGGCTATGGGTATAGCTTCGAAAGTTTTGATATCCCCTTGGTGTAAGAAATCGATCGGGGAGTTCTCAATATTCTCGGCAAACGCCTGGCGGGCACGCATATCTCTGTGTATGAGTGCGGAAAGTGGGTTATCGTCTTCGGCTGGATTAGCGCGGTATCGCGACCTTAGTTCTCTGACGACAGCTACTTTTTCACGATGGAGATCCTTTTCTCTGCCGACAAATTCGTTGCCAAAATCCCTAAGCGTACCCCAAAACTTACCAAGTTTTTTGGCAGATCTCTTTTCCTCTATCCTTTTCCTGGCCCGTTTATCGATCTCGGCGTCAAACTCGGCAGTAATCCCGGTCTCTACTCCGGCGGCGGCCATGAGTTCAACGGCATGATACTTTTCTTTGACTTCGTGGATTCTGCTGGTCATGGTGCCGCGCCAAACAGAATCTAAAAAGTTGAGGGTTTTTTTGCTAATATTCCCTTCACGTTGTTCTTGGGTTTTGGACTTTTTGAGATGGGCATATCGCTCCGCGGCCTGCTCGATAATATCTTTGGAGCCTACTTTGGTTGTAACTTCTTTACCGTAAGCATCGATATAGGTGAGCTCACCTCCGTGACTCCCAAGTGCGCTAACGACTGAAGCTTGGAATTTTTCAAGACGACCGACTTTTTTGTTAATAGTTAGTAGAGGGCGGGTCGGCTCGGCAGTTAGGCGTGGGGTGGTGTCGAATCTGTGATCTACGGTTAGTAGTTTTTGTTCTTTGGGTTGTGGAAGAGCATTTTCTGTCGATTGTTGTTTTTTAATATTCAAATCTTGCCAGATTGCGTCTAATGTTTTCTCACCAATAAGTCCTCTCAGGGTATCAAGTTCACTCTTTAGGGGGGCTAGCTCCAAGGACAATTCTTCTAGCGACTTAATCGCTAAATCGTGACTATTGGTGCGGATTTCTGGGTCTGCGCCCTCAAAGTCTAGTTCAACGATGTGGGTCGCATGATCTCCGTCGTGTTCGGGCTTACCCCAAACTTGGAGGGTTGTACGGTCATTATTTTTTGCAATCGAAAGGATAAACTTCTCGGCCTGGCTTTTACCGTCCCCATTATAGAGTTTAATTTGCTCAAGCAGATTTTGGAGTGGATGTTTGCCGTCGATGTTTGGTTTATAAACGATCCGATTAGCAAAAGAGTCTAATCTAGCTGACTCTGCATTACCCGAATATTCGTAGGAGGAGGGTGAGTTAGAATTTTCGGACATATTGTTAGATTAAACCTAAATATGTTTGCCTAAATTCGAAGAGAGTATCGCTTATGAACTCGGAGGAGTTATTGAGAGAACTGGAAACGAAATCTTGCACTTGTTGGTCTGTAGGGTCTGTATCTAGTAGCATGTTCATTTCCTTAACCTGATCATCTGATAACTTGGTGATTACTCTAGAGATCATGAAATCCTGAACCCTCCTTAAGATATCTTTCTTGAGTTCGACATGCATGTCCTGAGTGAGAGTTTGGTAATTTTTATCTCTAATGAGGGTCTCGGCGTAATCGTCTAAAGTGTAAACTTGGTCATCGGGCATAGTTCCTCCTCTTGTTACTTATACAATGTTACAAGACTAGAACTATCTTTGTAAAGGCCCAATACCAACAGAATTATCGTGCGAGACGGGCTGTGACATCTCCCCAATTTACGACTTGCCAAAAGGCGTCGACGTATTTGCCACGGTCGTTTTGGTAGTCGAGATAATAGGCGTGTTCCCAAACGTCGAGTACCAAAATAGGATTGACTCCTACCGCCCCTAAAAGGTTGTGGTTTTGAATCTCTAAGACATGGAGATCTTCGTTGTCTTTTGCTAAAATAGCCCAACCGGAGCCTTCGACTGATTTGGCGGCGGCGGCAAACTCTGCCTGAAACGCCTCGAACGAGCCGAATTGCTCTTCGAGTTTCTCAAGGATGGCGCCAGAGGGTATATTCTTTTTCTCGGGTTTTTTCATGTTGGTCCAGAAGATGCTATGGAGCTTGTGTCCAGACAAATGGAAAGAGAGATCTCTAAGAGTGGCCTTGTAATCTAGTTCTAGTCCCAAACCTTCGCGCATTTTCTCGAGTTTGTCCATGGCGGCATTGGCGCCCGTGACGTAGCTTAAGTGATGGCGAGTATGGTGAAGCGTCATAATTTCTTTACTAATAACAGGCTCGAGGGCGTCGTAATTGTAAGGGAGATCGGGTAATTCGATTCGTTTGTGTTTGATTGTAGTCATAGCGAATCCTTTCAAAACTAATCCTTAATGAGTCTCAGTATACCACAAACTTGAGAAAATAGCTACTTGCGACGGCGATCCCAATACTTTCCCCGGCGGCAAAGATTGGCAATGTCTTTTTTATCCTTTAGTAACACCTCGACGGCGCGCTCTAAGTAAATCTTGTTCTGCGAACCCTTGACCAAAAACCAGCTCCCAGGCTTTGATAGCAAACTAAGTTCTTTGGCGAGAGATGGGAAGTCGGTAAAATGGCGGACAGGAAAGTTCATCTTTTCGAGCAGGGGAAACGTATGTTTGGTGGTTTCTTCCCCATATAGAATCGCCTGATCGGCATATTTGACAATCTGGCTTGCTAACGCCTTGTGGGAAGACTTCGACAAGGTACCTAGCTCCTGCATATCGCCCAAGACGGCAATTTTGCGTTTGCGCCCCGCGAGTTGATGTAAGACTTTTAGTGCCTCTAGCATTGTCGCTGGATTGGCATTGTAGGAAGAGTCGATGATATGACTATCGTTTTTGCCTGAAAACAGCCTCATTCTACCCTTGGGCGGACGATAGTCAGAAAGGGCGTTTAATGAATGGGAAACAGGGACACCGAGGCCGGCGGCTGTGAGGACACAGGCAAGTAGTGTATCCGAAAATCCGGGGGGGGCGATATCTTTTAAGGCCAGACTATATATATTTCCTTGATAGCTGAATTTTGTGAGATAGCCTTTGACACTCAAATGAGAACTAATGATCCGCAGGGTAGCTGAGGAGGACTTGCCAAAAGTAAGTAATCTGGCCTGTACCTTTGCAAAATACTCTGCAAATTCTTTTTGACCTATAGGAGCGACAACAAGGCCTTTACTGTCCACAGAAAGGGCGAGCTTAAACTTTTCCCGGGCTATTGCAGATGTTAGTTTGGCTAGTTTGCGCGCGGGTTCGCGGTCCAAAACTAGAGAATCAAAGGCTTGGGTATGGACCGGAGCGGCATTTAAGATAATCCCTACCTCGGGTCTTAGGATAGTGAGAAGGTACTGCATATTTTTGGGTGGGAGCGGGCTATCCACGCCCATTTCGGCAATGTAGTAGTCATATTTTTCCCAGTTGGTCAAAAGCTTAAGAGGGGCAAACAAAGCTAACCTCAGCCAATCGAGAGAAGAATAAGTATGTGCCTGAAGCCCTAAAATATTGAGAGGAAGTCCTGTCTCTGAGTTGGCATGACGAGAATGTTTTACCCGGGCGCGGGAAGAGAGAATGGTGTAAAGCGCGAGACGGGCCGACGTTTTTCCGTAGGAGCCTGTTATGCCAATTGTAATTGCCCGCCTGTTTTTCCGAAGCTGGAGTTTGGCAAAAAATCTAAAATAACTTAGTAAGAACAAGCCTAGTGTACTACGTAGTTTCATGGTCATAAAAATTATTCTTTGTTTAGTTCTTCGACCAGGAGACTGGCTTCGTCAGCCAGGGTCTGGTCAGCGGTAATTCTAGCCTCTAACTCATCACTTAGCCACTTTTTAGCTTTCATGGTATCTACTACTTCTACTGCAAGGGAGCGCCTCTCGGCAAGGATTGTGAGTAACCTCCCAAGCTTGTCTTGGTCGATACCGGGATAATCTTTGGCTTTTTCCCAGGATGGAATGACTGAATCTAGATTGGAAATGAGGCTTTCCCAGTTTTCAATGGCGTGTTTGTCATAACTAGCGGGAATATATCCACCCAGGTGGCCAACGACAATTTCGCTGGGACAGCCATTTACCTCTTTGTTTAGAGATGTAACCCCTATTTCCTGATAGTCGGGACTCATGATCTGTTTGTAGGTGCTCGGGAAATAGAGGAGGTTTTCCAACAGCTCCTGTGCATTGAAGTGTCCACGCGAAACAAATTCGCCGGACAAAATATTGTTATACCCCGCCCGGGTAAGGGCAGTCTCTAGGCTGGAGGACGAATCATTGGCGCGCAGGCGACTTGAATTGGAAAGAGCACCCACATTTTTGAGGGCAGGGATGTTTTTCTCTTGGCGAGCTCTATTAAGGAGCGTATAAAACTCGGCCACGTTAAGAGATGGGGTACCCTGATCTTTATCGTCGTCTTTGGGGTCGCGCCAAAGCGACTGATAGGGCGTTTGCTCCTCGTAGGGCAAAACAAAAGTAACATCAGACCCGTCGATAAGCCCGAGCGGTCCTCGAGAATCCGAGGAAACCTTGCGATTGTCACCGAGGACAAAATATTTATTTGGGGGAATCACAAGTTTTTGACAATCGGGGAGAAAAGATTCGCCATATGTGCTACGAGGACGGTAAATATATGGTTCAGCCAGAATTTCACCATTTTTATATACATAACCATCTCTTAGCTCTATAGTATCGCCAGGCAAAGCTATAATGCGTTTGATAAAGCCAAAATCTTGGTCCTTGCCTTCTTCAAGAAGAATCTTACGGGTGGCCTCGTTTTGGAAGGCGACCATGTCACCTGCCGCAAGGTCTCGAGTAAGATACTTTTTGCCAAACAGCGTTATTCCCTTGAAACGTAAATACATATGAGGAGTAGTGCGATATTCCTCGATGGCTGTTTTCTCGGGATCGTCGGGCCCACCCTCTGTTTCGATCCAGAACAAGGATGGATACATGGAGCCGGTACCGACAACGGGGACAGGGACTGTTTTCTGACCAACGGATTTCTTGATTTCACTCAAGCTTGCCACCAAAAAGGGCATGGCAAGGACGAGAAAAACGAGACTAACTAGGGAGCTAATTATTTTACTAAAAGTAAAATTTAACCTGAGTTTGTGGAACATATGGCCCTTACTTGCGCTAAGATGACTTGTCTTCTTTCGACCGGGAGCAAGGAAATTTTATCTTCCCCCAACAAGTCGCGGCAGACCACCAGATTGTGAGAAAGAAGGAGTTTTTTGTCTTCAAGAGTTAATGATTCGAGCATGGTCAAGGGATATAGTCCTGTTTCCTCGATCATATCCATGATTCCTTCTCCTTTGGGATACCCCCAGCTGGTAATTTTGATATCACGGCAGTTGGCATAGGCTAAGGCGTCGGAGCTAAAACGCGTATTAGTAACGATCCATGGCGTGGTTGGACCGACAAAGCGTGAGGAAATGTCCTCATAGCGAGCTCGAATATAGAGGGCTACTTTGACATCACTACGTTCCTCTATCCTCCGGTGAAATTTAGCTTCGACAAAATAGGTTGTGCCTTCTTTGACGGCCAAGACGTCGACTTCATGCGAGACACATTTGCCGCGAAGGATCCGGTTGGTCGTGGTTTTGTAACCTTGGGCGGTGAGAAGGCGGGCGACGTATTGCTCAAAGGGGTAACCGGAGGGACCGAGTTCGGAAAGAGCCGCTTTAAGGTTGTATTTGATTGCCAGATATGGAGAGTCCGAACGGGAGAGATAATTTTTGATGATTGAGAAGATCTCGCTAGTCGGGATAGTATCGTATAGTTTGGAGCGAATTTCGGCAAGCATGTCGGGTAGGAGCGATTTTGGCACCCCGACCCGTTGGGCGGAGGCGCGGATTTTGGATTCGCTATATAGCTCTAGCTCACCATTGGTTTTTCTGACTTTGACGGCCATAACTTTTAGTACCAATGAGCGGTTCTTATTGTTTCGTAAACAAAGTATGCGAAGAAAGAGAAGGCGGTGATTAAAATGAGCTGTCTTAGAGGAGAGGGTCTAATGAAGCTAGGCAAGCGGCGATTGAGGAATAAGATGAGCGGGAAGGCAATCCCCATTGCCGCGGCGTTAAG
>LCPA01000032.1:0-438 GCA_001003385.1 Microgenomates group bacterium GW2011_GWF2_47_9 | reverse complement strand
AAAACATAGAAGGTGTAGGACGCTTGAACGGGCTCGTGGGGAGAGTGACGGGCAAGGAGAAAATTTTCGGAGGTGATACGAGTTGCTGATTCGAGCACGCCGAGTTGGGTCGTAAAAAGCATAAGCGCCCCAACAACAAGGAAGAGCGATCCTACAAAAGGCCAAGTAGCTAAACCGATCATTTTTGCTTCGTTGAAGAGAAACTCTAACCCTCCTTGCGAATTTAATCCTTGGGCGGAGGAGGCAGAGAGGACGGCAAGCATAATGATAGTCAGTAAGCCCACCCCCCAGAAGACAATCCCATGCTCGACAGTAACCAGTCTCCACCAAAGTCGCCACTTGGCGAGATTGCTGGCTGAGAGAGTGAAAATTTTGCCGTCCAAGCGGACTGGGCGGACTCGGTTTTGCAAGAGCGATTTGATCCCGTGGCCGTATTTG
>LCPA01000031.1 GCA_001003385.1 Microgenomates group bacterium GW2011_GWF2_47_9 | reverse complement strand
GCCCTGTCCTTTGACCAGCCCGGGCAGGCCGGCGGCCGGATAGACACCCGCGGAGGTGCCGATGACCAGTAGCAGATCGCAGCCGGCGAGCAGTTCTTCGATGCGGTCGAGGCTCCTCACCGGTTCGCCGAACCGCTCCTGTGCCGCCTTTTCGTAAGGCGCGACGTCAAGCGGAACAACATGGATCGCGGCGATGGCAACGATCAGAATGATGAACAATGCTAGCGATATGAGCCGCGCCCAATTCCGCTCGCGCCGCAGCTTGCCGACGGGCATTTCCATTTCTACACTGGGCTCCGGCTCCGCGGGGCGCGACGGCGCCTCGATCCCCGCCGCCTTGCACTCGGTCAGAATGTCCTGCACGAACCCTTCGGTCAGCCGGCCTGTGCCCTGATCCTGCTTTAAGACGATCAACACCCGGAGCCCTTTTGTTATCTCGCTGCGCTGCGGAATGGCGGTTTTGGGCTTGATGTTGCCAAGAGCGAGAAGAAAGACGTCAAATCCTTTTTGCTTTGTTTCTTTTTCGATGAGATCAAAGGCTTTGTAGACGTGTCGTTCCGCGACACTCTTTTTGCCCTCTTGCATTACACGGTTAATCAATTTTGAAACTTCAAGCGAGTTGTATTTGTAATCAGGACTAGCTTTTGGATTGTTGGGTTTTTTTGCGCGCATAATTTTTTCCTAGAATATTTATTTTGGTCTCTTGGTACCGTATTTGGAGCGAGATGATTTGCGATCAACGACTCCAGCCGTGTCGTATTTACCGCGAACAATATGGTATTTTACACCAGGAAGGTCACGGACACGACCACCTCGGACTAAAACAACCGAGTGTTCCGCTAGGTTGTGGCCTTCGCCCATGATATAGGCTGTCACTTCTTGTTTGTTGCTCAGGCGGACACGAGCGACCTTTCGCAAAGCTGAGTTTGGCTTTTTGGGGGTCATGGTTTTAACAATGACACAAACGCCACGTTTTTGAGGGGATGGATATTCGACCATTTTGCGTTTGGTTGCGTTATAACCACGACGAAGGGCGACTGCTTTGACTTTCTGACTTTGGGTTTTACGGCCCTTTCGAACCAATTGGTTGACGGTTGGCATATTTTTTTTAGTTATCCTTTCAGGCTTGTTATTGTACCATATGGGTATCCGACCCAGAAGTCTTAACGGCAACCCTTTCTGGGTCAGTTGGGATCAGACGGCCGATAATGACATTCTCTTTAAGACCTAGTAACATGTCTTCTTTGCCCTCGAGCGCGGCTTCAGAGAGAACATTGGTTGTCTGCTCGAAGGAAGAGGCAGACAGCCAGCTTTCGGTATGTAGTGCGGAGCGAGTGATCCCCAGGAGGGTTGCGGAGGCTGTGGCTGGCTCGCCGCCCTCGGCAAGAGTAGCTTCGTTTTTGGTTTCGAAGGCAAAACGATCAATTATTTCGCCTGGAATCATGCTCGTGTCGCCCGATTCTTCTAACTTGACCTTACCACTCATTTCGCGCACGATTACTTCAAAATGCTTGTCAGAAATGGGGATGCCTTGGGATTCGTAGACATTTTGAACTTCTTCAATGACGTATTCTTGTGCGGGACGCAGACCTTTAACTTTGAGGATTTCTTGAACACTTTGGGGGCCGGCGGCCAGGGCAGTACCCGCACCCACAAGATCTTTGTCTTTGATGGTTAAAGTCAGAGTGGCGGGAACAAAGTGTTCTTCGAAGATTTCTTTATTGTCTGTGCTTGTGATTTTTACTTTGTTTCCGTCTGCCGTTTCCTCAACCGAGACCTTGCCGGAAATTGTGGCAAGTGGAGCGATAATTTTGGGTGTACGCGCCTCAAATAATTCTTCGACACGGGGCAATCCCTGAGTAACGTCCAAACCAACAATACCACCCGTGTGTTTGACCCGCATGGTGAGCTGAGTACCAGGTTCACCGATTGATTGAGCGGCGACTACCCCGGCGGGCGATCCGATACTCACGAGTTTGCGAGTACCAAAGTCCCAACCATAACACTGAGCACATAGGCCATAGCGGGAGTGACAAGTGAGAGGGGAACGGACCAAAACGGAGGGGATTTTTGAAGACACAATGTGATCGGCCATAAAGTCGTCGATGATCTCGCCTTTTTTGACAATTGTGGCTTTAGTTTTCGGGTCTTTGATAGTTTTTCCAGAAACTCTCCCCAAGATCCGCTTGGCGATCTGTTTGCCCCGAAAGCCTTCGGTTGTAATTTCTAAGGTTTCTTCGGTACCGCAGTCTTCTTCTCTAATAATTGCAGTATGAGAGACGTCTACTAACCTTCGAGTAAGGTAGCCGGCATCGGCAGTTTTGAGGGCTGAGTCTGTCAAACCCTTGCGGGAACCACGACTGGAGGTAACGTACTCAAAAATCGAGAGACCTTCGCGGAAGTTACTTTTTGTAGGCATCTCAACGATCTTGCCCAAGGGATCAACCACGAGTCCACGCATAGCCGAAAGTTGTTTGACTTGGTCACGGGAGGCGCGGGTTCCACCTGAGTCAATAATTATTTTGACGGCATTGGTCTCTTCAAATTTCTCCCAGGTAGTGGTCGCGATTTTTTCGGTAGTATCCATCCAGACCTCGAAGGACAAGCGTCGTTTCTCTTCTTCGGTAATTAATCCCTGATTAAAGGTTTCCAGGATCTCGTTCACCTTGGAATCGGCCTCTTTGATCATGCGGTCTTTGTCATGAATCATAATGTTGTCAGCAACGGCAACAGATAGACCTGAAATGGTTAGATATTCAAACCCTACTGCCTTAATGTCGTCAACAAGCTTTGCGGTGGCGTCGTTATCGAAAAGCCGAATAGAATCACGGATGATATCGGTGATTTTTTTGGCGTTGATACTTTCATTCATAAACCCTAGTTCTTGGGGTAATAATGAGTTGAAAATAACTCGACCGATACTAGTAACGATGATTTTGCCTCCCATCCTCAGAGAAATGGGTTGGCGCAGGGCAATTGAACCATTTTCGTAAGCCGCGTGAGCTTCGTGATCGCTTGCAAAAATGGTGCTGTGCTCTTTGATTTCTGGGTCAAAGCTCGTAAGGTAGTAGCACCCCAAGGCCATTTCTTTGTTGGGGACGGTAATCGGACTACCGTTGGCGGGTTTTAAGAGATTGTTTTTGGCCATCATTTTGCTCTCGGCTTCTTTGGTGGCTGTTTCTGAGAGCGGGACGTGGATAGCCATTTGGTCGCCGTCAAAGTCAGCATTGTACCCTGCACAGACACAGGGATGAAGCTTGATGGCATTGCCCTCAATTAGAACAGGATAAAAGGCTTGGATACCTAACTTGTGGAGCGTGGGGGCGCGGTTTAGGAGTACGGGGTGATTTTTGGTGATACGCTCTAAGATGTCAAAAACTTCTGGATCGCGTCTTTCGATAGCGTGTTTTGCTGACTTGACGTTGGGGGCAATCCCCCCTTCGATAAGCTCTCGAAGAACGTAGGGCTTGAACATTTCAAGAGCCATGTCTTTGGGGATACCACATTGGTCGAGTGAGAGTTCGGGACCGACAACGATAACAGAACGACCAGAGTAGTCGACGCGTTTACCAAGGAGATTTTGGCGGAAACGGCCTTGTTTTCCAGAAAGCATGTCAGAGAGAGAGCGCAGAGTCTTGACTGCACGCCTACGAGTAGTCTTGGCCTGAGAGGCATCGATGAGAGAATCAACAGCTTCTTGGAGCATGCGCTTCTCATTCCGTAAGATAATTTCGGGGGCACCTAGATCGATGAGATGGCGAAGACGATTGTTGCGGTTAATTACCCGGCGATAGAGGTCGTTGAGGTCGGAACTTGCAAAGCGACCACCAGAAAGCTGAACCATAGGCCTTAGCTCTGGGGGCAAGACCGGGAGAACTTTCATGATCATCCACGACGGATTGAGGCCGGCGTTCTTTAGTCCATCGACGACTTTGAGTCGCTTGGCAAGCTTACTCTTGCGTAGCCCTGAGGCTTCGGATTTCATGTCCTCTTTGAGTTGTTTCGAAAGTTTTTGAATATCGATGGTATTAACATATTCTAAGACCGCCTCAGCACCCATCCCGACTCGAAGATGTGAGGTAGCCGAGTATTCTTCTAGCTTAAGGTATTCTTCTTCGGACATGACCGCGCCAGCTGTTGCTCTTTTTGCCATCTGAGTGACGGTTTTGTAGATTTCCTCGGTTGAATCTTTGTCTAGAATTAGGTGTTCGCGGATAGTTTCGATCTGTCGTTTGACTTCGAGTTTAGCACTTTCAAGAGCCATGGCCTGTTCAGATTTTTCGAGTTTTTCTTCTGCTATCCCCTCCAATTTACTCTCAAGACTTACCTTTAGCTTTTCCATTTCCTCTTTGGCTTTGTCCTCAAGTCCTTGAAGCGACTCTGCTTTGCTTTTCGCAAGAGATTCAATAACTTCAGCTTTAGCGGACTTATCAATACTCAAGACTAAGTACTTGGAAAAATAGATGACGGCGGAGAGAGATTTGGGGGGGATATTTGTTAGAAGCGAGAGTTTGGAAGGTGCACCTTTAAAGTACCAGATGTGAGCAGTAGGAGCTGAAAGATTGATGTGGCCCATGCGTTCACGACGAACGCGGCTTTGGGTAACTTCTACACCACACTTGTCACAAACGATTCCACGATATCTAATGCGCTTATATTTACCGCAGTAACATTCGTAGTCTTTGGTTGGGCCGAAGATCCGCTCACAAAACAAGCCATCTTTTTCTGGTTTTAGAGTACGATAGTTGATCGTCTCTGGCTTTAAAACCTCTCCATGCGACCATCCTCTGACAGTATCGGGAGAAGCTAATTGAATGCGCAAACCTTTGAAGTCTAAAATGTTTTTGATCATATAGATTATTTCTCCTCTGTTAGAGTACCTGCAATTTCTACTTTTTCCAGTTCTTTTTCAGATGGACCTTCTAACTCCTCGAGGTCACCCTCAGAGTCATTAGGATCGTCTTCGGCTATCTCTGTGGCGTCGTCTGTTACGACAGTCGAGTCGTCCACGGGACTTGCCGCTTCGTCGACGGTCTCCTCGACGACTAGCACTTCTTGAGGTTCAACTGGAATGATGTCGAGGCCTAGAGAGTTTAATTCTTTCAGGAGTACTTTGAATGATTCGGGTACCGTCGATTCTGGGATAGGCACGCCCTTAACGATGGCTTCAAAGGCTTTGGCACGACCAACAATGTCATCTGATTTGATAGTTAACATCTCTTGGAGGATGTGGGCGGCTTTGTGTGCTTCGAGTGCCCAAACTTCCATTTCTCCCAAACGCTGTCCACCCATCTGTGCTTTACCGCCAAGTGGTTGCTGGGTTACTAGAGAGTAGGGTCCTGTTGAGCGAGCATGGGTCTTGTCTTCGACCATGTGACTGAGTTTCATGATGTAGCCAATACCAACCGTGGTTGGTTTGTCGAAGGAAAGTCCGGTACGCCCATCATAGAGGAGAGTCTTCCCATTTATGGGGAGCCCTGCCTTGACGAGCTCTGTTTCGATGACTTTTTCGGAAAGGTGTTCGAAAACGGGGAGAGCAACTTTGTAGCCTAACTTACTAGCCGCCCAGCCTAGATGAGCTTCAAGTAGCTGACCTAGGTTCATACGGGCCAGAACAGAGAGAGGCGAGATAATGATGTCTACGGGGGTACCATCTTCAAGGTAGGGCATGTCCGCGGACGGGACAATGCGGGAAATGACGCCTTTATTACCATGACGACCCGCCAACTTATCGCCGACCGTAACCTTGCGAAGCTGAGCTACTTTTACTTTGACGGTTTTTAGGACACCAGGATCAAGTTCGTCCCCCTCTTCGCGATCAAGGATACTAACATCAATGACAGTCCCTGATTCGCCGTTTGGCATTTTGAGGGAGGTGTCTCTGACTTCGCGGGCTTTTTCGCCAAAAATGGCGCGGAGAAGACGCTCCTCGGCGGTGAGTTCGGTTTCGCCTTTGGGGGCGATTTTGCCAACCAAGATGTCGCCCGGTCTTACTTCGGCGCCGATTACAACAATTCCGTCGTCACCCAAATTGCGAAGGTCACTCTCAGAGACATTGGGGATGTCGCGAGTTAACTCTTCTTCCCCGAGTTTGGTATCCATGACGGCGGCTTCATATTCATTAATGTGAATACTCGTCAAAACGTCTTCGGTGACAAGGCGGTCGGAGATAATGATCGCGTCTTCGTAACCCAAACCCATAAACGAGGCGTAGGCTATTACGAGGTTTCGACCTAGAGATAGTTCGCCGTTATCGGAGGCAGGGCCATCTATTAGGATGTCGCCTGGATTAACCTTATCACCTGACAGAACAACCGGTTTTTGGTTGTAGCATGTTGACTGAGCTGTCCGATAGAATTTGGTGAGAGTGTAGATTTCTTTGCCTTTTTCGTAGGCGATGTGAGAAGAGAAATTTTCTTTGTGGTACTTGGCGGCTTTATCGAGCTCTGATTTGTCAAGGTCAATAACGATTTTTTCGGCGTCAACGTAACTAACAACACCCTTGTGGAGCGCTGAAACTACCCAATTCATGGAAGCGGCTGTTGCCATCT
>LCPA01000030.1 GCA_001003385.1 Microgenomates group bacterium GW2011_GWF2_47_9 | reverse complement strand
ACAGCAATGAAAACAGACGAAAAAAGCACATTCACCACACCGCGGAATTGGGAACGGTTGCGCAAGGATTACAACCCGTCAACAATCCTTCACCGCGAAATGTCGCAAGTTGAAATTGCGATCATCGGCATGCTTGCAAAGACGGGCGAATCCAGGCGCATAAAGATGGCAACGCGGGAGCAGATCATCGCGTATGCTGTCAAGGTCGCCAACACAACGGAAGATGTAGCCGAAATCTGCATCAAGGGTCTCATTGACCACAGCGTTTTGAGCGAATACGATCCAGTTGAAAAATTGGAGCCGGACGGGTCCGAACCGGTTCAATTCTATTATCTGTCCCAAAAGGGAATCCACATTCTGTCCACGGCAGAACATTTTGCAGTTCGCGGACTCATGATCGCGAACGTACTGCCATGAGTTCAAAAGACCCCGCGTGGGTTACGACTATAGTGCCGGTACAAAGAACGCTCGGTGATATTCGACAACTGTTCATTAAGCACGGTTGCGATAATATCTCGTTCCCAGAGAATCTCAAGACGGGCGAGATAATCATCTATTTTGTTTACCACGGACAGCCGGTATCTCTGAATCTGAATCCAAAGCGTATGGAAAATCGGATTCGAGCCACTCAGAAATTCAAATCCAAGCTGCCTGACTACATACGTGAGCAAGCTGCACGGGTGACGGCACGGCAGGCGTTCTACTATCTTAAGGTAACTTTCGAGTGCATCGAGACGAAGCTATTCTCGACTGCCGAGGCTCTGCTTGCGCATTTCACAACGCAGTCGGGTGAACGATTCATTGATCTCGTCGGAACCCTTGACCCCAAAATCCACCAACTATTAATCGAAGAAAGAAAAACGCTATGACAGACGGAACAGTTCAAGACGAAAACACGCAACCGGACGAGGCGCAGGATGACGGACCCCGCGCTCGCGTTGCTAATGCAATCGCCGCTTATCTGCTAAAGCTCTACGGAGAACCGGAAATTTCAGGGGAGTCACTTGTCTATACCCAGGTCTGCGAATCAGGAAACTCAAGAGAATATACCACCACTCCGTACAACGTCGCAATGACCATGTGGAACGAAGACGGAGTCGAAGTAACCGATCAGGAAGCACTCAACATCATTGGGTTCACCTTCTTTGCGGAGACCGGATATAAGAAGAGCGAGGGCGAACGACTACTCCCTGGATTCATCGCAACAGACGATACGATCATCCTCGACGACGAATCCGGCGAGCGCCTTTCTGCCGATGAATTAGCGGCCAAGATCGACGCGGTCAACGAAGAAACAACCTTCCGCAATGAAGAAGTATCGTCCGATCCATGCCGCCCGGCGTTCAATATGTCCGCCGTCCTATTTGCGCTTGATGACTTGATTGACATAACCGAGCGTAACATGCACAGCTTCCCCGATGGCGTGGCAAAACCATTCTTGACAAAGCTCCAGTCGGCGCGCGTCCTAGCGTTCTATTCGATGACGGAAGTCGAGCAGAAAACTCCGAAGAATCAAACGAAATTCAAGGTCTGATGTCAGAATTTAGATCAAGCGGACGGCCGAAGATAGAGTGCTTCCCCGTATTCACCGTCCCAACAGAAATAGTTGGAGATCCACGGCTTCTACGTCTCTCGACTATTCTCAAAATGTCAGAGAAAGACACCTTCGCATTATATTGCGGATGCCGAAGATTTCTAATGAAAGTGGCGATGGATACGGGGAGGATCGACTCGTCCGATCTGGACATCTTGGCAAAGATGTGCTGGTTTGAGGGTGCCCCTACGAAATTGCGCGATGCTCTGTTTGAATCCGGGTTCACAACTAAAGACCTGGTGTGGCTCGATTGGCTGTCAACAAATCCGCAGATCAAAAGCCTGCACAACGAAAGAGTCAGGCGTGGCGTTCTCGGATTGGGATTTCCAGACAGCGAGGCGAGGGCCGAACGAAAGAACTTAATAAGCGATAGGCGTCCAAAGTATCTCACGATCAATCAAATGGACACGCCCGTTCAAACCTATGTTCTCAAGTATTGCCAACTTGCGAAGCGCTACAAAAATATGCGCGTCCCGCAAGTCAAAAACGGGATCAGCCTCGAACTCATTCAGCGGATGGAGCCGATAATTTACAACGACAAGTTCTGGAACACCGACGTTGTGATTGCTGCTATGGAGAAGATCCCGTGGCTTATCGGAGAAGAGCCGATTCATGGATCAGACGAAGATTATTTCCAGTGCTCTGTCGAGTGGCCGTTCCTGCAACGCAAAGGGCAAGAGATCAACTTCCAGAGAATTCTCAAGTGGGCAAACATGGAGACGAAGCCAAGATGGGAAGAATCTGAAGAGTTGTTCCAAGATGAACCAGCGCTTCCCGAACCGTCCGCACTCCCACGTCCGGCACAGCCGCCTGAATTCACCATTCCCAGGGACTTCGACGTAATTATGGAGTTGCTCCGCGAGAGAGTACGATGGGCAAAGAATGAGGATGCGTATATTTCTACTCGGTCGAAAATGATTGACGTTCTCAAAAAGAAGGGGATGAAGAGAATAACGGAGATGCACAGAATCATCAGCGCGCAGCAACTTCGATATGCCGGCGCGTCAGACGCTCTTGCGAAAATGATTAAGGGCGACTTGGAATGACGTCACCGTCCTCGCCCGATGTTGAAAGAGCGCTAATCGGTGCTCTTATGCTCGATCCCAAAGCATATGTTCGCGTCCATGACATAATCGACGAAACGTGCCTGTTTAATGGCAAATATGCGACCCTGTTCCGTGTTATAAAAGACACATGCCTTCGCGGGGAATCGTCGGACATTGTTACGATTTCCGATAATCTGAGGAAAATCAATAAGCTGGATTATGTCGGCGGGAATGTTGCGCTTGCAGAATTGGTAGAATACAGCCCGAGTTCTGCAAACATCGAACATTATGCGAAGGTCATCAGAGAGAAGTCAAATCTCAGAAGGATTGTCACGCTGACATCTGATGCAAAGCAAAAGGCCGAGACATCAGGGGCAAAATCGGACGACATTATTCGCGATCATCAGCGCGCCCTGGTGGGAATGATGTCGCACAGCCAGAAGTCTCCATCTCTGAACGCATCCGAGATGATGACCCTGGCAAGCAAGAGCATCCATGACGTTAGATCGAGCAAGAGATCATATGACGGCATTCCTACAGGATTCGGGCATCTTGATGACCTCCTCCTCGGTCTCAGAATCCGAGAATTGTCCTACATTGCAGCGCGTCCATCACAGGGGAAATCCGCATTCGCAATCAAACTCGCAAAAAATGCGGCGATGGCAGGATGGAAGGTGGGGACACTGTCTCTTGAAATGACGAACAGCGATATTGGCATGCGTTTAATTTCTGAAGGTACAGGCATTCCTCTAAACGTGCTCCGAACACGGACACCGCTCGGCAAGGCGGACTTCCCAAGGATAGAGAGCAGCCGAGGAATCATATCGTCTCTCCCAATGTTTTTTGACGACAACGCCAACATAACGATTGATGCGATTTACATGAAGGCGCTGCAATGGAAATGGGAATATGGAATCGACATGCTGATTGTTGACCACATAGGGCTTATTAAGCCAGATGAAAAGATCAAAGGAAGAACTGACCAAGTATCATATTGGTCGCAAATGCTCAAAGTTATTGCAAAGGATGTCGGAATTCACCTCTGCGGAATATCCCAACTCAGCAGGAAGCCGGAAGAACGAGGCGGAGACTACCGTCCAATGATGTCGGATCTCCGCGACAGCGGCGGACTCGAACAAGATGCAGACGTTGTGATGATGATTTGGCGGCCTGCTTATTACTGCGCCATAGACAAGAAATTTGCGAAAAAATACCAGGCAGTCGAAATCGCCGGGAAGTCGTATGACGTGGCAACGGCCGTGGAGGTGTCCGTCCAGAAGAATCGCAACGGCCCGACCGGATGCGCTGCCCTGCGCTACGACGGGAGCCTCACCCGATTTACGGAATACGACCACTCGGAACCGCAACAAGAAGCGGAAGTTTTAGATCTCGAACCGGCAGAAGAAGATGATCTCCCGTTCTGAAGATTGCAAAGATGACGGCTACTACGAATGCAATAGCCCATTTCGGCAACGCATGCACGGGACGAATAGAAGCGCTGTCTCATCGAATGTTCCTCGGTATACGATTACATATGACGACCACGAAGAAGCCTGGTGTTGGGACTGTATGCAATTCCTTCAACGCTTGCAGGGAACTGGAGTAAACAAGGAACACAATTAGTTACAAGCTATATCCGCAAGAACTTGCATGCCTCCAAGTACTTTACTGCAAAGGTGAAATGGCGTGGAAGGACGTTGCTAAACTATCGGGATACCCAGAGATTAAATGCTCAAACATGGTGAAATTGGGCCTTATAAGATCGACATCTGGCAAGCCCGACATCAGACTGTACGATCTTACTGCCGCCGGGAGAGCATATTTTGAAGTAGTTATATAATGTTTCCCGTGAAACGCCCAATAAACAATACATAAAGAGTACTGTATTCTTTACAATAAAGTGTATATTATGGATATCTAAAACAATTTGTGTGCTGATACTTGACTTTGTGAGTTAGTTATGTTATATTCTGCGTGAAATACAAGTCAATGTTTTATTTGGCGAGTGACCATCCCCATTGGTTACTCGTCTTTTTTTGTATAAGAAATTATCATTATGGCACTTGGAGATCTCAATAGCGCTAAACTTGCGATAAAGAAAAGCATACAGAAAACAGAGAATAAGAAGGGGGGCAAGGAGTTTTTGCTCGGCCTAAGTCCTAATTTTCTGGCTGCCATAAGCAAGCTTGAGCGAGAAGAGTCCGGGTTGGCCCTGATGGTCGCCCTGATGCGGAGGGACGCAGAAAATATACCCGAACTGCTTAATCGAATTGGGATCACACCGGCCAGGGTGTTTCTGCATCTTGCGACACTGGCTTTCGCAATCAACGGGAAGCAACTTTCGATGGAAGAGGTTTTCCGGGATGCAATCATCGTCCAGACTCTCGGAGATGAACTCAAGTCCGACGCATTGCAGGAATTGTTGAAGCAGGCCAAGGACGCTGCGGTCGTAGAGGAAAGGCAATCTGTTACTCCGTCAGTGCAACGCACCGCATTGCGGGACTTTTTAGAGATATTTGAAATAATCGGGGCACAGCGCGGAAGCGCCTCTACGTCTGACGCACTGGTGGGCGAGTATGTGATAGCGGTCGATGAGCACACCGAATACAGAAAGCCCCGAGAAGATGGCGGATAACAAACTCCATCTCGGATTTAGATGGCAAAACGGGAATCCAGCAAATCCGACGCTACTTCAGCAGCGCGCAATTGATATGTTTCTGAACAAGCGCCCGAAATTTGCCGACATTCAATATCTGTTGCTTCATGGCGGATCGGCGGGGACCAAGACGGCTACCGGAGTTCAACTTCTACTCAGACTGGCTCTGGAAAATCCGGGACTCGATACGCTTTTTGGTCATGTTGACCTTTCTTCATTATTTTCTGCTCCATTGTATCACTTATTCGACCAAGTTCAGGAAGAATTCAAGATTAATGGACGGAAGGTGAAGCTTTGGGAGCACAATCAGAAAACGCAAGAGGTCTGGATCACTATCCCCGGACGCCTTCATCCGACGCGCGGATATACGATGAAGGTCTACTACCGGCCGCTGGACATCACGAAGGATATGCCGCGGAAGCTGTCTCGCCAGGGAGTGAAAATCGGCGCCGCGCTTCTCGATCAGATTGAGCTTTTGGATGAGCAGGCGTTTCATGCGATCTTGACACGACTCGCGTTCCCCCCGTACAAGGTGGTTGCCACGGCGAACCCAGATGTCAGGCAATGGTATCTGAGATACTTCATCGACAAAGATCCTGATACTGTTAAGAAGCCTGAATCGTATGCCGACCTGATAATGCTACCGCTGGACAATCCATCCCTCGGCAAGGAATACGTAGAAGCGCTTGAGGCCAACATGCCGAAAGCCCTGGCTGATAGATGGATTCGGGGGCTCTATACGACGCTTGAGGGACTCGTCTATGCGAGTTTTAAGTACGATAAATGCGTCCAGAGAATTCAATACCCGATCCCGTCAGACTGGCACATTTACGAAGTCATTGACTATGGATGGTCCGCGCCGACAGCGGTCCAATGGTGGGGAGTTACTCCGCAGAACAAGCATGTGTTGATAGATAGTATTCGTCTCTACAAGAAGACGCCCCCCGAAATCGGGGCGACGATTTTCCACAAGCGAGACGCGATACTTGATAGCGGACGGGTTGAGGGAGCGGCGGCCCCAATTTTGAGACGCACACTTGCAGATCCGGCAATCGGGAGTTCGGAACAGTCGGGGAAGAGCATCAAGTACCAGCTTGAAGACTATCGACACACGGACGGACGCCGGCTGAGAATAACGCTGTGCAGCACAAAGGGGTTGGATAGGACAAACATCGTCCTTGCTCGTACCCTCATGGCGATCAGCAAAATGAGTCGCGATGAAATAATTATCGGGGAAAGGAATGCGCTCGGCATCGCATTGCGCAATGGGCGTGGCGA
>LCPA01000029.1 GCA_001003385.1 Microgenomates group bacterium GW2011_GWF2_47_9 | reverse complement strand
CCGTTTGTGTTGGGTCCGGAGTTGGCCATGGCGACTGTACCGCGGGTATATTCGCCGACAAACTTTTCGTCTTCGAATTTGTAGCCGGGGCCGCCCGTACCGGTTCCTGTCGGGTCTCCACCCTGGATCATAAAGCCAGGGATAATTCTATGAAAAATAACGTTGTCATAGAAGCCGGACTTTGCTAGATAGTAAAAGTTGTTGGCGGTCTGGGGCGTGTTTTTGGTGTCAAGGAGAATATCGATCTCCCCTTCTGTCGTTTGCAGGGTTACGGAGTAGGTTTTTTTGGCGTTAATGATAAGCTCTGGTTTGGCGAGTGATTTGGAACTAGGACTGGGTTTCATCGTACTCTCTATTGTACCTGAAGTTTGCGGAGCTGTCTCTCTGGTTGGTTTGACAATGAGAGAGACGATAAGGGCAATGATACCAAGTACGAGGAAGATGTTTAAGATATTTTTCATAGTGCCCCAGGGAGGATTCGAACCTCCGACCTACTGCTTAGAAGGCAGTTGCTCTATCCAGACTGAGCTACTGGAGCAAGTCGGATGCTTGAGCGGGCGACGGGGGTCGAACCCGCGACCTTCTCCTTGGCAAGGAGACGCTCTACCACTGAGCTACGCCCGCAATGGTCTGATTATACCCTAAGAATGCCTTTGTGTCGGGGTGCCCAGACTCGAACTGGGGATCTCCGCGTCCCAAACGCGGCGCTTTAGCCATCTAAGCCACACCCCGATGACGTAATTATACAGCGTGTTTTATCATTTCGTCTCTTAATTCCCTTCCTTCACCAGATTTCCAAAATATCTCAGGATTTGCGGCGCCCTGCCTGCCGGCAGGCAGGTTTAGCCATCTAAGCCACACCCCGTGCTTTGTGCGGGCAAGGCCCGCTTTAACCTTAGTTTGTGCCGAGGGCGGGGATCGAACCCGCACGGTATTGCTACCGCGAGATTTTAAGTCTCGTGCGTCTGCCATTCCGCCACCTCGGCGCAACTCATAGATTATAGCAGGAGAGCAGAGCTAAAATAAGGGTTTTCGCTCGATGGTAAAACCAGAAGTTCTAAAAAGAAATACGGCTGGGGAATCTTCTAGGAGGAACCTCTGAAAGTCTTGATAGATATCGATGCGGAGTTTTTTGTCCATTGTACGGCGACCGTCTTCTAGCAATTTATCAATCTTGAGGTTGGAGTAATGGGTAAAGTTGGTGGGCTGAGTGGAGTGCCAGACTGTGTATTGGTCAGGATCAGAGGGGGGAGCAAAATCAGTCAAGAGAACTTGGTAGTCGCTAGAGATATTGGTGACGACTTTGACGTCGACTGCGATCCCCAATATCTGACGCCAATCATTTGCGATAGCTTCGGCAATATCGAGATACTGGAGAGATGTTTTTAGTTCAATCTTGACCATGCCTAGGTTTTCGATGTCGGTTGAAAAAAGTGCCTTGGCGCGTCCTGCATCATGCTCGTAGTCTTTGACCAAGGGATTGTAGGCCCACGATTCTTGGTCTATAGGGGATAAAGCGCGGGTGTAGCCAAAAGTTTTGTCTTTGATGGCGTAAGCGAGTCCTTGTCGGGCAGTTTTGCTGGTTAATAGGTTGTCATTATTATTAAAAAACAGGACGGCGATCCTGGCTAGTGAGGAGTTTTTGGTGGTATTGACCGAGCTGTCGTCAAGTAAATCATCGGGAACATAAGAAATGTTTTCGACCTTGTCAATTTCCCCAAGCTTAAAGGCCGTGATGGCACTTGTTTCTGTTGGGTAAAACTTGTAGGTGAGCTTTTCTTTGGGCGAGCTTAAAGTAATGCTTTGGACAACTCCCGTATTTACACGACTTGCGATTATCGAAAATTGGCCGGTGCCGATTTTGCTGTTTTTGAGGATTGGTCTTGCGACTGCGTTCATAAAGGGGGCAAAGGGTTCTTTGAGTTTGAAGATTACCTTCCCCTCTTCATAAGAAGACTCAACTTCTTTAAAGTTGTAAACAACGTCCTCTGGCTTGAGGGATGAGCCGTCGTGCCACTTGATATCGGGGTCTAGAAGAAAGGTATAGACCAGTTTGTCTTCGCTCACTACCCAGGATTTGGCTAGTGCCGGCTCCGGGTCTCCATCGGCGTTGACAGTTACTAGCCCCTGACTTACCTGTGACTGGATTAAGAGGGGGAGAGTTTCTGGACTAAATTTGCCGACTAGACCGATACGGGTATATTGTTTGGGGGTTGGAAGATAGCGCGAGAAGTAGATGAGCGCGGATGACAAAACAAGGACAACAAAGGTAGTTCGAAGAATTACCTTGTAGTGTCGGGACAAAAATTTTTGGGTGAGCCAGTAATACCTACGAATGGCTTTCATTATTGAAATAATGAATTAAATAGCGAAACGGCGACAAAGCAAAAGGCAAGAATAATCGTGGTTCGGAATAGAACTTTCTCGGCCCCTCTTTTGGTGTGATATCCACCTCCCGCGCCAAAGGCAGAGCCAAGACCGGTCCCTTTGGCCTGAAGGATAATAAGGGCGACCAAAAAAAATGAAATTAAGATTTGAGCGATGTCTAACAACATATTTTATGATTATACCAGTTGACTATTTATTCGGCCGACAAAAGAGAGCTCCAGAGGGAAGAGGTGAGGCTTATTAGGAACGAGGAGGCAAGAAGGACAAAGAAGAGAGAAACATAAAATGGAGGGAGAGAAATGATTGAGGAACTCCAGCCGGGGAAATTGTAGGCAGTAATGTTGATACCGTCGTAGAGCAGGTCGAAGATATAGAGGACAATGACGTTGACGACCCAGCGAAATAGGCCAAGGGTAAGTAAGTTTATTGGTAGCAAAAGGAGTTTGATTACTGGGGAGGCGATGGCGTTAAAGAGAAGAAAAATCACCGAGGCTAGAAGGTACGCGCGCCAGCTAGACTCGATTTGAAAGCCACCCACAACGTAACTTGTGACATAGAACGAAAGGGCTGACCCGAGAATGCGAACGATGAGCTTACGCATAGCTTCAGCATATCATTTTTTGCGACGGCTTACCACATAAAAAAGGATGAGAGAGACAGCAAGGACACTAACTACGATCGGGATAATTGGGAGAGAGGGAGCCTTGGCAAGAATAGAGTCTTTTTGGATTTGCTCCCTTCCGTAGGGCGGGAGGTATTTGATGGTAATAGTTTTTCCCGAGTCAAGGCCAACTTTGTAGTCAATAAGGGCGACGTTACCGGTATTTACGATGTACGAGCCATCCTTATCGTCTTCTAGGGAATAGCTTTGATGATCCTCGACTTTTGTGTCGGCTAGGGTGACGGCAATGGTTTTTTCGTTCAGATCTTTTTTGTAGGCACCGGCTGGGTATGGGTAACTCGACTCTTGTCCGTGGATGACAAACGCCAGATGGCTAAAGTCCATCTTGTTGAAATAATCAATGCCGCCAGTTGTTTTGCCCCAAGTTGGATCGATCGCAACCCAGGTCTCCTGGTTCTCGTCGTAGTATTCCGGCCAAGAATGCAAGACGTCCGTTTCGAGACCCAAAGGCTTGAGGCTGGAGTTTGTTGTGTGGGCATAGCCGTTAACTTCACGGGCACTCACGCCGGCGGATCTGGCAAGGGCTATAAAGGTATCGGTAAATTCGGTGCAGATAGCGTCTTCTGGGTTAGCTAGGGCACGTTCTGCCCCCAGCCGTTCGGCGCCGACCCCCACCCTATCATAAGCATAGGAAAAGTTCTCGGTGAGATAGTTATAGAAATTTAGAGGCGTCTTGAGTTTTTCGGCTAGGGAGCTTACGATTGCCGAGTTGGCTTCCCAGTACTTGATTTGCGAGAGCAGAGCCTTTGAGGGGACGATTGGCAGTTTTTGAAAAGGATGAGGATATACAGTCAGATAAAGTTTGGCTTTGACGACTTTGTTTTCCTGGGACTTTAGGGGATAGATGGCAAGCCAGTTGCCGTCCTTGTCAAGAACCATGTTTTTGGGGGCAGGCGTTAATGTATCAAGAGTCACGTGTTGGTAGGCAGTTTCTGGGGGCAAGGCGATCTCGGTGTCTGTCGAGCTTACGGTTGGGTTTGCCAGATTATAGGTGAGTTCGAGCTGATAGAGCTGGCTCTCCCCAAAAAGAAGAGTAATACTGTCGTTGGGGAAGCCCTGGTAAAAATATTTAGTGACAGCGTTGTCTTGCATAACATTGGTGGGCTGGGGGGACTCGGTCGATGATGGCCCAAGCTCGAGGGGAACCAAAATAGTGCGGGTGTAGAGATTGGCTTCATTAGCTTTGGAAAGCCTAGGGATGTTGATTTCCCAGACCCGCCCGTAGTGTTCGGCAATGTCAGGTGAGGTGTAGGAAATATTGATCTCTGTTACCTGGTCTTTGCCGATACATTACCTCTGATGTAAAGTTGGTGTCCTGTCCACCAACCGTCACCTTTGCAGATTGGAGTCGTGAACCAATCGAGATTGTGTATTTGGTGGTGTAGATATGGGAGAGGTTGTTCGTGATCAGGATCTTGTGGTTGACATCAGTAGTGCCACTTAGAGCGACAGAATAGGTTGAGTCAAACTCGGTTTTAAACTCGGAGACGGCCTCTGCCTGAGCGGGGAAAAAAAAGAGAGCGAGAAGAACGATTTTTAGAAGACTAAGCATAGGGGTCAGTATAGCAGAATGAGTGGGTTGACAGGACGCCTATATTCGGGTATTGTTCTGGTAAAGGGAATACATGCCAATCACTTTATACAAACGACAAAAACAGATAATAGAGTTTATTTCACAGTATATTCAAAAATTCGGAACGTCCCCTACCCTTCAGGAGATTGCCTCGGCCTTAGGCGTATCTAGCCTGGCAACGGTACATGAGCACTTGCAAACTCTAGCAAAAAAGGGAGTGATAAGGCGGTTTGAGGGGGCAGTACGCGGGATCGAACTACTTACAACTACACTTAACGACGCTCAAAATAGCGTAGAACTGCCGGTTCTCGGGTTTATTGCGGCGGGTCAACCAATCGAGCCGATTACAGACCCCAACGCAACCCTCAAGGTCAGCTCGACAATGCTTTCTGGCAAGAAAAGATCTTATGTTTTGCAAGTGCGGGGGGATTCGATGATAGAAGAAGGGATTTTGGACGGAGACTTTGTGGTTTGCGAAGAAGAAAGTTTGGCCAACGACGGAGATATTGTGGTTGCACTACTTGATAACGGTTTGGCAACTCTGAAGAAATTCTTTAAAGAAGCGACAAGGATTCGGCTTGAACCAGCCAATTCCGCGATGAGACCAATATTTGCGAGAAATGTAAAAATCCAAGGAAAAGTAGTGGGATTGGTGCGTAGATTTGGGCAATAGGCGACTATTTTAACTTCAGGAATCTTAAGAGTTTAACCAGAATATTTTCGTCTTTGCGTTGCTTATAAAAAAGGTAGGTAATAAAAAGCATGAGAAGAAAGAGAATAAGATAACCAATTTTTTCGACTGAGTCTAACCCGGAGTTTAATGATTCAAGCGCGGAGACACTAGTTGAGCCAAGGTAGAGGTAGAAATAGTTGCGGATGGTATAACCGACAAAAGTTGTCCATAGAAACGTGACGAGGTTAATCTTGAGTAAGCCTGAAATAATCGAGACGGGGGCAGTTGGGATAATGGGGATGGCGCGAAGAGCAAGCATAACAAGATCATCTTTTATTCCACCCGATAGCTGGCTCCCCATGCGCTCAACTTCTTTGTGAGAAACACCAAGAAACCGGCCAAATTTGTTGAGAACCAAATCCTCGGCGCGGTCAGAGATAAAATAGACAAGGTAGGAGGCAAGAGTTTTTGCCAAGGCGCCAATGAGAGCTAAGTAGACAAGGTAGAGAGCCCCCTTGTCAAGAGAGGCCGAAAGCGAGCCCCCGAGAGTCATGACTAGAGGCGAGGGGATGGGGGCGACGATTTCTTCGATGGCGGCACCTGCGGAGACGAAGATTGGCAAGGGTAGAGTTTCGGAGAGTGTGTGCAGATACTCTATAATAGGGGCGAAGATAGACATAACTTTGCAAGTATACAGGAAATAGCATAGGAGTCCAAGAATTATGAGTGGCAAATTATATGTGATCGGGACCCCGATCGGGAACATGAAAGATATTACATTGCGGGCAATTGAGACACTCTCCAAAGTCGAGGTGTTGGTCTGTGAGGACTCGAGAAATGCTAGCAAGTTAGTAAACCATTACCAAAAGTTGGGAATGATTGAGCGTAGGCCTCGGTATATCCCTTACAACGAGTTTAATGAGAGTTCTGTATATACAAAGATTAGAGAACTTATTGAGGCTGGGTCCACAGTCGCTCTTGTGAGCGATGCGGGAATGCCTGCAATTTCGGATCCCGGATATCGAATCATTCGTGAGTGCTACGATAAAGGGCTCGAGGTCGAGGTAATTCCGGGCGTTTCCTCGGTGACTACTGCCCTCTCTGCTTCCGGGATTGGGGGCGATTCTTTTATATTTTTGGGGTTCTTGCCGAAAAAGCAAGGCAAGCGACAGAGTACTCTTGAAAAAACTCGTGAAACTTTAGAGTCTGTAGCTGGCATGCGGATAGTAATCTTTTTGTCACCTCATAAAGCGGTGCGGGAGATCGGGGAGATAAAGGAGGTATTGGGTGACAGGCGAGTGGTTCTAATGCGGGAAATGACCAAGATCTTTGAGGAGCGAGTTGAGGCTAGCTTGAGCGAACTATTAGAGAGGGCGACGGCCAAGAAGTACAAAGGAGAGATGGTACTTGTCATAGGCGCTTAGAGCAAGCTTTTGCCATTCATGGAGGCGGGTTTATTGAGTCCCATGAGTTTGAGGATAGTAGGGGCGATATCGCCAAGAATCCCGCGCGGGAGCCTGCGGCTTTTGTTTTGAAACTGTTTTCCGATCACGTATAGCGGGACGGGGAATGAGGAGTGTTCGGTATCGATACCCCCACTTTCGAGGGAGATCAATTCTTCCGCATTGCCGTGGTCGGCGGTAATAAGGAGAGTCACGTCACCACGGTTAATGACTGTTTGGTAGATTCTCTTGATCCAAGAGTCAACGTACTCGCAAGCCTTGATTGACGCTGGGAGTGAGCCTGTATGGGCGACCATGTCGGGATTGGCGTAGTTGATGACGATTAGTTCATAGAGGCCGGAATTAATTGCTCTAAGTAGTTTTTCTGTCTGCTCACCCCCGGACATCTCCGGCTTAAGGTCATATGTCGGGACTTTGGGGCTTGGGGTAATGTTGACATCTTCGCCGGGGAACTTTAGGTCGCGTTGGCCGTTGAAGTAATAAGTCACAAATCTTTCCTTTTCACTTTCGGCTAGCTTTAGCTGACGCTTGCCGTTTAAGGCAACTACGCGTGAGAGTGGCATCTCGACAAATTCTGGAGGGAAGGCGATTTCGACAGGGAGATGTTTTTCATATTCGGTCATAGTCACAAAGACAAGATTTTCGGGACGGTTGGGGCGGGCAAAGATTTTTTCGCCCGTCAACTCTGGGACTAGATGTGATTTGTGATACTTGATTGCATAGGGATCGAAAGAGTTGGTATGAATTGCCAAGGTTTTGTCATCGAGAACGAGAGCTTTGGTAAGCTGGCGGGGGCGATCGATGCGGTAGTTGTAGAAGATGACAGTATCACCAGACTTTATTCGGGGAGCCGTATCGCCGTTATAGAGTGGGAGGATGGGACGCAAAAACTCGTCGGTTTCGTCAGCTGAGTATTTTTTGTCGAGACATTCAGCCAGATTTTGACACTTTTCCCCTTCCCCGCTCACGATGGCGTCGTAGGCGACCTTGGTGCGTTCCCAGCGGTGATCTCGATCCATGGCATAGAATCGGCCCATGACAGTCGCGATAGTCCCAAACTTTAGTGAGTTAATTTCATTCTGGACTTGGGATAGGTAAGTGCCGGCTGAGCGAGGGGCAGAGTCGCGTCCGTCCGTTATGAGGTGAAGATAGACGTTCGGAGCCTTGTTATCTTTGAATAAGCGCATAAGAGCAAAGAGATGTTCATTGACGGAGTGGACTCCGCCTTGTCCGATCAAGCCAAGAAGATGGATATTGTGGCCGGTCTTTGCATTATCGAGACCCTTCATAAAGGCTTTGTTGGCAAAAAAGCTACCGTCTGAGATTGACATATTTATACGAGGGAGGTCTTGGTAGACAATCCGGCCGGCGCCGATATTGAGGTGGCCGGTCTCGGTATTGCCATCTTCGCCTGCCGGAAGACCGACCGATTGACCTGAAGCCAAGAGTTCGGTATGGGGGAAGGCGTGATAGAGTGAATCGAGAGTGGGAGTTTTGGCTAGCTTAATGGCATTACCCTCATAGTCGGGGCCAATACCCCACCCGTCGAGAATAACTAAGACTACCTTATTTCTTTGCATAGCCTACACCTTGCCTAAGTAGGATTCGATTTCCAAAAGTCTATTGTACTTGGCTACTCTCTCACCGCGATTTAGGGCACCAAACTTGGCAAAATTAGCTCCTAGTCCAACAGCCAAGTCGGCGATAAAGGTATCGTTGGTTTCGCCGGAGCGGTGGGAGAAGACAGTATTAATATTATTCTTTTGGGCGAGCTTGACGACTTCGACGGTTTCTGTGATTGTCCCGATTTGATTGGGCTTGATTGTGGCCGCGTTGCAAGCCTGGGTTTCGATTGCTTTTTTCATCATTTTTGGGCTAGTTGTCAAGAGATCGTCTCCGACAATCATGGTGTTATTGCCGACACTCTGGCGGAGTTTGACCCAACCGTTCCAATCTTTCTCGTCGAGGGCGTCTTCGAGCGAGAATAAGGGATACTCTTTAAGAAGAGTGAGGTAAAAGTTGATCATGCTTGGGGTATCGAGGGCCTTGGGGGAGTCTTTGATTGTATAGCGACCGTCTTTGTAAAACCCGCTTGCGGCGATATCGAGTCCCATAAACACGTCAACATTGAGTTTGTAGCCGGAATTTTTGATGACGAGTTGCATGAGTTCGAGTGCATCACTATTGGTGAACAAGTTGGGGGCAAACCCACCCTCGTCACCGACCGAGTGGATCGCGTTACGATGCATAAGTTCGCGCTTCATTAGCTGGTAGATTTCGGCTCCTACTTGGATCGATTTTGTGAAGGAAAATCTTGTCGAGGGAATAATGTGAAATTCTTGAAAATCTAGGTTCCCTGCTCCATGTTTGCCACCGTTAATGATGTTTAGAATCGGTGAAGGCAAGCTAAAGCTCTTTGGCCCCTCAAATTTGTCTCTGATGTAAACGAAGAGTGGCTGGTGCGTTGAGTTGGCGGCGGCTTTGAGGCAGGCAATTGAGACAGCGAGGATTGCGTTGGCGCCGAGCTTGCTTTTGTCGGGGTAACCATCGAGATTAATCATTGCTTCGTCGATTTTCGTTTGGTCTTCTACCTCTATGCCCTTGAGTTTGGGGGCGATCATACTCACGATGTTATTGACCGCCTTTAGCACTCCCATTCCTAGGTAACGCTCATCCTCGTCTCTAATCTCTAGGCACTCGTTTTGACCGGTTGAGGAGCCAGACGGGACAGAGGCGGTGCCATAAGCTCCGTTGTCACAAAGTACCGAGCTTTCGATCGTGGGATGGCCGCGAGAGTTTAAAATTTCCCGGGCAATGATTTGGCTAATTTTTGGCATGAGCGATTAACTTGTGTTCGGTGTCATGAATGACTTGGCGGGTTTTGTCGATCACGTCTGGGGTGACAGAGACACTAGTTACTCCTTCTTTGACTAAGAATTCGGCAAATTCGGGGTAGGTTGAAGGGGCCTGGCCGCAAACAGAGACGGTGATGTCGCGCTTGTGACAGGTTCTAATTATGTGCTGGAGAGCCCAGAGTACGGCAGGGTTTCTTTCGTCATAGTCACTGGCGACTGTTTCATTGTCGCGGTCGGTGCCAAGCATAAGCATGGTGAGATCATTGGTGCCTACCGATACCCCGTCAATCCCAAGATTAATAAACTCATCGAGGAGGATGACGTTGACGGGAATTTCGACCATCATCCAGAGTTTGAAGCTTTGACTTCGAGACAAGCCAGCGGCAACGACTATTTTCTTGACTTCTCTTAGCTCTCCGACATTTCGTACAAAGGGAATCATGAGATGGAGATTTTTGAGGCCAAGCTCGTTGCGGACTTTTTTCATGGCAAGGAGCTCTAGTTCGAAAACTTCTGGGTCATGGATGTACCTGTAGGCTCCGCGATATCCGAGCATGGGGTTTGACTCTTCTGGTTCGTAGGCCTCGCCTCCCTTGAGATGTCGATACTCATTTGTCTTAAAGTCTGTTGCCCGGTAAACGACAGGGCGCGGTTCGAAAGCTCGGCAGATTTTAGCCATGCCATCGGCTAGTTTGTCGACAAAAACTTTGCTCTTTTTGTCAGCGATCAGTTTGCGGGGATGGGTGCCAATGTCGGCAATCATAAACTCGGCGCGCAGGAGCCCAACTCCATCTACGTTCCTTTTGGCGATATCATCTGCCAACTCCGGTTCACCGAGATTGACGTAGACTTTGGTGGCGGTTTTGACAATGGGGCCCTCTGGCTTGTAGTAGTCTTCTTGCTTCGGGAGGTATTTTACACTTGAGGGCTTGAGATCGGTTTCATAGATCTTGCCTTCTGTTGCATCGACCGTGACCACTCTACCTTGCTTGAGGACTTTGGTGGCGTTTTTGGTGCCGACGATGGCAGGGACGCCTAGCTCGCGGGAGACGATTGCGGCGTGACTAGTTTGACCGCCCTTGTTGGTGACGATTGCGACGGCTTTTTTCATAGCGGGGACGAAGTCGGGGGTTGTCATGTCAGTAACTAGGACATCACCTTTCTTGACTTTACGAATATCGCGCGCGGAGCGGAGAATGTTGACGATTCCGGTTGCTCTGCCAGGAGAGGCAGTTTCCCCGGTGGCTAGGACTTTCCCGCGGTTCTTGGTTTCGGCGGGAGCCTTATTAATTTGCTTTTCGGTAGCCTCGAAAGTTGTGATGGGGCGAGTTTGAACGACGTAATATCCTGTGGGAAGAAATAATGTTCTTGGAGTTTTTTGCCGAGCTTGGCTACCTCGAGCACCTGCTTGTCTGACAGCTTGCGCTTGGTGACACGCGAGCGAGGTACTTTTGTATCAAAGGTTTTCTCGCCACGCTTGACCATCTCGATTTTTTGATCAACACGCCTGACGAGGGTAATTTTTTGTTCGACCTTGTCGACTTCGTAGTGGTCGGGAGTGACCGCTCCTTGGACAATGTTTTCGCCTAGTCCCCAGATTGCTTCGATTACCACAGTCTTTTTGTCGTTGTTGACGGGGTTCATGGTGAACATAATGCCGGAGACGTCGGATTGAACCATGCGCTGGACAGGAACTGCCAGATAAACTTTAAGGTGATCAAAACCTTTTTGAACGCGATAGTAGATGGCACGGGGTTCAAAAAGTGAAGCCCAAGCTTTCCTGACGTGCAGGAGGAGCGAAGAGTCGCCTTTGATATTGAGATACGTTTCCTGCTGGCCTGCAAAGGAGGCCTCGGGGAGGTCTTCGGCAGTTGCAGAAGAGCGAACCGCAACCCAGGGGTCTTTGCCGAGTTTGTCGTAGGCGGCGAAGATTTCCGACTCCACCTCTTTGGGAATGGGGGCCTTTTCAATAACAGCCTGGACTGCACTACTTGCGCGGTTTAGGGCTAGCGGGTCTTCTACGTCTAGGCCAGCCAAAAGAGCCTTGATTTTGTTCCCCAAACTATTCTCCTCGATGTGAGCGCGGTAGGCAGAGGCGGTAACGACAAAACCTTCTGGAACTGGGAAGCCGGCACCCGTCATTTCACCCAAGTTTGCGCCTTTGCCACCGACAAGTGCGCCGTCTTCCTTGTCTATTTGCTTGAACCAGAGAACGTAAGAATTAAGGGCAGTCATACTAATATTAGTGTATGGTAATTGTTTAAGTTAGTAAAGCCCGCGACCACTATTTTTTCATTTCGGCTTTGAACCAGTCGACATTGGGGATAGGAGCCGGATTGATGTTGTTTAACATTGCGAGGTAGAAGTTGAAGAAAGACCCGAGAGTGATGATTTCAAAGACTTGCTCGAGCTTGGTTGGAGCTGTCGCCTCGACTACTTCAACGGGGTAGCCCATGTGCTCGATAACTGTCGAGGTTATCCCTACCCTCTTCGTGACTTCGGGTGTGTAGAGCGGGGAGTTGAAAAGTAAGAAGAAGATGTTTTCATGAATTGACTTGGGGAAGGAAAGAGCCTCGAGGTAATGATGATTGAACTCGGGGAGGTGCCACTCTGCGGTCAAGTTTTTAGCATTTTCGTTGATTTGATTATTGGTAACATGGACGGCGCCAATGAGATGCTCGGCCGCTGAAAGAACTATAACTTTGTCGTAGGCCGAATAGGCCAAAAGCTTGGCTGTATTTTGCTCAACTGACTCAACGGTCAACCTTTTAACAAGGGATCGTAGGTGATCGACGAGGTTTAGCACTTCAACACCTGCGATATTAATGAGCCCCAATTTGGCCAAGATGGATAGTTGACCAAAGACGCTATAGCCGATTGCCATCCTAGGTTCGTTTGAGGGGTTATATGTCGGCTCTATCTTATAGATTGGCCAGCTATGTTGTTGACTTAATTTTTCTAGTTCCCCCCCAGATGTGATAACGGCAATTTTGGCTTTTTTCTCGAGTGCCTGTTTGGCCGCCGAGAGGGTCTCTTCGGTATTGCCGGAGTAGCTAGAGAGTAAAACGAGCGAGTTGTGGTCAACGTAGTTGGGGAGATGGTAGTGCGAGTAAACCTCGAGAGGGAGAGTGAGTTCATCTTTGAAGAGACCTTTGATAATCAGGCTCCCTAGGGCAGAACCACCCATGCCAGAGACGACGATATTCCTGCAGTTGGGGTAGGTGTCGGGGAAGACGAGCGACTCGGTTGCTGACCAGGCGTCTTGAATTTGATCAGGGAGCGCCTCTATCGAGGCAAGGACGTTTTGCTTGTCGAGAGCGGAGATGCGTGAACGAGAGTTTAGTAGCGAATCTATAGTCATATGCTATTTGTTATAACTTATCTGCTTGACAGCCGCAAGGGAGGATTGTTAGGATAGTGACTGTGCAACACCTAGACGAATTGAAAAAATCGGATATTGCGAATATTAAGATCGTATGTTTTGACGTTGATGGAGTGACGATTCAGCGAGGGACTAAAATCATAGATACTGGTGACATCCAGACAATGAAGACCATTCCGTTGGAAAGTAAAATTCTTAAGAAGTTGCTTAGACTAAAACAGTATTTTCACGTTACTATAAATAGTGGACGTAGTAGTTTTTACTTGACCAAAGTTTTTTCAGAATTACTTTGGGATAATGCGAGTTTAATTTCGGAAAATGGAATTTTTGTACTTTATGACGGGCAGTTAATTCAAAATTTTAAGTTTTCGAGTTACGAGCTTGAAGTACTGAAACGAGTTACAAGGCGGTTGAAGGAGATTGCAAAAAATGATCAAAGGGCGGCCGGATTTGAATATAAGATGTTTTTATTAGTATTGCATTGTCACCAATCAATACCCGAAGTGCTAAAAGTAGTTGAAGAAGAGGACTCTAACGGCGAGTTTTACTGTTGGTGGAATGGTGAGGCATACGATATTTGCCCCAAAAGATTTAATAAGGGCGTAGGTCTTAAGAAATTGGCCGAATTATTGGGCTACGGTCCTGAAAATGCGATCGCGATAGGAAACGGAGTTAATGACAAAGATATGACTGACATCGCGGCAATTGGCGTCACCACCGATAAAGAGCATTTAAAGGCAGATTATTACTGTGAGGGAGAACATCTGGGAGGAGAGTATCTGATGGATAAGTTGATAGAGCTTAAAGAAAGTTAATTATTGGTTATTCTTATAATCTGAGTAGATTTGAAAGGCGTAGTCTTCAATTTTTTGATAAAAGTCTTGGTGAATGTATTTTAGATGAAGCGGATTCCTAACTCCAGTAAAGGCTGAAAAACTCTCGGCGTATTTGATACACTCCCACTGATCAAGTCCGTAGCTATATGCCTTGTTGACAGCGTCGGTGCCGGAAGGTCTGACCTCTAGGCATTTGTTTTCGAAAAGAAAGTAGGTTCCATCACCGACAAATTTGATGTCTATTAGGTTGGTAAAATTGAGACTTGGGAAACCTTCACTCAAAATTTCTCTTATTTCTTTAAGTGAGGCAATTTGATCTCGATATGATAGTGCAAGAGAGAGGAAATAGGAATTGTTGGCTGATTTAATTTTAAGTCCTTTGGCCTTCTCGGCAATTAGCTTGTTGATGTCACTTTCGTTCTCATTATAGTATTTTTGATCGTAGCGGATTTCAAATCTGGATTTAATCTGATTTTTTTCAAAAATTTGTAAGAGATAGTCTGACATAGTCATTTTTTGAGACTCGAGATATGCCGACATGGCGGCGGTAATAATGACGGCTTCGCCAGCGCTTTTTTCGCGCATGGAAATCGCTTTTTTGCCAGCTAGGCTTGAGATTAGCTCTGAGGGCCCAAATATTTCTCCCCCACTCTCTTCCCCTGCAAAAAGGAGACGAGGATTTTTGCCTAGGTTGATGTTGTTGCCGAAGACATCTTTGAGATAAATATCTGATCCAGGTTCTCTCTGCATTTTCTTCTCTATTTTTTGCATGGAATCAGCGAGTTCCTTGAAGCCTACTGGAGTGTTGATAACGGGAATGTTGTGGGCCAGAGCCCACTCGTCCCAGCTTCTCTGAGACGCGGTAGTTTTCATTAAGAACCAGTCATATTTATCCCAGAGTCCAGATTCAACAAGAGCCCGGTGTTGAAAATCGATGGTGAGAAGAAAGGACTGATTGGGGGTAAAGACAACGAGAATACGATCATCGTCCAAAGCGCCATATACAAGGCCAAGCTCTTTTAGTTTGTCAGCGTTTTCTAAACGATCAATGTAGCTCGTGACAAGTCGATCTGCGTCGGGATCGGTCATGAGGAGGGTTGTTCCAACCGGGTAGTCCTTGAGGAGCTCATCGTACTTGGCAGTATTGACTACGGGAACAATAATTTCTCGTGTTACTGGGTCGGCCTTCATAATCGTAGTGTCACAGCTCCAGTCGAAAAAGTGTTGGTTTTCGTCGATAACCTTGCCGATGCGATGGAAAAAGGGATCTTCCTCTTTGTGAAGATAGTCGAATTTGTCGGCAACGGCTAATTTTCTAAGGACAGGATCAAGCGTTCGATACATACTGCCACCCATACACTCAATTACAACCCTGTTTTCTAGCCCAGCTAGGTGTTTAAGATTTGCGGGAGTTGCGACACAATTTTTCAAATATTCCACATATAGATCGATACCGTTAGAAATCTCTTTTAGAAACACCCTGTTAATGTTGGAGTCGTCTTTGGCGGAAAATGAAAAGGTAAACTCACCTTTCTCCTTAATCGCTTCAATAATCTCAGCTACCTTGTCAACGGGGACATATTGGCTACCCTCTGAGTTCAGGTCTTTTGTGGCAATTTTTTTGCTTATGGCATGGCTTGAAGTAACATATTCGCCTCCATACAGATCATGCATAAAGATGAGAAAAGAAATTAGAAAAATGGGGATTGGTAGATAGTCTTCTGTTACCAAGGTTTCCAGGCCATTAGCGGCTTGTAGGCGGGCGATTAGTTCGACATATTGGGTAGAGTTGTATCTGACTTCGCAGGCCGCGATCTTTCTTTTTTTACCCTGCCCAGTCTTTGCTACCATGATTTTGCCCATGGTCGCAAGCATTACACCGATTAGATTTAGGGGGTATCGAGTATCCCAAGGATAGAGTGGGTTTTGGAGACCTCGAATGCCGGCAGTTGAGATCATGGCCTCTTTCTTGTAAGCACGAAACCAATTTTCTAGATCTAGTGCCTGTTCGCTTTGGTCAAATGGCAAGAGGTGTTCGCGTTTGAGAGTGAAGGTAAACTTTGAATCGAGATTGAGGTCGATGAGCGGAGTTTGTTTTATTTTGAGGGGAGTATCATTCTCGACCGAGGAGAGAAAAATGCTCTCCAGATCACTCTTGGCTGTTGGTTTTGTAAATTGCATGAGCTATCCTTTCTCAGGCCTTTATCTTAGTAAACTTGCTAGCAGTAAGTCAATATGGTCTAGATAGCCGAGCTTGGTTTGACCAGACTTTATTGCTAGGTCTACGTCAAGGAGGCGGCGGATGAGGAGGATAAGAATGTCAGTAGGCCAGTCCTTGGCTTGGTTCATGAGCTTGGTGCGGCTCCACGGAGAAAGTTTGGCGGTATCGCCTGATTGCGCGACCAGAAGGCTTGCGAGGTGCCGGGAGAGCATGATGAAAAGAAAACCCTCCTCTACTTTGCCCTCGAGTTTGTTAAGCGCGATTAGCGCTGACTTTTTATTGGTATACCGAAGAGAGTCGAGAAAGATAAAAATTTCCTGAGGGAGACGAGAGTTTAGATCCCCCACCCCGTCTCCGAGCGACTTGACGGCAGTTTTGGTTACTGCCTTTTTTTCCCATAAATATATATTCTTCGGACCGGGATAGTCTTTGAGCAAGGAGAGGAGTTTTTTCTTTTCGAGGGAGAGTGGACGGGAAAGTAAATTCTCGATAAAAAGAGCCGATCCTCCAAAAAGATTTTGTGTTTTGAGGACTGACTCTAGTTCGGCGAGGGAGATCTTTGTACCATCGAGTTCGTAGATACTGTTGCCGAGCTTTTTTTCTTTGAGGCGCGCCCCGATGTAGTTGGATCGAGACTCTTTTTGATTCTCGCCATGAAAAACTGTTTTAGTCATATACCTTAACTTTCATGCCTGTTTGGTAGCCCTTTTGTTCTGCCCATCCTCCGGGTACTTCAAGCACCATATCGACCGGGGAACTAGGCGAATAGAGGGTTTTTTGATCGTCTTTGGAGACGTTTGACAAGATAGAAACGATTTCACCATTGTGAATCCAGATTATATCGAGACTAAAGCGCATATCTTTCATCCAAAATGTCGGGATGTGATCTTTTGGGAAAACAAAAAGCATACCTTCTCCTAAAGCCAGGTGATCTCGGCCGGAGAGGCCTTTTTCCCAATCACGAGCGTTACCGGCAAGTTCGACAACTAAATAATCATTTTCTACCTGAAGATACAACTTTTTTTGGAGTCCGAACAAGGCGCGAAGGAAGTTTTCGATCTTAAGAACGATGGACTTCGGCTTGTAGGAGGGTTGGGCAACTGTTGACTCTAGATTCGGCGTTGGTGTAGGCGAAGGCAAGGTATTGTTCGCCAATCGCGGGAAACCGGAGATTTTCGGTAGCCTTTGTAAGGCTAGACCTGAGGGGTTTAGTGCCCCCTCAGAACTTGTGAGGGAGAGCGGGGCAAACTGATTCCCGCCCTGCAAAACAAAAGGAGTGACCGCAACCAGATTTTTGTCCTGGTTCCAGGTGTTCCAGGCTTGGCTCCAATACGAGGCGAGAATTGAGGGGGAAAGCTTGGATTGATCCCAGCCGGTTTCGGTGACAAATATCGGTTTGTCCCCGAACGCAAGAGTGCTTGTTTCGGTACGGTAGCTCACAATACTTTGCCAGCCGGTACGGGAGGGGTGAGCGCTAAAGCCTGGGTTGGGATAACTGTGAGAGGACCAGCCGTCGAAGTAGTCCCAAACCTGCGAGTCTTCTTGCTCCATCATTTTTAGATACACGCTCGCGGACATGGAGGTCTGGCTATTTGGGAGAGCGCTGTCGAGCGAGGGCCCGAGCAGAAAAAAGTCGGCGTTACGTTCTTTGAAAATAGTGTTGGCGTTTCGCACTATATGGGTATAGGTTGCTGGATCGACGTCTCCGCCCCACTCCGAACTACGGTTGACTTCGTTGAAAATAATGATGTAGCGATTTTCGACAGGCCAATGAAGTTCCGCCAAAAAATTGGCAAAATCAACTAAGTCGGTGGGAGTAGCGGCTGACCAAGTGCCTCCTAAGGGGATGGTTGTGATCCTAATAATCGGAATCAGGTGCAGTTCTAGGCATTTTTCCATAAATAACTGCCATTTGTCTTTGTCTCTGTCTGTTGGCTGAATTGGGACTGTAACATAGCCCCAGTCCCCGCCTTGTGAGTTGACAAGAGCAGGCACCGAGCCGATTTCATGGGGATCGAGGATGTGGACACCTACTTTGTTGTTGTTGACCGAGCGAGGGTCGTAGATCGCTTGGACAGGTGAGGAAAAACAAGCTAAAAATATGGTGAGAAGAGCGGCAAATTTAAGAATCATTTTTCCGTAATTCCAAGGTGGTTGTAGGCGAGCTTGGTAACAACCCGACCTTGCTTAGTACGGGCCAGCAGTCCCTTAGCCATAAGGAATGGCTCGTAGACATCGAGAATGGTTTCTTCGTCTTCGGAGAGTGAGCTTGCAATCGTCGAGAGGCCAACCGGGCCACCCGAATGGTGCTCGATGATTAGCCTCAACACGTCTCGGTCGGCTTGATCAAGACCCAGGTGGTCGATTTTCAAAAGTTCGAACGTGGAGGCAAGTGAATCGGAGGAAATCTCGGAGTTAAAGTTGATTTCGGCCATGTCGCGGGCGCGTTTTAGGAGTCGGTTGGCAATGCGGGGGATCCCGCGGGATCGTTCGGCGAGTTCTTGGACGGCGCTTTTGGAAATTGTAACTTTCAAGATTTCTGCGGAGCGGGTAAGAATTCGCTCTATTTCTTGTGAATCATAAAACCCAAGTTTTTGAATGATGCCAAAGCGACTCCTAAGGGGCGAGGTAAGCGAGCCGTACTTGGTGGTTGCACCAACGAGGGTGAAGGGCTTAATGTCGATACTGACCGAGCGAGCGGCTGGGCCTTTGCCGAGGATAATATCGAGCCGTCCTTCTTCCATGGCACTATAGAGCGTTTCTTCGACTGCCCGGTTGATGCGGTGAATCTCGTCGACAAATATGACGTCGTTGGTTTCAAGATTCATAAGAAGAGAGGCTAGGTCGCCGGCTCTTGTAATTGCGGGGCCGGCCGTGAGGTGGAGACTCCCACCTAGTTCGTTCGCGATAATGTGAGCAATGGTAGTTTTGCCAAGTCCGGGCGGGCCGTAGAGAAGGACGTGATCGAGTGGTTCATGACGGTTTTTGGCGGCTTTTAGGGCTAAGGCCAAGGATTCCTTGGCAAGTTTTTGTCCAACAAAGTCATTTAGGGCTTTGGGGCGAAGGGTTTTATCTTCTTCGTCGCCTGCTTGCTCAAGTGGTTCTAGAATAGAGTCTCTCATTTTTTGCCAAGCTCCTTCAAAACTGCCTGGATTTTGGCCTGGTCACTAAGCCCGGCGAGACTAAGCCTATTTAGGGCACTTGCGATCTCTTTTCTCGTGAATTTCAGAGAAAGAAGCGCCTCGTAGAGGAGATTGTCCTCTTGGTTGTCGGGTCCCAGCACGAGCTTGTTTTTGAGTTCGAGAATAATTTTTTGGGCCGCCTTCTTGCTAACCCCTTTGATTTTGGCGAAGTAGTTGGTGTCATCTTCGGCGATTGCTTCCAAAATATTCGAGGCGACGTCTGAGTTTAGAATCTTCATTGCCGTTTTGGGGCCAATACCCGAGACCGAGAGAAATTGGAGAAACAGCTTTTTACTTTCATAATCAATAAAGCCATAAAGGGATGGGTTGTTGTCACTCCCGACATGATATTTGGTGAAGATTGTGGCCGATTCGGTCGGGAGGGACTGAAGTTTGCTCCCCAAGATTTCGTAGCCCACGCCAGCGACGTCGAGCACGATCCCCTCTTCTGTCTTAAAAATGATTTTCCCAGTCAGTTGTGCGATCATATTTTGTTCATTACAAGGGCAGAGATGGCGGCGCCAAGAGCGTCTGAGGTGTCGTCTAAGCGCTCCTTCTGGCTCCCTAGAAGTAATCCTACCATACGCGCTACATCTTTTTTGTTGGCGGCTCCGTTTCCGGTCACAGCAGACTTTATCGTGTTGGGGGAGAGTTCGACAACTGAATAGCCTAGCTCACTTATGGCAAGGAGCATTACGCCCCTGGCCTGGGCTACAGAGATGGCGGTCTTGAGATTCTTCTGAAAAAACAGTTTTTCGATAGCGACAAGGTCGGGTTTATATGTATCGAGTAAGTTTTTGGTGTTGGCATAGATGGCCTGCAGGTATACCCCGAGCTCGGTATGAGGAGGAAGTTCGAGACAGCCAGAGGCAAGAAGGTTCTGCTTTAAGGCGTTGCCTTCGATCACACCCCACCCGACGCGATGGGTGCCGGGGTCTAGGCCAAGGACTTTCATGTGCGGTGACGATTTCTTTTTTCGCTTGCTTTGAGGGAGATGGCGGCTTGTCTTAGAGCGGCTTCAGCAAGAGCGTACTCTTTTTCTCTTTCCTTGTCTTCTAGGGCCGCAAGCGCCTCAGCTTTGGCACGCTCGACTTTGGCTAGATCGATATCTTCGGCGCGTACCGCCGAGTCGGCGAGGACGGAACACATGCCAGCCTCGTCAAGTTCGAGAAATCCTCCGAAAACGGCGACCACCTCTACCTCACCACTTTGGGTAACATAGCTTAAAACCCCTTCTTTAAGCCTGGTGACGAGGGGAATGTGATTGGGGAGGATGGTAATCTCACCACTTACTGTATCAACGGTAATTTGTTGAACCTCGGCGGTCAAAAGTCGTTTCTCCTGAGTGACGATGTCGAGGGTGATTTTCTTTGACATATCAGCCTTTGTGTTCTTTGATTACCTGATCAATGGTGCCTTTCATGTAAAAGCTTTGTTCGGGAATGTGATCTAGTTCGCCTGACAGAATTTGGGAGAAGCCTTTTATAGTGTCTTCCACTTTGACGTACTCGCCTGCCCTTCCGGTGAATTGTTCGGCGACGAAGAAAGGTTGAGTGAGGAATTTCTGAATTTTGCGCGCACGGGCGACAGTCATCTTGTCTTCGTCTGACAACTCGTCGATACCTAGGATTGCAATAATATCCTGCAAATCCTTGTAACGCTGGAGGACGGACTGGACGGAGCGAGCGACTTTGTAATGTTCTTCTCCCACGATGTCAGGGGAGAGCATCTTTGAAGATGACGTCAAGGGATCAACGGCGGGATAAAGACCTTGTTCAACCAAGGCACGCTCGAGGGCAATAGTCGAGTCTAAGTGGGAGAAGGTGGTGGCTGGTGCGGGGTCGGTGTAGTCGTCTGCCGGGACGTAGACAGCTTGGAAGGAGGTAATACTCCCTTTTTTAGTGGAGGTAATCCTTTCCTGCAGGGCGGCCATTTCTGAGGCAAGGGTTGGTTGGTAGCCGACCGCTGAAGGGATGCGACCTAAGAGAGCCGAAACCTCGCTTCCTGCCTGAGAAAAGCGGAAGATGTTGTCGATAAACAAAAGCACGTCTTCGTTTTTAACA
>LCPA01000028.1 GCA_001003385.1 Microgenomates group bacterium GW2011_GWF2_47_9 | reverse complement strand
CCGATCCGGGTATGCCCGTAAAAGCTGTAAACAAGAAGTAAGTACGGTGGCACCACGCTACAAACGTCCGCACAGGCACGTTCAACGCGTGGTTTTTTGTATTAACGTACTTAAAAAGGAGTCACATGTTAGATATTCAATACATTAGAGACAACAAGGCCCTAGTCGAAAAGGCTTGTGTAGAAAAAAATCTCAATCCCTCGGTCGTTTTGACTCTTCTAAACTGTGACGATCGCAGAAGAGAATTAATCGGCAAAGTAGAAAATCTTCGGGCAAAGCGTAATCTCCTCAACGAAAAATTGAAAAACGAGCGCACCGATGCCCTAATCACCGAAAGCCGACAGTTAAAGTCAGAGTTAGAAAAGGTCGAGCCAGATCTCAAAATCGAGACGACAGCCTTTCAAGAGTTAATGCTCCAAATCCCCAACGTCCCCCTTGAAGAGGTTCCGGTCGGCAAAGATAGTTCCGGCAATATCGTGGTTCGCGAATGGGGTACCAAGCCTAACTTTGGTTTTGAACCAAAAGATCACATTTACTTGGCCAAAAAGAACGGTTGGCTAGACCTAGAGCGGGGCAGTAAAGTGGCGGGCTTTCGCGGATATTACCTGACAGGCGACGCCGCCCTCCTGCAAGTCAAACTCATGCAGTATGCCCTCAACAAATTTGTTGAGAAAGGGTATCTGCCGGTAATCCCGCCTGTTGTAGACCAGCGCCAAGCGTTTATTAACACCGGTCACTTCCCCTGGGGAGAAAAGGAAACATACAAAATTGCCGACGATGATAGCGATCCCCAAAAAGATTACTTTCTTGCTGGTACAGCCGAAATTCCCCTGGTGTCTTACCATGCCGGAGAAACACTAAGTATAAAAGACTTGCCGATTAAAATGGTGGGGTTTTCCCCATGTTTTCGAAGAGAAATTGGCAATTACGGCAAAGATACCCGCGGTTTCTACCGCGTGCACGAGTTTTGGAAGATAGAACAGGTAGTGCTTTGTCAGGCAAATCTGGATGAAAGCAGGAGCTGGCACGAGCAAATGTTGAACTACACAGAAGAACTCCTTCAGGACTTTGGGATCCCCTACCGCGTACTTCTCATGTGTACCGGCGATATGGGAGAGCCACAAGCTAAGAAATACGATATCGAAGCCTGGATGCCTGGAAGAGGTGATTGGGGTGAAGTGGCCTCCGACAGTATCATGACCGACTTCCAAAGCAGACGCGCCAATATCCGCTACCGAGACGCGGAAGGTACAATCAAATACGTCCACATGCTCAATAATACTGCGCTCGCTTCGACCCGCACGCTGATCGCTTTGTGGGAAAATTATCAGCAAGAAGACGGCACGGTCAAACTGCCAGATGTTCTAAAATGACCGCAATTTCTTTTGTCTACTTCGACGTTGGTGGCGTAGCCATCAAAGATTTTTCTGATACCGACCAGTGGGAAAGAACACTAGATTATTTGGGGATACCCAGATCGCTTCAGAGTGAAGTCAATAAAATATTTAAGGAGAAAGATGACGCCATGTGTGAAGGAAAGTTTCATCTGGATGAATATATTCCTCTCCTGAATCATAGACTTAATCTTGCAATCCCAACAGGAACCTTGCTTCAAAAGTATGTTATTGCTAACTTTGCTGTCAACAAAGGTATCCACGAATTAATTGCAGAAACCAAGCGAAAAGTCAAAGTCGGCTTACTAACAGACATGTACAAAGACATGTTTAACGATATTTTAAAAAAAGGTTTATTACCTCCAACTAACTGGGATGTCATAATTGACAGTAGCGTCGTAGGCGTAAGAAAACCATACGAGGAAATCTACAAGATTGCCGAAGAAATGGCCGGAGTCAAACCAGAAGAGATCCTCTTTATCGACAACAAACAAAAGAATCTAGATCCAGCTGTTAAACGCGGTTGGCAAACTCATCGATACGATTCTAGTAACTACAGGCTAGCCAATCAACTACTCGCAGAGTTTTTGCAAAATAATATATATAAGTCCAGCCAAACTTCCTAGTTCTGCGTGCTATACTTTCTCCATGTTAGGCTTCCTAAATAAACTATTCGATAGTAACGCCAAAGAGCTCAAAAAGCTCGAGCCAATAGTCGAGCTTGTCAATTCATTTTCAGATGACCTCAAATCTCTCAAAGACGATGATCTAAAAGGTAAAACTGCCGAGTTTAAGAAACGTCTGTCGGAAGGAGAATTAATTAGTAGCATTCTCCCGGAGGCCTTAGCCACCATTCGAGAAGCAATTAGTAGAATAACCGGCGAACGAGCCTACGACGTCCAAATAATGGCCGCCCTCGCGCTCCATGACGGCAAGATCGCCGAGCAAAAAACCGGCGAAGGCAAGACTTTGTCGGCCGCCCTTGCGTCCTACGTCCACGCCTTGTCAGGCAAAGGCGTTCACGTTGTGACTGTCAACGACTACCTAGCCCGCCGCGATGCCGGTTGGTACGGGAGAGCGCACGAACTACTTGGTCTTTCGGTAGGTGTTATATATTCGGGCCTTGGGAACCAACCAGCCTCTATTCTCGACCTCACCCACGACGAACCGGACGAAGAAGACGATAGGCTCCGCCATTTCAAGCCTTGTCCTCGCAAAGAGGCCTATAACGCCGATATTACCTACGGCACTAATAACGAATTTGGCTTTGACTATCTCCGCGATAACATGGCGTTTAGACAAAACGACAAAGTTCAACGGGGGCATTACTACGCTATTGTCGACGAAGTCGACTCCATTCTCATCGACGAAGCCAGAACTCCCCTTATTATTAGTGCCCCGGACAATACTCCAACCGATAAGTATGTCGAGTATGCCCGCCTCGTCACCACCCTCGACAAGGGTACCGATTTTGAAGTCGATGAAAAGTTGCGCTCCGCTACTCTCACCGACTACGGTATCCGGAGGTTAGAACAACGTCTAAGGGTAAAAAATCTCTACGAAGAATCATATGAAACGGTGCATCACGTCGAGCAGGCCCTAAAAGCCGCAAGCCTTTTTGAGCGCGATCGTGACTATGTTCTAAAAGACGGTGAAGTCATTATTGTCGACGAGCACACCGGCCGCATGATGTACGGCAGGCGGTATAGCGATGGTTTACATCAAGCTATCGAAGCCAAAGAAGGGGTCGCAGTCCAGCAAGAATCCCGCACCCTAGCTACCATTTCCCTCCAAAATTATTTCCGCATGTACTCACGTCTAGCCGGCATGACCGGGACTGCTGTCACCGAAGCCGAGGAGTTTAAGAAAATCTACAACCTCGACGTCATGGTGATGCCCACTCATCGCCCCGTCATCCGCCAAGACGCCTCCGACCTGATCTACAAAACAACCCGCGCCAAGTACGCCGCCATTGCAAGAGACGTCGCCGAACGCCACGCCAAAGGTCAGCCGGTACTTATTGGAACAAAAAGTATCGATAATAATCAAATCATCTCAAAATACCTTAAACGCAAAAACCTTCCCCACCATGTACTAAATGCCAAGAATCACGAATCCGAAGCCTCGATCATTGCCGAAGCCGGTAGATTTGGAGCCATTACTGTTGCAACCAACATTGCCGGCCGGGGAGTTGACATTGTTCTTGGCGGTTCAAAATCTGGCCGTAATGAAACTGACTGGCAAAAAGATCATGAGAAAGTCATAGAGGCTGGCGGTCTTCACGTTGTTGGTAGTGAGCGTCATGATTCTCGCCGTATCGACAATCAACTAAGGGGTCGATCTGGCCGCCAGGGTGATCCCGGCTCGAGTAGGTTTTTCGTTTCTCTCGAAGACGATCTGATGCGCATCTTTGGCGGAGAAAAAATCGCAGGGATTATGACCGCCCTCAAAATCCCTGAAGACGAAGCAATCGAACACTCGATGGTGAGCCGCGCTCTAGAACAAGCGCAGGTAAAAGTCGAGGGATTTCATTTTGATATGCGTAAACGTGTCGTCGACTACGACGACGTTATGAACAAACACCGTGCGGTGATTTATAAGCAGAGAGACAAGATTTTACAAGATTCCGAGAATGCCCCCCAACAACTGCGCGAGCGGGTGATGGGACTAATTCGCTCCGAAATCGAACTAATCGTCAACTCTCGCACAACAAACGGCCTTTCCAAAAATGAAATCTCGGCGGTAGTCAAAGAGTTTATTACTATTATTCCCTTTGATGACGCCTCGGAGGGTAAACTCACCGGTGAACTAATAAAAGCAAGCTCACCACCAGTCATAATTTCCTCACTTCACGACATTGCAAAGAGTCTCTACGAAGCCAGGATCAAGAGTTTTGGGGAGTCAACCTTGTCAGAAATCGAACGCTACGTCTACCTCACGACAATCGACGAGAAATGGATGGACCATTTGGACAACATGGAGAGCTTGCGTGACGGGATCGGTTTGCGCGGATATGCACAAAGAGATCCGCTCGTCGAATACCAACAGGAAGCATACGGGATGTTCGAGCGTCTAATGGGGACTATCGAGAGCGGCGTCGTGAAAAAGATCTATCGCCTTAACCCCGTCTCGGCTCCTACTCCCCGCCCCGTGACGTTACGGAAGGATGAAGTTGTGGGTGGTGGCAAAACCAAAGTCAAAAAAATCCAAGGATCGCCAAACACCAAACTCAAAAAACTCTCTGGGGAAAAACTTGGCAGAAACGATCTATGTCCATGCGGCTCGGGTCTAAAGTACAAGAAATGTGGCTTGATAGGCGCTAAAGAGCACAAAAGCTAATTTTCTGCCAACAAGCTATAATTCCTCTGTATGGAACCAGAAAATAGCTACTCCTTTCGTCAGTACTTAAAAGATTTATCCCGCTACATCTCCCCCTATCGCCTCCAGTTTTTTATGGGTCTATTTTTCCGCTTTACAAGTGACCTCTCTCGTCTTTATCCCGCCTGGGCAATCAGCCGAATAATTGTCTTGCTTTCTGACCCCGTTTCACTCAATAATCCCTCAGAAGTTCTCAAAATTTTTATCTTCTGGGGAATGGTCTCGATCTACTTCAGCTTTTCCCATAACCTCTCCAAGTATTTTGGCTACCAAGTTGCCGAGAGAGCTTCCTTAGACATATACAAAGAAACCCTGTCACATATTTTCAAACTTGATTTCGCCTGGCAAGAGGGAGAGAGTAGTGGAAATAAAATGAAACGGATCGATAGGGGTCTTGACGGCGTCAATATTACCATCAGGCGTATTTTCGATGTTTTGGTCGAAGTCTTTGTGAATACTGTCGGGATAATCTTTATTTTCTTTAGTCTCGATAAAACGCTCAGTTTAAGCATCGTCTTCTTTATGACTACATATTTTTTGTTTAGCACGCTAATGCTCAAAAGGGCCATGAGTCAGGAAAAGTCTGTCAACAAATCCTTCGAAGATCTCGGCGGAGTTACCTTCGAAGCGCTCAACAATATTCAGACAATCAAATCACTCTCGATCGACTGGGGGGTAAATGTTTCTGTAGATAAGCAGATTAAAGAACTAACTCAGAAAATTAAACGAAGGATTTTTCTCTATCAATCACGGGGAGGAGTTCAGCTCATCTACGAATCGCTGTTCTTGTTTAGTGTAGTGTCTTGGATAGCTTGGGGGATTATTCATGGACAAAGAGATGTCGGGCTCTTGGTATTGTTTATAGGCTTATTCGGAAAAGTAAGTACTTCTTCCGACGAGCTTACCCAAGTTACCCAACAATTAGCATTAGCCAAAATCTGGGTCTCTCGTGCCATGGCAATCCTCAAGACTAAACCAATTATTGAAAATCCCGAAAAAGTAGATATTCAACAAACCTATCCTCCCAACTGGAAAAAAATCGAGATCAAAAAACTGGCCTTCGACTATAGCAAGAAAAGTGCCCTTCGTCAGATTTCCCTTACCATCCACCGCGGTGAAAAAATCGGGATTGTCGGTATGTCTGGAGCCGGCAAATCTACCCTCTTCAAACTACTTCTTGATCTCTATGAAGATTATGATGGTGATATTCTAATTGATGATATTCCTCTCAAAAATCTGGCAAGACAATCATATATCGATCACGTTGCAGTTGTTCTACAAGATACCGAATTGTTTAATATGAGTCTCAAAGCCAACATTGAGATCGCAGGAGTGCGGGGTATTACTCCCCGACAAGATTTAGAGGAAGTTATCCGCATGGCTCACCTTTCGAGCGTAGTTGAGCAATTAGAACAGGGAGTAGACACTATAGTTGGCGAAAAAGGGATCAAACTTTCGGGAGGGCAGAGACAAAGAGTAGGGATTGCAAGAGCCCTCTATCGTCAACCAGATATCTTACTCTTAGACGAGGCCACCTCTCACCTAGATGCTCACTCTGAAAAAGAGATCCAGAATGCACTCAAAGAAAATCTTCACAAATTTACCACCATCGTCATTGCCCATCGCCTGTCGACGATCAAAGAAATGGACAAAATTGTTGTCTTGGAGCATGGCAAAATTGTCGAACAAGGGAGTTTTGCGGAGTTATTAAACAACAACGGCGTTTTTTCCCGTATGTGGAAAGAGCAAAAACTATAGAGATTTATGTCAGAAACAACCGTAGAACTATCGAACCTCGCCAAATCATTCAAACCGGGAATATACAGGCACTTTAAAGGTTCCACATACGAAGCGCTTTTTGTCGCAAGAAATAGCGAACATAGTCACAAAGAATATGTCGTATATCGCTCAATTTACAACGGTGGGGTATGGGTTCGTCCCCTTGCAATGTTTCTGGAAATTATCGATCGCGATGGCTACCATGGTCCACGCTTTAGTTGGTTGCGTGA
>LCPA01000027.1 GCA_001003385.1 Microgenomates group bacterium GW2011_GWF2_47_9 | reverse complement strand
CCTTCGGCTAGCCCTTCTGTATCTCCGTCTGTAACACCCACTCCATCAGCGTCCGTGACTCCTACTCCGACACCTACACCTTCGCCTACACCGACTCCGTCTAGTACCGCGACCCCGACACCTACCGCATCGAGCACAGTTACGCCCACACCGACTCCTTCTCCTAGGGTGACTATACCGGACGCCTCGGCATTACCTGACGCTGGTGTGTTTGAAGTAACTGTCGGAACAATGGGGGTGGGGATGATACTGATCTTGCTTGGAGTACTTGGGTTGTTGTTGATATAAAAATCTGTAGCAGGGGAGAGATTCGAACTCTCGGTCTTCGGTTTATGAATCCGATGCTTTAACCAACTAAGCTACCCTGCCAACACAACGTGTTGATTATCAAATAATACTGGCGGAGGCCAATTCGATTGGGCTTATTTTACTACAAAAAACCACTCTCCTGAGAGAGTGGTTTTATATTGTTGCGGGGCTGGGAGTTGAACCCAGCCTGCGAGATTATGCGATCTGTAATCTCCAGTTGCCTGGAGTGCCGGACTATATCATCCCCGCAGTTGTGGGGTTTGGCGTATAGTCTCTACGGGTTGACCGAAGTAACTTCGGACTCTTCCCTCGGTGTTGACCACAGGGGCTTTCACCGATATAGCCAAATTCTCTTATCTCGATTACTCGAGTAAGGGCCCATTTTGAGCCTCGCGTGCACCGTACACTACCCCGCGCGTTGTCTTTTTTAAAAGTACTCTTGTATGTTATCTCTTAATTTAAATAATTGCAAGAATAATGTACCGTGCTATACTGACAATGAGAACTGAAATATGGCAAAATCTAGAGAGAGAAGCGAAGCAATAGCTTATCGCCGTAGAGGTAAGAGTATTAAATGGATTGCCAACAATTTGAGCGTTTCTCAGGGATCGGTTAGTGTTTGGTGTAGAGATGTGGTGTTATCAAGTGAACAGATTGAATTACTTGAGAAAAATGCAAGAGATCCAAATTACGGTAGACGTTTATTAAATTCAATACGCCAGCGGGAAGAACGGATCAGCAGAGAGAAGGATTTATATAGTCAAGGAAAAATGGAAGTCGGAAAAATAAATAAGCGAGAGTTGTTTTTGGTAGGGGTAGGGTTATATTGGGCTGAGGGATATAAAAAGGACAGTCAGGTTGGTTTTGGAAGTAGCGATCCAGGAATGATTCTATTTTTTATTAAATGGTTGAAGGACTACTTTGAATACCGAAGTGAGGATTTAACTTTTCGAGTTACAGTTAATGAAGCACACGAGTACCGCATTGATGAAATAATTAGCTATTGGAGTAATACACTAAATGTGTCTCGAGAACAGTTTAAGAAACCGTTTTTTCAGAGAGTAAAATGGAAAAAGATCTATGACAATCCAAATGAGTATTATGGAGTTTTGCGAGTTCGAGTAAGAAGAAGCTCGAGTTTTTTGAGAAAAATATTAGGGATGATAGGTGGTTTGAAAGCTGATGTAGAACGTGATAATTATTAATTTTTTCTATTTGTGCAATACTATATAAGTGGGGAGAGAGATTAAGTTTGTGGGTAGGGACGAAGAAGGTTTTCCAGAAAAGTTGAGTTGTCCAGCGATCAAACCACCCGTGAAGGGCTTGTGGTACAGGGGAGAGTTAGATCCAAGGCTTTGGCAAAAATGTGCCGCCGTTGTCGGCTCGCGGAAAATGAGTCGGTATGGCAAACAGGTTTTGGGTGAACTAATCCCACGGTTAGTTGGTTCTGGATACACGATAGTGTCTGGACTTATGTATGGGGTTGATCAGGAAGCGCACAAGTTGACTCTGGAATGTGGAGGCTTGGCACTCGCGGTTTTGGGATACGGGATCGGACATAAAAGCGAAGAAGGTGCGTTTAGGCTGGCGCAAAAAATTGAAGAGAAGGGGTTGTTGTTGTCTGAGTATGAGGGGGACGCGCGGGGGCAAACCTGGACCTTTCCTCAGCGAAACCGGCTTGTTGTGGGGCTGTCTGACGTAGTATTTGTTGTCGAGGCAGGAGAAAGATCGGGGTCACTAAATACCGCGAGTTGGGCGGTACGAATGAAGAAGAAATTATATGCCGTGCCGGGGTCGGTGTTTTCGAACGTGTCGATGGGGACGAACAAATTAATCGAATCTGGGACGGCCCGTGTACTTACGACAAGTACTCTCGCAAGCCTTTTAGGGCAGAGTACGAAAGAGGCGGGGATGCCGGTTTCTACCCAACAACTTGGCGAAAAGGATAGGTTGATTTGGACAAGTTTGAAGTTAAACGGCCCAAGCTCGATAAATGAGTTGACTAGGTCGTCTGGCCTGAGTAGCCGGGAAGTACTTGTCAGTCTCGCTAGCATGGAAATGCGTGAGCTGGTGTGGCAGGAGAGAGGGGTATGGAGTATCTTATATTAAGGATAGATATGGAGAAAAGTTGTTAGCGAGAGTGAAATCGGTTGCCAATATCGGACTTGTGGCACGGGAAGTAATGGTGGAAGTGGATGTAGCGAATAAAGGGTTTCCGGCTTTTGATATGGTTGGCTTGCCGGACAAGGCGGTAGGTGAGGCAAGGGCGAGAGTGAAAAAGGCAATTGAGAATTCGGGCTATGAATTTCCCGACAAGCGAATTACGGTCAACTTGGCTCCTGCCGATATCCGCAAAGAAGGTAGTCATTATGATCTACCGATTGCGGTCGGGATTCTGTTGGCTGAGGGGGCGGTGAAAGGAGAGGTTCATGGATATTTTTATGGTGAGTTGGGGTTAGATGGAGAGGTAAGGCACAGCCGAGGAGTACTTTTGGTAGGGTTATTGGCACGGGAGCTAAATATAAGGGAGATATTTGTGCCATTGGAATCGGCGAGCGAAGCGGCGGTGGTTGAAGGCGTGACGGTATATCCTGTCAGGAATCTGAGGGAATTGGTGCAACATTTGGGAGGAGAAAAGTTGATCAAACCATTAAAGCGCATCGCGATTGAACAAATAATTGAGGACGCGGAACCACTCGTTGATATGGGGGAAATAGTAGGGCAAGAGTTGGCAAAGAGGGCAGTTGAGATTGCCGCTAGTGGGGGGCACAATTTGTTATTGGTGGGGCCTCCTGGCGCTGGCAAGACAATGTTGGCCAAAGCTTTCCCTTCGATCTTGCCACCACTACTTCCCGAGGAGTCACTTGAGGTTACCAAGATTTACTCGGTGGCGGGTCTTTTACCTTCAGGACAGGCTTTGATTAGGCGACGGCCTTATCGTTCCCCACATCACACCGCTTCAACAACTTCGATTATTGGTGGGGGGAGTAACCCAATGCCGGGAGAGATTAGCCTGGCTCATCTGGGAGTATTGTTTTTGGATGAACTGCCAGAGTTTCCTCGCTCGACCCTAGAAGTATTGAGACAACCAATGGAAGATGGGGTGGTGCAGATAACGCGAGTAGCAGGGAGAGCGGAGTATCCCGCTTCTTTTTTATTACTTGCGAGTGCCAATCCATGCCCCTGTGGCTATCTCAATCATCCAACCAAGGAGTGTAAGTGTGGAGAACGACTGGTCGAGACTTATCGGAGGCGGGTAAGTGGGCCAATACTAGACAGAATTGATTTGCATGTTTGGGTAGATGCGGTAGAAGTGAACAAATTGACGACGACAGTACCAATCGGGCAAACAGAAAGCTCGAACATTGTGAGAGATAGAGTAAAGAATGCCAGGGAGAAACAAGAGAAGAGGTTTGTAGATCATAAGGGTATTTACAGCAACGCCCAGATGGGCAATAAGTTGACTCGTCAGTATTGCCCGTTAACTAAAGAAGTGAAACAGTTCTTGATGGCGGCTAACGCAAAGTATGATTTGTCAGCGCGTGCCTACTTTAAGGTTATTAAAGTTGCCAGAACAATTGCCGATTTGGAGGGTAGACAAGAAATTGAGTTATCACATGTTGCGGAGGCAGTACAGTATCGGGAGAGCGTTTGGTAAGCATATGAAACAAGATAATAAAAAAGTGGGGAGAAAGGGTGAGGTGGCGGCGGCGGAGTTGTTGCAGAAGAAGGGATACTACATACTCGAGCGCAACTATCAGAATAAGTGGGGGGAGGTGGATATTGTCGCAAGAGTAGGAGATTACCGAGTGTTTGTGGAAGTGAAGACTAAAACCGAAGATATGTATGGAGAGCCGTGGGAGATGATTGATGCGCACAAGCTCAAAAGGGTGGAGAATATGGGCTACCTATGGTGTGACGAGTTTGGATGGAATGGCTTGTGTCGGATCGACGTCATTGGAGTATGGCTAAATGAAGAAGGGGAAGTGAGCCGGATTGAGCACTGGGAAAATGTGCAGTTATAGGGGGATAATCTTTTTCATGGCCTTTGCGATTCTATTTAGATCGTCTTTGCTTAATTTCCCGATAGTTTTTTGGATGCGATGATTGCCGACAGTTTGGACGTACCAACAGAGGAGAAGTGAGGGTTTTTCCAAACCGTTTAAATTTGTCGGTTTCACTAGGAACTCAGTATCAGCTGAATAGATTTTTGTTTGATTTGTGAGAGGAATGAAGGTAGTAAAACCTCGATTTGCCTGCTCATACAAAACGGTGGCAGGGCGGAATTTTTTTAATTCCCGTCCGGAAGAGGGATGCATTTTTACCAGGACAATATCGCCAAGTTTATACATCTTTTTCCCTGGCCTTTAGGTATGTTTCCATTTCGTCCAAGTTGTATTGTTCTTCGGAAATCCAGGCTTCTAGGTCGGGGTTGTCAATGCGATGTTTGTGAAGCAGTATCTCTGTCAACGCTTGTGAAACCAGCGCTGAGCGGTCGACATTGGGGAAATGTTTGTCGATCATATCTACCAACTTGCTAGGCATGACTACTTGAATGCGGCGTTTTTTGCCGCCAAGAGCGAGACTCGTTGCTAGATCTTTAAGATATTGGTAGTCATTAAGTTTGCTGGTGCTCATGTGTATGTTTATACACACGGATTGACAAGCTGTCAAGCTATGAGGTGTTATACTAATAAATATGAAAAAGAGAGTGTTTTCGGGGACCAGGGCGACGGGGAGACTACATCTGGGTAACTACCTGGGAGCAGTTAAGGGATATATTGCTCTTCAAAATAATCCAGAGTACGAATGTGTGTACATGGCGGTGGATGTGCATACGATTACCACCCCGTTTGATCATCAGACCTTGAGAGGTGCTACACGGGAGATTATTGTAGATTACCTGGCGGCTGGGTTGGATTCTGAAAAAGCAATTATTACCAAGCAGTCCTTGGTGCCGGAACATACGGAGCTGGCATTTATTTTTTCTTCTGTCTTGTCGATAGCCAGAATGCAACACTTGCCGACTTTTAAAGACAAGGTCAGGCAACACCCAGATAATGTAACGCTGGCACTTCTTAATTATCCCGCCCTTATGGCGGCGGACATTTTGGTTTATAAGGCGGAGAAGGTGCCGTGTGGGATCGACCAAGAGCCACACCTGGAGATTACGCGCGAAGTAGCGAGGAAGATGAATGAGCTTTATGGGACGGATTTCCCACAAGTCACGAGGTTTGTGACCGAAAGCGCGTCGGTGCCGTCACTTCTGGGGGAAGGGAAGATGAGTAAGAGCGTGGAGGGCAGCTCGATCGGGTTGACCGATGATTTGGCGACCATTAAGAAAAGGCTGGCGGGTGCGCCGACGGATAGCGGGAAGGGAGAGAAAGTGCCGACAGAAGGGGGAGTGGCGAACTTGTTAAAATTTGTGGAACTGTTTGAGGGAGTGCATAGGCGCAAGGAATACGAAGCACAGTATGTGGGTAGCGGTATCCGGTACGGCGATTTGAAACAAGAACTAGCGGAGGCAATTGATAAGGAACTGATGCCGATTAGAGAGAAGAGGAAAGAGTTGGAGGGGAATCCGGAGTACGTGGACCGCGTAATCAAAGAGGGGGCAGAGAAAGCCAGGGTGATAGCGGGTGCGACGGTCAAGGAAGTAAAAGAGAAGATGGGATTGGGGTAAAGATGAAACCGCAGATTAGCTTTGACGAATACAGCAAAGTGGAGGTGAGAGTGGGCCAGATCCTCGAGGCTATGGTGCCGGAGGGATCAAACAAACTTATTCAGTTTAAGGTAGATTTTGGAGACGAAGCGCGGACGATATTTTCGGGTATTAAAGAATGGTATAGTCCAGAGGAACTGATTGGGGTCAAGACCCTTTGGGTAACGAATATCCCGCCAAAAAAGACACCTTTTGGAGAAAGCCAGGGAATGTTGTTTGCGTGTGATTTGGTCGAGGGCAAGCCCTATATTGTCTTGGTGGGTGAGGATGTTCCTAGTGGGAGCGTGTTTCATTAGACTCGAAAGATTATAGATTTGAGGTACAATACAGAGATATGGTGAAGAAATCAGAAAAGAAATCGAAACAGAAAAAACAGCAAAATAAACTTGGCCTCCCGAATTTGCCAGAATTACCGAATAAAAAAATTAAGGTATGGCAATTCCGGTTTGATTTGCGAAAGATTATCGTTTGGACATTGATACTATTTTTGTTTGTGCCAGCTTTGTTTTCTTGGTTGGGGGGGAGCGTTAATTCGGCCCAGATTACCGTGAGCCAAGCCATGAGTGATATTAAGGAAGGGAAAGTTACGAACGTCGAGATCGTGGGCGATAATCTTCTTTTGACATACGGTGAGAACGAAGCCAAGTTTACGAGTAAAGAAACAGGTCAAAGTTTTACTGAGTTGTTGACTCAGTACCAGATTGACCCTGCGAGCGTGAGTTTTAATATTCACAACTCGACTTTTATGGACAAATTGGGGGGACTCTTGAATGTCTTGTCTTTTCTTTTATTGATTTTGTTTTTTGTGGT
>LCPA01000026.1 GCA_001003385.1 Microgenomates group bacterium GW2011_GWF2_47_9 | reverse complement strand
GGGTATTATTGGGAGAAAGAGGAGGTGTTTTCCAAGCTCAAAATAATTATGGACCGAGCATACCTAGAGATGTCGACGATGTGGGAAGAAAGGATTAAGGATCTGCCGATAGAAAAGCGAAGCCTCCGGATGGCTGTTTATGCGACAGCGGTCGAGCGGGTAGTGGCCGCAATGGTTTAGTAGATCAGTAAAATGTGCTACGATAGCACGAACTAAAATAAATAAGGGGAGGAAAAAATGAAGCAGTCGATAACACAGTACTTGGTGGTTTTGGCTCTAATAGTTGGGGCTTATATGTTAGGGACATACAAGACGAAAGTTGAGTATCTTGAGAAGGGAGTGCCTACAGGCCAGACTCAAGATAATCAGGTACAACCAGAGACGAAGACAGTCTTGACTGAGGCCGACCTTGATGCGGTAGAGAAGGTGTTCAATGATAAGGAAGCGCTTGTTTTTGGTGACAAGAACGCCAAAATAAAGTTTGTCGAGTTTTCGGATACTAGCTGTCCGTACTGCCATATTGCTGGCGGGGTGAATCCGACTCTTAATAAAGAGGCGGGGGAGAGGTTTACCATGGTTCAAGATGGTGGGAGCTATATCCCAGCTGTACCCGAGATCAAGAAATTGGTTACGGAGGGCAAGGCCGCGTTGGCATGGCTTTATACTCCTGGACACGGGAATGGAGAGATGGGGACTTTGGCTCTATATTGCGCCAATGAGAAGAACCGGTTCTGGGAAGCCCATGACCTTCTGATGAGTAGCGAGGGGTATGAGCTTTTGAACAATACGGTTAAGAATGATCGAAACCAGGCAGAAACGCTCGCTGGGTTTTTGTCACCCGCGGTCGAGACTGGTTTTATGAAAGAATGTCTGACAAGTGGGAAATACGACTCTAGGATAAGTGGAGACCCGACGATCGCCAGCTCACTAGGGTTCGGGGCGACTCCGACATTTTTCGTCAACGAGCAAGTGATCGAGGGAGCAGTAGGATGGGACGAAGGATTTAAGGCAATCGTTGATTCCTTGCTGTAGATAAATAAGATTTAAGCTAATGATTAACCCCCTCATACGAGGGGGTTAGTGTTTGGGCGACCTGTTTTGATATAATAAGCAGATGAAAACCTTTCTCCTAGTTTGTGCGTGTGTGTTTGGGCTGGCACAGCCTGTTAGGGCGCAGATAGTTTCCGAGCTAGCGACCGGTTCCGGTACCCTAGAGTCGTCGAGTTCGGCAGAGGCGACTCCCTCAGGGATCGTGGAGAAAAAGATTGAGGAGAAACCAGACTTGACTCAGCCGACGGTCGAAGTGAAAAGCAAGCTTGAAAAGGTGCTTGAAGATAATCCGGTTGGTACGCTCAAGTATTCTAATTTTTTGCGATATGCGGTGGTGCGGGCAGTTAAGAATGGAGTGCCTGTTAACACGGTGATTCTAGTTTTACTTTTCCCATTAGTTGTCGCGATTGTGGCGGCGGCGAGGCATTTAATAGGAGTGCGGGGAGTTGGGATACTAACGCCGGCACTTTTGGCGGTCGCTTTTCTTGCGACGGGGGTTTGGGCAGGAGTATTGTTATTTTTGATTATTCTTCTCTTGGCGACGACGGTACGAATCGCGATTCGCAGGCTAAAATTACAGTATTTGCCGAGAATGGCCCTCCTGTTGTGGTTTGTGTCAGCGGGAGTTTTTGGGGCACTACTTGTCGCTTCGGTGTTTGATCTTTCTGGAATCGTGACGGTTGGGATTTTTCCAATCCTGATTTTGATGTTGCTCGCGGAGACATTTATCGATATTCAGGTGAGTCGTTCTAGTAGTGAGGCAAGGGATATAATCTTGCAGACATTTATATTGGCAATGGTTTCTTCACTCCTTTTGGGTTGGGAAGAGGTGCAAAGATTTGTCTTATTGTTCCCCGAGATCATCTTTTTCGGGGTCGCGATTTTTGATATTTTTGTGGGGAGGTATACGGGGCTGAGGATGGTCGAATATCTCATGTTCAAGCCGGCAATGAAGGATGATGACGAAGAATAGAGGGTAAAAATGAAAATTAATGATGTGCTGGGTCTTAACTCTAGGAATCATTTGTATACCTCGGTTTATAACACGCGGATAGGCAAGAAGATTGCCAACTCTAAGCTCAAGACAAAGAAGGTGTTGAGGCATGAGGGTGTGCGAGTGCCCAAGAGTTATGCTGTTATAAGGAATCAAGAGGATCTTGAGAGATTTGATTTTTTGACTTTACCAAATGATTTTGTAATCAAGCCGGACAACGGACTCGGTGGCCAGGGGATAATTGTAGTTGAGCGCGGGGGAATGTATGCCGGTGAGTGGGTGACTTCGCAAGGAACAGTTATGAACGTTGAGGATTTGAAACTGCAGATCGCGGATATTTTGGCCGGACAGTATTCAATGGATGATTTGGCGGATGTTGCCTATGTTGAAGAAAGGGTGAGGGTGCACCCGGTGTTTGCAAAGTATAGTTATCACGGGACCCCGGACATACGGGTAATTGTGTTTAATATGGTGCCTGTGATGAGCTATGTAAGGTTGCCAACGGAGGAGAGTGGGGGCCGTGCGAACCTTTTTCAGGGGGCGGCGGCTGTTGGGATTGATATGGCAACGGGGATTACGACCTATGGGGTTCATCACGCAAAGCCGACCGATTTTTTCCCTGGAAGTCGACGCAAGCTGTCAGGAATCCAGATCCCGCAGTGGGACGATGTTTTGGAAACTGCGATCAAGGCGGCGAGTTCGGTAGGACTTGGGTATATGGCGAGCGATATAGTCCTTCAACCTGACGATGATCCAGAGAAGCCTTCGACCCCAATGATCCTTGAGATTAACGCGCAACCAGGACTCAAGATTCAGATCGCTAACCGTGCGGGACTGCGGGAGAGATTGGAGAGAATTAAGGGACTGAAGATCAAAGACGCGAAACACGGGATCAGGATAGCAAAGGCATTGTTTGCTGACCCAAAGCTAATGGAGAAAGGACTGGGACGTAAGGCGGTCGGCGCTTATGAGGACGTTGAAGTATGGGGGAATAATGGGGAGAGGAGAGTTGTTCGGGCCAAGATCGATACGGGAGCCGATAGTTCGAGTATTGATAAAACGTTGGCAGGAGAACTAGGGCTTTTGGACACAGATAATTTTTTGTATAACACGCATTTTGAGAGTGCACTTGGGAGAACCATGCGGCAGGTCGTGGGAATACGCTATGTGATGGCGGGGCGGAAAATGAAAAGCCGAGTTTCGGTGGCTGAGAGAAGTAAAGTAAAGTACAAAATGCTGATCGGCAAAAGGGACTTAAAGGATTTTGTGATTGTGGTGGATTAGGATGAGTAGACAAAGGGTAGCAGTTGGGATGAGTGGAGGGGTCGATAGTTCGCTAGCGGCTTGTCTACTAAAGGAGCAGGGATACGAAGTCACGGGGGTATACCTAGAGTGTTGGAATGACCCTCAATGTCGTAGTGACCAGGACAAAAAAGATGCGTTAAGGGTGGCTCTAGATTTAGCGATACCATTTGAAGTCTTGGATTTTCGGAAAAATTACACTCTGAAGGTGGTTGAGTATTTTTACCGAGACTACGCGCGGGGAGTAACACCCAATCCGGATGTGGTGTGTAACCGAGAGATCAAGTTTGGACTTTTTTATGATTGGATGGAACAAAACGGTTTTGACTACATGGCGACGGGGCATTATGCAAGGATTTTTTCCTTCAAGGACAAGACAGATGGGCAATATTTACAGAGAGCAAGAGACGAGAATAAGGACCAGTCGTATTTTTTGTGGCAAGTGGAACCAGAGAAACTCTCGAGAGTGTTGTTCCCGCTTGGTGAAATTAAAAAGAACGAGGTGAGGGAAATGGCGCTGGCGCGAAACCTGGTGACAGCCAAGAAGCCGGACTCGATGGGGATTTGTTTTATTGGGGAGGTTGATGTGTCAGAGCTACTCAAGAACAAGCTGGGAGAGAAAACGGGTCCCGTTGTTATTGAAGGCCACGATACGATTGTGGGGCGCCACCACGGGATCTGGTTTTATACGGTTGGACAGCGAGTGGGAGTGGAAATTGATAAGCATTTGCTTTCTCAAGCTGGAATTGATCCAACACGAGTCAAACCTTTGTATGTGAAAGAGAAAAGAATGTCTGACAACACGCTAGTTTTGGACTACCGGGAGCAAGTTTATGGCGATACTTTTAGAGTATTCCCGCAATGGTACTTGAGCCAAGAGGAGATAGAGAGGCTGGTAGCGGAAAATGGATTGTTTGTCAGGGTGAGGAATTTGGGCGAACTAGTTCCCTGCGAACTTGAAACAGGGAGTACACCCGTCAAGGTCAAGACGAAGAACAAATTGTTCGCCCTTGCGCCGGGTCAGAGCGCGGTATTTTATGGACGCATAGGAAGAAAGGGTCAAGAGATTGTGGTTGGGGGAGGCGAGATTATTTGACAGCATGGCCATATTCAAGTTAAATGGGAGAATGAAAAGAAAGAACAAGAATTTTGCCGGGAATAATGTAAAAACATTGGTCTTGGCAGGGCTTCTCATTGGGGCGGCGATTGTGGTTTATCGGTATTTGGTGGTGACAAGCGTCTTTTCGCCGTCTGTTTATGTCATTGAAGAGTCGGTTTTGGTTCCTGGCTCCAACTAATTGCTTGAATCAACCTTTCTCTGGTATAATCTGTCGTATTCTTTTGAAAGGAGAATGATTTTTATGGCAAAAACAAAAACTACTACGACAAAAAAGGAGACTTCCCCCAAGGCAGAGCCTAAAACAATGAAGGATCTCTTGGAGTCTTCGGGATACGAGCTTTCGATCCCAAAGAAAGGGGAGACGATTACGGGACTGGTGACAGGGATTACGCGTAAGGCAGTTTTGGTTGACATTGGAGCAAAGACAGAAGGGTTGGTAGCCGAGAAAGAATACGCGATCGCAAAGGATTTTGTGGACTCTCTTAAGGTTGGGGATGAGATAGAGGTGTATGTAATGTCCGAGGAGAACGAAAAAGGACAGATCATGTTGTCACTACGCCGGGCAATGTTCGACAAGTTGTGGGGAATGCTTGAAGGGTATCTCGAAAACGATAAAGAAGTACAGGTAAAGGGTGTCGAGGTAAATAGAGGAGGAATGATCGTAAAGTGGCAAGGCTTGCGCGGGTTTGTGCCTTCGAGCCAGTTCGGCGCGCAGTTGGCCGGCAATTTCCAAGATTTAATGAACAAGAATTTTGCAGTTAAGGCTATTGAGGTAGATCGTGAAAAGAATCGATTGATTTTCTCTGAAAAACACGTGTCTGAGGCCGCGATTATGGAAAAGAGAGAGAAGGCTTTGAAGGTAGTTGCGAAGGGTGAGGTGTTTAAAGGCAAGGTGACGGGAGTACTCTCGTTTGGAGCGTTTGTAGCGGTTGAAGTGCCGGTTGAGAAAACCAAGATTACGGTCGAGGGACTTGTCCACATTAGTGAAATTAGTTGGGAGAAAGTCGAGGATATCCACCGGTATCTTAAAGTAGGCGACGCGGTGGAGGTGAAGGTATTGGGAGTAGAAGAGGGGACCGGGAAACTGAATCTGTCGATCAAACAGCTGGCCATGGATCCGTGGAGCGAGGTTGGGAAGAAGTACGCCGCTGGGACGACCGTAAAAGGGATGGTCTCGAGATCGGCTCCGTTTGGAGTGTTTGTGAATTTTGAGCCAGGGGTAGATGGACTTATCCATGTCTCGAAGACTTCGGCATTTGGTGAGCTAACGCCGGGTGAGAAGATTGAGGTGTTGGTCGAGAGTGTGGATCCCGAGCACAGACGGATGAGTCTGGGGCCGGTGTTGACCGAAGTGCCAGTCGGATATAAGTAAGTAGAAGAAAAAATATAGGGGGCAAAAATGAGCAAGACCAAAATGGTGGTAAAAGATGACCAGATTCTCGTTGACCTAGAGTGGATATTTGAGGAAATTAGGTCGGCAGGAGGGGATTGGAAGGCCGTTGAGGCACAGCTTACACAACTTCTAGCGAGCGTGGAGGAGTAATGGGTTTTGAGGTAAACCCTGAATCGGAGGTATCAAAGGAAAATATGCCCAAAGAGCGTACTCCGGTTAATCGCGAAGACTATGTGGAAGTGGGGGTAGGTGATGGGTGTAGATGTGTTGATGATCGGGCGGGCAAAGGGGAATCAGATTTGGCAAACCTTGCTCCGCAATTGCCGGGAGGGAGCGAGCATGTGATGGATTTAATCCTACTTGCTAGCTTGAAGGCGGGAAAAAGTGTAACGGAAGATGAACTTTTCCAAATGGTTGAAGACGTTTATAAAAGTGGGGCGGCACAGAAATATGGTTTGAAGCCAGGGTTGCATATCGATGATGAGCACGGACATATTTCTGATCCTATTGAGCTTGAGAAACGGGATATAGGGTGCGGGGCTGACAGCGTAAGAGTGGAGGTCTTGCGGAAGATGGGAGTCGAAGTTGAGTATGACAGGGGAGCGCGGATTAGGGAGGCGCGTAGGCGAGGATGGAATGTCCAGATCTTGACAGGGCATCATGCGGGAGCAGAAGGAGAAGAGCAGGCGACGGCGGCTGTAAACCATATGGTGGGTAAGACGCTAAACACAAATAGCTTACTTTCACCAGATCGAAGAGCAAGTTTTAACTACGACGTATGGGTAGTCGAGCTTTTAATTCCGGAGATGGTGAATCTAATGAGAAATCGTGGGATGGGGGAGGCCGCTAATCTTTTGGAAAGAAATGGCTTGAGTTGGGGTGAAGAAATTTTTGTTCATACCTTGACTGAGCTTGGTCAGTCTGGGAAGACGGTAGCGATTCAATAGGTAAAATATTTGTTCCTCTACTTGCCTTTCTCCTTGTTGGTGAAAT
>LCPA01000025.1 GCA_001003385.1 Microgenomates group bacterium GW2011_GWF2_47_9 | reverse complement strand
TTTTTGGCTTCCACTTTCAATCTCTAGCCACCCTCCTCTATTCATCTTGTTCAATCTTACCTTTAGACTAAACAAAACGCAAAAATCACCTATTTTGGCATCAATTTTTATGTCTCATATAAATAAAGTCAACTGTCTCTAGCTTATGTAATATATACGTTACTAAATATTATTATATAGGATAACAACAATTTTTAAAAACACTCTCAAAGTATCATTTAGATCAAATTTATTACTCTGATATTTTATCTTTAATAACAATTCATCGTAAATATTTTTAATCTGAAGAATCAATAACTATATCCCTATTAAACACATCTCAAATAATTTTTATATTCCCAAACAATCTTATCGTCATGCAAATAATATTTATATCCTAGAGTGACCTAACTTACCAACATGCTCAACGTCTCTTTTGCCACCTTCTTCCACGTAAACTTCCTCACTCTAACGAGTCCCCGTTTTACTAACCTTTGCGCAGTCGATTTCATGAGAGCCCGCTCCATTGCCCTTACGAGCCGATCCGAAAATAGTGGCCCCAACGGCACCACAATCCCCGCCTCTCCCACTACCTCTGGTAATGCTCCTCCATCCGAAGACACAACGGGTATTCCCCACCCCATTGCCTCAAGTATAGGCAGGCCAAATCCTTCTGTAATCGACGGCTGAACATACAAGCTCGCCCCCCGATAAAGCTCCGCCAGTTCTTGGTCGCTCACTCTCCCCGTAAAAATAATTCGCTCTGGACAAGGACTTTTACCCAAAGCTTGATAAATATCCCCATCCATCCAACCCTGATTACCAGAGATAACAAGCTGAGTGTCGCCTGGTAACTCTCCAAAGGCCGCGATCAGGCTTGCAATATTTTTTCTCGGCTGAAGGGACCCCACAAACAGAATATATCTGCCCCCAATCCCGTATTTGCCCAAAACCTTCTTTGCTGACAATCTCTCTCCCGTATATCTGGTAAACCCCTCGTGAATCACCTTAATTTTCCCCGGTAGAATCCCAAACTCCGCAACTAACTGCCCCTTGGTAAAATGGGAAACCGAAATCACTCGGTCCGCCGACCTAGCCGCATACTTCGTCGACAGCGGTAAATACCACCTTTGTAACAAGTTTTTATACTCCGGGAGCCACTTATACTCGAGGCCATGGATTGTCACGACTGTTTTTAATCCCTTGGGACGCAAAATGGGGAGGGTGTGCGCCGGTATCCAGAGTACATCTACCTCCTCTTTATATAGCTCCCTGGCCAAGCCAAGTTGTGTAAAGAGAAATTTGTAGGGAATTTCCCGGACAGTAACCCATTTCAACTTCAAAAAATCAGGAATGATTACATTTGGCCGTACATATAGCACAAATTTGTGCTTCTTGGCCTCTGGCAGTCTCAACATTTCTTTGATAACGCTATATGAGTAGTTCTCGGTCCCTGTACGCTCACTTACTAGTGCTCGTGAACAATCTACCCCAATAATCATATCTTAATATATCAAAGTATCTAATAAACTCATCGAATTGCCCGTCGGTAGGTATCAATATTCTCTATTGCCTTCCCCGTACCTTTGACAACACACAGGAGCGGATCTTCCGCAACATAGGCAGGCACCCCAGCCTCTTTGGTAACCAGAGCGTCCAAATTCCGCAAACTAGAAGTCCCGCCCGACATCACAATGCCCTTATCAATAATATCGCTTGACAGCTCTGGTGGAGTTTCCTCCAGTACTGCCTTCACTACTCCGACTATCTGCCCCAAGGCCTTCTGCAAAGCCAGGTGGACGTCGTTGCTTGTGAGTGTGATCGTGCGGGGAAGACCGGTCACAGTATCCCGACCCTTTACAGCCATTTCCTCTTTTCTCTGGAGTTTAGTAGCCGAGCCTATCTTGATCTTGACTAGCTCGGCGGTCTGCTCCCCAATAATGAGCGAGTGTTCTCTTCGTACGAACTCCGCAATCCCCTCGTCCAATTTGTTCCCGCCTACCCTTGCACTTTTGTGTACCACAACGCCTCCAAGCGAAATCACCGCCGCCTCCGCCGCCCCTCCTCCGATATCAAGGATCATATTCCCACTCGCTTCCGCGATCGGGATCCCAGCGCCGATAGCCGCCGCCAAAGGCTCATCAATTAAATATGCTTGCCTGGCTCCTGCCGCCATGGTTGCGTCAAGTGCCGCCCGTCTCTCTACCTGTGTACATCCAGCCGGAACACATATCATTACCTCTGGCTTAAACAAAAAAGAACTGCCGACAGCCCGCTCGATAAAAAACTTTAACATTGCCTCAGTTACCGCATAGTCGGCAATTACTCCGTCCTTCATCGGTCGACTCGCCACAATACTACCAGGCGTCCTGCCTAGCATCGTCTTAGCTTCATTACCAACCGCAACAACCCGCATATCCTCGACAGACACAGCAACCACAGTTGGTTCATTCAAGACTATTCCCTTCCCGGCCAACCAGACCAAAGAATTCGCCGTCCCCAAATCTATTCCAATTCTTTTACTCCACATACCCCTATTCTACCAGATAATTCAACCATGCTTGCCTATAGATTTTCCGCAGTAGATCAAAACATCTCAAATATTTTCACCGCCTGGTAATGGATAATTAACGCATTATTAATGCAATTACCGCATACAAGAGGTAATAAATACGGTAAATAACATCACTTGACACTTACTACTACGATAAAATACACTAATATTGGCTTTACAAACTTAGACATTAATCTGGATGGGTAAGTATGGAGAAACTCTACACAATTTCCGAAGTCGCCGACAAATTGGGCATTTCACCCAAAACCCTTCGTAGGTGGGAAGAATCTCGCAAATTTGTCTCCCATCGTACGATAGGTGGACAACGACGATACTCCATGGAGGACCTGCAAATCCTCGATGCAATTAAACACACAGTAATTGACAGCGTCGAAGATCTCCTAACGGCAAGTGGTGCCGCCAAGCTCTTTGGTGTCAGCGAAACCACCATCTCACGCTGGGAATACGAGGGCAAAATCCATCCCCTGATAACGGCAGGAACCACATACTACCCCCGCCCTAGACTTCTTGCTAAGATGGAAGAGCTAAAGGATCAATCCTTGACTATCTCTAATCAGCCCCAGATCGAGCCACCCCCAGCTACCGTCACAGCCACCCCACCCGACACAGCTCCCCCAACCCCCACCCCCACAAAACACACCCCTAATCCAATTTTGATAAATGTGGTCGTAACCTGCTTCCTCCTTGCCTTTTACCATCTCCTCGTTAACTCAAGCTTCAACTCCTCTAACCCCGCTTCGCCTCAAGGTTCCGTCCAAGGCACCTCGCAAGATCGTGATGGGTCGCTTTTACTTCTAGACTCGATTCTCGACAAAAGTGGCAACCTCAAAACCAATGGCACTCTCACCTCCAGCCAGGTTTTTTCGCCCGTCATCTCACTAACTCCAACTACAAAACCAACCGGCATCCCCGGTACCCTCTACTTTGATTCCGGCTCCAGCACACTCAAGCTGTATACCAATAGATGGATGGATCTTCCTACCTCCACATCCCTCGGCAATCTCGACGTGCCAACGGCACTTGGTGCAGGCTCCCTACCCAAGAATAAAAGTCAAATCACCATCGAGGATCCGAATCTTGAGTCTGGTTCAGTTGTGATCGTTACTTTTTCTGCCGACTATTCCCCGGCCAAAAAGTACTGGGTTGAACAAACTCAAAGCTCATTCACCCTTATAACCGACTTTCCCGTCAACCAAGACTCACCTTTTAACTATCTGATTCTCACTCCCCCTACAAGTGAATAATGCGTTATAATCGTATCTATGCGTAAAGCCCAGCTCAATCGGCTCATTATTTTCCTTTTAACAGGCATCTTCATCGGTATCGGCACTTTCCTTATGATCCGCTATGCCCAAGGGTATCGCCCCACCAAACAAGGCACTATCAAAGGCACCGGCCTCTTAGCGGCCAACTCCTTCCCAACCGGAGCCGAAGTCTATATCAATGATCGTCTCACCACCGCAACCGACGCCACCCTCAATCTTGATCCAGGTGAATATCTAGTCGAAGTCAAAAAGGACGGCTATTTCCCTTGGTCAAAACGACTAGTTATCGAAGAAGAACTAGTGACCCAAACCAACGCCACCCTTTTCCCATCCTCCCCCGCCCTCCAACCTCTAACCTATACCGGCGCAATAAACCCCGTTCCCTCCCCAGACGGCAACAAAATCGCCTTTGCCGTCGCCTCAGCGTCGGCCACAGCCAAAAACGGCCTCTACGTCCAAGACCTCCCATCCTCTGCAATCGCCCTCAACAAATCTGCCCGACAAATCACCCGTAACAACGCCGACTTCGACTATACAACTGCCACTTATACCTGGTCACCCAATGGTTCTCAAATCTTGGTCTCGTTTGAAAATGATCGCCACGTCATACTCGACGCCGACCGCTTCAACGACCTAGCAACCCTGATTGATGTCACCGTCCGCCTTCCCCAAATCTTTTCTGAATGGGAGGAGGAAATAACCCGCACCGAAAGCACCAAATTGGCCAAACTCCCCGACTTTATGGTCAATGTCGCAACCTCGTCAGCGACCAACCTATACCTTTCCCCAGACGGAGAAAAAATCTTATACCAAGCCCAAGCAGACTTTGTCATCCCTGCGAATTTAATTCCCCCCCTCCCCTCAACCTCCACCCAACAAGAAACCCGCGAGGTTATGGCTTCCAATTGGTATGTCTACGACCTCAAGGAAGACAAAAATTTCCTAATTGCCGATAGTAAAACTCAAGCCTCGTCCCTAAACAAAATCAACCTCGTCGACGAAATCGGCGCCATCACTCCTGCCGAACTAGGCACCTCGCCCTCCGCCTTCAAAAAACTTTCCCTCGACCACACACCTACCGAATCAATCTCGCTCTTCAACGCCCAATACGCACCCATCGCCCTCACCAACATCCAATGGTTCCCCGATTCTTATCACCTCATTCTTGTTTCTGATCGCGGGCTCGACATTATTGAATATGACCAGCAAAACCGGACTACGATTTACGCCGGCCCCTTCGATCCCGCCTTCGTATATCCTTGGCCAGATGGATCAAAGATCATTACCCGCATCCAGTTTTCCCCCGATACCGCCGAAAACCTCTACACAATAAAATTAAAGTAAAAATATGTATAATGGTTCTATGCTGAACCTTTTCACCCAAAACTACCTGACTCGCGGTTTTTGGGGTGACGAAGCTTGGACTGCTGGCATTAGCCGGCTCCCCATTAAGGAAATCATTACCATTACCGGTCAGGATTTCCACCCTCCCTTCTACTACTTCCTCGTGCATTTTTTTGGCGGCCTTTTCGATTTTCAAGAAGTACCTGTTCGTCTAATCTCGACCTTTTACTTTCTCCTCATCCCGATCATTGTTTACTGTTTTACCCAAATGTTCTGGGCCACCAAGACACGCCCCTCCCGCCTCGCCTCGCTCGTCAGCGCAGTCCTAGTCCTCCTTTCTCCCATTCTCTTTACCTACGCCTTCGAAGCTCGCTCTTATGCCCTTCTCGCATTCGAATCTATTCTCTCGGCTTACATCTTCTGGCGAGCCAAGGATGAGCCCCGTTGGACCTGGAGAATCCTCTATTTCCTCCTAGGGGCAATAATGGTTTATACTCACTATTACGCCTGGTTTATCCTCGCTTCACACGCTATCTACCTCCTTCTTTTTGAAAGAAAGAAAATCCTCCCTCTTCTCCTACCAGCCTTGGGAATTCTTGCTGTCCAACTACCCTGGTTTCCCACTCTCTTCGGGCAAACTAACTCAGTCAAGGGTAGTTACTGGATCGGTCCTATTAACTCTAGGACTCATCTAGAGTTCTTCCTGCGGGTCACGGGCGGCGACGTCACCACCGATTGGCAAAAACCACTAGCCTACCTCGTCGGACTTACCGTTCTCTTCGGGTTCCTCTACCAACTATCGCGTAAAAAACTAGCGCCCCAACACAAGTTCCTCCTCACTTGGCTCCTCGTTCCCACCCTCATTCCTAGCCTGATTTCCTTCGTCTTTATGCCGGTGTTTTTCTATCGCTATCTCATTTTCTCCGCCATCCCCCTCACAATCTTGGTTGTGCAAACAGTCCTTGACCTCGATATCAAGCATCGTCTGCGCAACCTGCTCCTTATTGGTCTTGCCGTCTCAATCGCCTACTTGCAAATCCGCGTCGACCACAAAATTTTTGCCCAGTATCCCCGCACCATGCGCGAGGCGGTAAACGAAATGTACGAGACAAAGCAGGCCGGTGACGGCCCTGTTTATACAGTTTTACCAAGTTTTGCCGAAGTACTATATTATGTTGGAGAAAAAGATCAAATCATAGTTATTCCCGAAGGCCTGGTTCAATTCTCTGGCAAATCCCTCCTCGACGCCTACGTCAGACTTGGCAAAGTTATCATTGCTGAGCCGATAGAATCCCAGTACTGGCGACTGGATCCCGGCCCCACCACAACCTTAATTGATCATAACTAAGGTATAATTGTGCCAGCCGGCTCCCATAGTTTAACGGATAGAACAGAGGTTTCCTAAACCTCCGATCCAAGTTCAATTCTTGGTGGGGGCACACACAGTTTATGAATATGAGAGATCTAACACAGGAATCAACATTCGCTTCCTCCCCAAAGCCTCAATTACAAACTACATTTGGTCAAACCCACCGATCACTCCTTGCTCACGCCTTCCCGAACGATTTCTTGAAGTACGAAAACCCAGAAACAAACCAAGCTCTTCTAGAAAAATTAGACACAAGGCTCGATATTGCGCGTCTCCTAGTCACTCAAGTTCTCCTTGATGTTCTCAGAAAATATAATCGCTATCCACTCCAACCGACCTCACTAGACCCCACACCCGTCCACCCATTATTTGCAATCGTATCCGCTCTGAAGGGAGAAAATATCGATCTCAAAAGCATGCGTTCACAACTCAATCTCCAATTACTTC
>LCPA01000024.1 GCA_001003385.1 Microgenomates group bacterium GW2011_GWF2_47_9 | reverse complement strand
AGCCTCAACCGTGATGTACCCATCTTCTCTCATCCGCCGGAGTACTGCCTCTGCTCTTGGGACATAAGCCTTATCGTTACTACCATAAGGAGAATAGCGCGAAGGAGCCTGGGGCATACCCGCCAAGATCGCCGATTCTGTCAAATTCAAGTCCCTAGTACTTTTCCCAAAATACCGCTCAGCCCCGGCGGCAATCCCGACTGCCGTCCCACCATAGGGCGCCTCGTTTAGATACATCTGCAAAATCTCATCCTTCGAGAACTTGCGCTCAATCTGGAGTGATAGCACCAATTCCTTGTTAATAAGACATTCTTGACCAACTGCTGGGTCAGGGTCGATCCTCCCTGAGCATATCCCCTCGTAAATAAACGGCTAAATCCCCGTACCATTCCCCAAGTGCTAAATCCCTGGTGCTTATAAAAATCCTTATCCTCAATTGCAATCGTTGCCTGCTGTAAAGTAATGGGGACATCCTTCAAATCAACAGGGACCCGGTTTACATCGGTAAACAAATCGTAGAGGGTATTCCCTTCGCGATCGTTAATCTTGGTCGAATACCCATCACGCCGTACCACTCGGTTTGGATTGGGCAGATCCTTCGAAAACCAGGCAAACAAAATCAAAATCAAAAAAACACTCGCCAAAGTCCCAAACAAGGCAAAAATCCCAAGATACTTCCATAGCTCCGCTTTATCGAACTTAAAACTAAGTCTTCTTGTTCGCCCTTTTCGTTTCTGCCAAACACGCGCCCAGTCCTGAGTCATCCTCCCATTGTATCCGACCGGTCACGTCTAGACAAGTTCTTCCAGGCTTCCTATAATAGGGGGATGGAATCAAATGAACTATTAACTCGACGCGTCGCGAAAATCTTACCCTCCTCACTCGAGCTTTCCTCTCTGATGAGCCGCCGAAAAATTCGCCTATATCAGGGGTTTGATCCAACCGGCGGGCATCTCCACCTTGGGCATACCATCGGCTTGCGCAAACTCATGGAATTTGCTCGCGCCGGACACGAGGTAATTTTCTTGTTCGGGACCGGCACTGTCCTAGTGGGTGATCCCTCAGAGAGAGACACGGGCCGCAAACTCATCACTCAAGAAGAAATCGAAGCAAACATCTCAGACTGGAAACGCCAGGTTTCCCCAATTGTCGACTTTGATCTTGTGACCATCAGACAAAACGGCGATTGGCTAACCAAAATGAAACTCAAAGATATTATAGAGGTCGCAAGCAAAATCTCCTCTGTCCAGCTCTTCAAAAGAGCGAGCTTTACCCGCCGGATAAACAAAGGTGAAACAGTCTGGTACCACGAAACTATGTACCCACTCCTCCAAGGCTATGACTCTGTGGTCATGGATGTTGATCTTGAAATAGGTGGGACAGACCAAGAGTTCAACATGTTGGTAGGCCGCGAACTCCAAAGAAAAATGAACAACCGCGAAAAGTATGTTCTCACTACCCCCATGATCCTGGGTACTGATGGAAAGACCATGAGCAAGACTAGCGGCAACTGTATTTTCCTTGACGAATCACCTCTCGACATGTACGGCAAGTTAATGGCCGTTCGTGATGAACTAATCCCCACCTACTTCGAGCTCTTCCTAGAGAACCGCTCGCAAATAAAAAGGCCCTGGCCCTACGCATCACCAGCGAACTTCATGGTCAAACCAAAGCCCTCGAGGCCCAAAAGGCATTTTCCCTCACGGTACAGGGTGGGCAGGCTCCCGAAGACGCTCCCTCAGTCAAACTCGCTTCGGGGAAACAAACAGTAAGACATATCCTAAAATCTGCTAGTCTTGGGGTCAGTAACGCTCAGCTCAAACGAACGGTCGAAGATGGGGGTGTCGAGATCGGGGGTGTAAAAATCCTCGAAATCGACAAAGAAATTGAAGTCAAGCCGGGCAGTATCCTCAAGTTCGGCAAACGGAATTTCCGCAAACTAGAGATAGATTAACTATGCGACTCACAAAAAAACAACGTCGAATCTGGACCATTATTACCGCCCTTGCAACCTTCGCGCTTATTGCCTCCTCAATTTTACCCTTTGTCCTTCAATAACGACTGCTATACTGGCTGTATGGCTCTAATCGATATTCCAGGAATCGGAGAAAAAACCGCCTCGGCCCTCGAAAATGCCGGGATTGATTCAATCCACAAGCTCCTCCACACCTATCCCCGTACCTACCGAACCTACACAGCAACCGACTCTAAAGAGGGTAGAGTAGGCGACTGGGTAATCCTCCTAGGAAAAATCACACGGCCCATAAGTAAGCATGTAGGCCGAACCACAACCCAGCTGGCGACCCTGAAAGATAGGACAGGAGTACTCACCCTCCGCTGGTTCAACATGCCCTATATAGTGCGAAGTATCAATCCTCAAGACTCGTACAAAGTCATGGGTAAACTCGAGTCATTTAGAGGTGTGAAACAAATCGTCTCTCCCCAGATTAAAATAGTTGATTCGACATCTACCATCAACAATTTAATTCTGCCAGTCTACCGCCAAAAGGGAAGTTTAAAGCCTTGGGTATTCCGCACCAAGATACAGAGCGTACTTGATAATATAGAATCCTTTCCCGATCTACTCCCACAAAAACTGCTCACAAAATACGAGCTGATCCCCTACAACTCCGCCATCAACTACATTCACCAGCCCCCCTCGATGTTAGACCTTGAAAGTGCGATCCATCGTCTCTCTTTTGACGAACTTTTAGCTCTCCAACTAGAATCTATAAAACTCAAAAAATCTATCACCCATAACGGCATCGCCATCGCGCTTGATAAACCAGTGCTAGACAAGTTTATCTCCTCTCTTCCTTTTGCTCTCACCCCCTCACAGAATAACGCAATATATGAGATAACCACCGACCTAGAATCAGGTCGTCTGCACAGACTATTGCAAGGAGAGGTAGGGAGCGGCAAAACTGCCGTCGCCGCAAGCGTTTCCTATGCCGTCTACAAGGCCGGATACCGCACCGTCCTTCTAGCGCCTACCGGCATTCTAGCCGCTCAACTAGCCCAGTCGCTCACAAACTACCTTACTCCGATGGGTCTTAACGTCTCGCTTATCACGGGTGGCCACAAAGGAGATTCTAAAGCTGATGTCATCGTTGGAACTCACGCCGTCCTCAGTCTCGACAAGATCGAAAATCTAGGACTCGTCATTGTCGATGAACAGCACCGCTTTGGAGTAGAGCAAAGAGAAAAACTCGCCAACAATAAGACAGGTTTTGCCGCTCCCCACCTCCTCATGATGACCGCGACTCCGATCCCCCGCACCCTTTCGATGACCATTTTTGGTCACCTAGATATCACTCGCCTAACAGGCAAGCCGCCAGGCAGACTCCAAACGAAGACCTTCTATGTCAACGAATTCAAGCGCGCCGACAGCTATTTATGGATCCGCCAGGAAATTAACCAGGGAAATCAAGTATTTTTTGTTACGCCTCTTATCGAAATAGCCGAAGAATCGGATACCACTCCCCTTAAATCAGTCAAAGAGCTAGAAACTGACTTAGCCGACCGCTTTCCTGGAGTCAAAATCGAGATCATGCACGGCAAACTAAAAGAACCTGAAAAACAAAAAGTTATGGACAGCTTTAGAGACGGGGCAATCCAAATTTTAGTAGCAACGAGCATGATCGAAGTCGGTATTGATATTCCTTCCGCCAACATTATGGTTATCGAGGACGCCGAGCGTTTTGGGTTAGCCCAGCTCCATCAACTCCGCGGTAGGGTAGGGAGAGGTAGCAAACAGGGGTACTGTCTACTATTTAGTCAATCCAAAAATCAGAAAGCCTTAGATCGCCTGACTTACTTCGTCAGGATTCAAGATGGTGAAAAGCTCGCCAAGTATGACCTCGAAAAACGAGGGCCTGGCGAACTCTTTGGTCTTTCCCAACACGGCTTCTTTAATCTTGCTATCGGCTCCATCTACGACGAAAAATTAGTCAAACAAACCCACGAGGCCGCGTTACTGCTTGCCAAATCAGGCATTTCCCCATAAAATACACCTATGACACCACTACCAAAAAGACGTTGGTCTACCCAAAGGCAAGGAAAAAGAAGAGCGACAATCAACGTCGCCCTCCCCAAGCTTGTCAAATGCAAGAATTGTGGCCAGACCAAAAAATCCCACACCCTTTGCGCCAACTGCAAACAGTAATGAAAACAGTTTCTGACCCACGCCACAAAGCTCGCATCAAAAAGGTTCAGTCTCTTTTCGCCTACAGTTTTAAAGACACATCCCATTCCGACATCAAAGAGATTGTCGACAAATTACCCCAAATTGACGCCGAAATATCCGCGGCGGCCCCCGAGTGGCCGCTTAGCAAAATTAACAAAATCGATGTCGCCATTCTCAGGGTCGCAACCTTTGAACTCCTATTTTCGAGTGACCTACCGCCCAAAGTAGCAATTGATGAAGCCGTCGAAATCGCCAAAACTTATGGAGGGGAAAGCTCTCCTTCCTTCGTAAATGGCGTCCTAGGTAGTATCCTCAAAACCAGTTTCGCGAAAGGACAAGTCTCATGAATGATCATAAACTAGCCAAGCTCAAAGCTCTCCTAGAACTCGACTTCAAAGATTCTCACCTCATCGAGAACGCCTTTGTTCACCGGTCATACCTGAACGAATCTCATGCCTTTTCGGAGTCAAACGAGAGACTAGAGTACCTGGGTGACGCAGTTCTAGAACTCGCCACTTCAATTTTTCTATACGAGAAATACCGAGAATTCCAAGAGGGAATGCTGACTAACCTTAGAGCCTCCCTCGTCAGAACCGAGTCGCTTGCTGGATGAGTAAGGGGGAAGAATCAACCGGTGGGAGGCAAAATGTCTCGATTCTTGCCAATACAACGGAGGCGTTTCTCGGTGCTGTATATCTAGACCAAGGCTTCACGGCCTGTACAAAAATTCTTGAAAAATATCTTTTTAGCAAAATTACCGAAATTATCGATACCGAATCCTACCGCGACAACAAATCCCTCATGCAAGAAATCGCCCAAGCCAAGTTTAAGAGCACTCCCCGCTACGAACTGGAGAGCGAAAGCGGTCCAGACCACGACAAAGTTTTTACCGTCGCCGCCTATATTGGCGAAACTAGGTACGGGGTAGGGCAGGGGAAAAGCAAACAGGCCGCCCAAGAGAACGCCGCAAAAATAACTCTTGAGATGATTAATAAAAACTGATAGAATCCCCCTATGCTAAAAATCAAACTTACCCGCATCGGCAGAAAAGGCCAACCTCAATATCGAATTGTAGTTTCAGAGGCACGCACCAAAAGGGACACCAAAGTCAACGATACTCTAGGTTTCTACAACCCGCTCGGAGCAAAATCAGTATTTGACCTAGACAAAACCAAATACAATGCCTGGCTCGCCAAAGGCGCAAAACCCACGGAAACAATCCGAAAGCTCGCACTCTCTACTAAGACCAAATAATTACATATTTCTTTTATAGGAGAAGTCCATGAAAAACGTTCTAGAATTTGTCTTGAAAAACATCACCACCGTCCCCGACGAAGTAAAAATTGAAGAAAGGGATGAAGAAGGACTTACCAACTACGTGATCTCCGTGCACCCAGATGACGTCGGACGTATTATCGGCAAAGAAGGTAAAGTGATTAAAGCCATCCGCACAATCATGCGCGTGATCGCAATCCAAAAGGGTGTTCGGGTTCGAGTTTCAGTTCTCTCTGACAACGACATGAATGATACTGGTGCTGAACCTGAGGTCATCGTCACCGACACCGAAATGCCAGCTAGCTCTAGTGAAGAACTCCCGGCAGTCGAAAGTTCCGAATCAGCAGAATCAGCATCGGAAACAACCGAAGTTGTTCCGCCAACAGACGAGATTACCGTCGAAGTTTAATCACTAACAGGAACTGCAAACAAATCGTTTTTCCCCAGTCCTATCGAGGCAAATTCGCTTTCCGAAACCGCGGCAAATCGCCTAAACTCGGCTAAATCCTGAAAATAAGCCTCTTCCTTATCATCAAATAGCGTAATCGTTCCTTTGACAGCCTCCGGATCCGGTGCCGCCCAAAGCATCGCTAGTCGTAATCCCAAAGTATAAGATTCCCCGGCTCCCACACTAATGTTGGCGTCCTTTATCTGCATGAGTGGCAAAGACTCTTCAATGGCCCGCAAAAACCCGTAGATGTTCTCTTTCGACCCTGTTATCTTCAGTTCTGTCTCAAGGAGCGACAGTAGGCCACGCTCCCTGGTAGCTTTGCTCGATTTGGCCGAACTTGTCGCAGTCGTAACTTCCCCGGGAGCAAGTGAAATTCCGTTAAAACTAAGCCCCAACTCGCTCGACAGACCCCCAATTGCAGACAGATACAAGACAACATCCTTGCTAGGTGGCAAGGCCCGGTCCAAAATCTCGACCCGCTCCTTAAGCACAGTTTGATCAAGTCCCGATAAAATACTCACTTTGTCACTTATCTCATTGGCTTCTTTTGTCCTGACCGCTATCTTCCTCGAAAGCTCACGACTGGCCCTGTATGCCGGTACAACAACAAGAAGTAGAAGTGAGAGGGAAACAGTCGTCAAAAGTACTGCCCGAACCAAAAACCCGTGGCGGACTATCCATCTAGAGAATTTTAACTTCTGTGCCATTGTTTAGGATCCCTTCGGAATAGTTAATAACAAATCAACCTGATATTTGCCATCTGCCTGGCGGGTCACCCCACCACTCACGACCTGGATAAAAAAGCCGGTATCTTCACTAAAGTAATCAACTACACTCGACAAAGTCAAGACATTACTAGCCTGTACCTGCATACTCAATTTTGTATCATCGACAAAGCTGGCGCTTGTCACTACCGCGCCCGGAATATCAAGAGAAAACACCCTCTGAAAAGCTTGTCTGGCAATCGTTCTGTCGTCCAGAAAAGACGAGATAAGTTTGAGTCTTGACTTCAAATAAACCTGGCTTGCGTTAGCTGTAGTCAAACCCGCGAGCTGTCGAGTCGCATTCGCCGCCCTCACTTCTACGCTACTCAATCTTCGAATAAGCAAATATCGCCATATCGAAACAGCCAGAGACAACACCACAACGACAACTACCAAAATTAGTGCTGTTTGAAAATACTTTTGTTCCTTCTGGTAATCTCGTTCCGAAAGTGTGTGTCGATTCTTGAGTAAATTAATCGCGATTGCCATTTTTCTCCTTAAAATACCCTCTGGGACAACCCAACCGCTACTGAGTAGACCGCCTTCTCAGGCGGGATCACAACTCCGCGCCCTGGCTGACCCTGCATAAAAGGGTCTCCAATCATAACTTCAAGTCCCGCAAACGCTTCCCCAAGATAACTCGTAAGCTCTGGCAAATATGCCCCACCCCCCGAGAGAACGATTCTTGAAACTTGTGACTTATTTTCAGTCAGATGATACTCGATTGCTTTTCTGATTTCAGCTACCATCCCTTCGCCAATAACAAGTAGGGCCGCCTTTACCTTGCCCTCTAGCTGAGCTGGGTCTAGACCATAGGTCCGCTTGTACTCTTCAGCTTGAGCGATTGGCAGGGCAAGTGATTGTGAAACCGCTCGAGTGAGTGCGACACCTCCAGAGTCCATTACATAAGAGAATCGTAGTGCGTCTCCCTCAACAATCGCCATAACAGTCGATAAAGCGCCAATATGGACAATCAGACTCGAGCCAGTCATCCCGCCAAAAGAAAATGCCCGTGACACCGCCACCATCTCACTCTCGACGGCTACCGGCTCAATCCCTGCCGCAACCAAAAAATCGACCAGCGCTTGTAAATACTTCTTTGGCGCCGCGACCAGATATACCAACATCGACTGGGTCCCGGCTCCCTTAGGAGGGCGGTGAATCACCGAATAATCAATCTCTACCTCATTAACGGGTACTGGGACAAACTGCTCTGCCTCCCAGTTGACGGCACTCGCCAGTTCTGTATCAGACATATTGGGCATCGCGACTATTCGGCTAAAAACACGAGACTCAGGCACCGAAACTACCGCTCGCTTATCCTTGATACCTGATTCCTTCAAAAGAGCCTTCAAGCTTGGCAGGATTTTTTCAACCACCTTTTGATCTGTAAGCTCTAGAGATCCAGCTGGATTTTGAGCCAACCCAAGCGCGGTTACCGTAAAGCTTTTGCTCCCCGCCAAACTCACTTGAGCAACCTTAAAGCTCGAACTTCCGAAATCCAATCCAAAATAAGCACTCATGGGCAGTTTCCTCCTCTTTTACCTAACACTACTAATGTACCAAACCTAGGATTGCCAAACAAGGGGCTCATTATTTTACGATGGTGCCGCTCGCTCCACCACTAAAAAGAGAATAGTCGAATATCGATCCACCCGAATCAAGAGTCCTTCTCACTTCAATTTCTTTTTTTGCCGACCCGCCTTCAGCCTCCGACTGAACCAGATATAACTGAGTGTCCAAGTTGGTACCAGACGCTGAGATTGTTGCCCCGTTGTACAAAGGCTTAAGGCGCAACTTGGCCATGCTCCCTGGGTTGGGCAAGGTTATATTAGCTCTACTTCTATATGTAGCCCCCCCCGTCAAAGACGCGGTAAAACCGTTCGTAGACAAGTTACAACTCCCCCCGTCGTAGGGATTATAGTAAGCTCTTGTCACAACTCCAGCCGTATTTACCATCACCACCTCAAGAGCCGCCGGAGCTGTTTCACTTCCCTCGACACAACTAGACAAGTTTTCGCTCGGATCCCCAGTCCTTGTCCAATAAACACTAATTGTATTTGCCACGTATCCAGTTAAGTCTAGCTCTGCTTGTTGACCCTCGTTTACATACAACTCAAAACTCGATAAGGCGTTCACGTTAAACTCTCCCGTCACAAAAGATGTCGAATCAGAAAGTGGTCCGCTCATCACCCCCCCCTCGCTAATCGCCTGCAAAGCCTTCTCAACTCCTGCCTCAGCAAGCGCAAAGGTTGTACTGTTCTCTTTTTCTTGGCGAGACAAGACAAGGTCAGTCAAAGATCTTGAAGCTATTGATAATACTATCGAGATCACGATTCCCATGACAACTAGCAATATTAACCCCACCTGGCCCCGCTTTAGTCCACTTTCCATACCTCAATGAAATCAGATCTTATATGGTTAGTCAATCATCCCTTGACCGCGATCAACAAACTTGACATACTAAATCTATATGTTCATGCCAAAAAAGCTTTTTTATAGAGCTGGTTTTACTCTCGTTGAACTCCTGATCGTCATTGCCATTATTGGCCTCTTAACGGCCATTGGCGTAGGCTCTTTCCAATCGGCCAAAACCAAAGCCAAAGACGCCAAAAGGAAGTCAGACCTTCAAACCATCGCCAAAAGTCTAGAGGCCTATGCCAACGACCACAACCTTTATCCCTTATCCCAAACTGACAAAATCCTCTGCCAACCAGCGACGAGTACTCTTTGCGATTGGGATGAGGCATTTACCGATGCAAACGGAACCGTTTATGCCCCTAAACTGCCTAGTGACGAACTCGCCCCCAAACAAGTATATCTCTACGATTCGGCTAGTGGCACCAGTTTTACCCTTTACGCTCACCTAGAAAATAGCCAAGACCCCCAAATCGACTCCACGATAACCGAACAGTGTGGCACCAACATACTCTGCAACTTCAAAGTTACAAGTACTAACATTGAGTAAAATATGAAAATCAAACTTAAAAAATATCTTTTCCCTGGATTCAGCCTTATCGAACTTCTAGTTGTCATCTCCATTATTGGCATCCTAGCCACTCTCGTTCTTACCAACCTCACAAGCGCCCGTGCTCGTGCCCGTGACGCCAAGAGGAAGGCGGATCTAGATAGTATCAACAAGTCTCTCCGGCTTTACTACAATGATGCTCAAAACTTCCCGCTTGGCGATTCTAGCTCTGGCTATGCCATTAAGGGTTGTGGTACGGTCGCCATCCCCACGGTTTGTAGTTGGGGGAGCGCATTTTCAACTACCACGAACGTCTATATGGGCACACTCCCCCGCGACCCTTCATCTACCTCCTCAAGCGTCATTACCTACAACTACTACTCAGACGGATCTGATACGTTTGCTCTCATCGCTTTACTCGAAAATATCTCCGATCCGTCAATTGCCGAATCCCAGGCCAACTGTGCCGCCCCCTATGCCGCATTCTTAGCGGCTGGAGGCGACCAAGATACAACTCACGACTACGTCATATGCGCACAATAAAAACAGGTTTCTCTCTCGTTGAGCTATTGGTGGTAATTAGTATTATCGGTGTCCTCATAGGGACCGCCTCCGTCAACTTTATTACCGCTCAAAAACAAGCCCGTGACTCTCGCAGACTTCAGGATCTAGAGGGGATTCAAACCAGTCTCGAAACTTACTTCGCCGAACTTCAAGCTTACCCGACCAGTTCCGCCGAAATCGACTCTGCTTTTGACTCTGGCGTAAGGCCGACAGACCCCAAAAACGACGCCAACTTTTTTTATGACTGGACACACCTTACAGCGACTGGTTACTGCGTCTGTGCACACCTGGAAGCACGTCTAGGCAATGCAAGCGCCCCCACCTCCGAAGTTTGTATCTGGGACACAAGCGATGAATACTTTTGCATTCAAAATAGGCAATAGGAGGGTGTTATGTTTATACGCACGAAAAAAATCTCTTCAGGCTTTACTCTGATCGAGCTTTTGGTTGTGATCGCAATTATTGGGATCTTGATCGCAACCGGGTCGGCCAGTTATCAGCGCGCAACCCGTCTCTCCCGCGACAGCAAACGCAAGACCGACCTCGAGCAAATCCGCCAAGCTCTTGAGACATACCGTTCTGAAAACAACGCCTACCCCGCCCAATCAGGATGGTCCTCCACCCTCGAGTCCGGGTATATTAGTAGTATCCCCGACGATCCTAAAGGGGGCGACTACCTCTACCTACCCTCAGGATCTCCCCTTGTGTCTTACGCGCTCTGTGCTTACTTAGAAAATGATCCCGGCACGTCGGTCCCGACCTGTGGCTCCCAGGATTGCGGAGCAGGGGGACAGAACTGTAACTACGAAGTTGAAAATCCATAAAATGCAAAACCAGCCCGGCTTCTCCCTAGTCGAACTTATCGTAGGTGTCACAATTACAGCGATCTTGCTTACCATGGGTTTGTCCGCGTACCGTCAAGCTCAAAATCGAGCCTATATTCAAGCCGCCAAAGAGAGCATCCTCGAAATCCTTCAGTCTAGCCAAAAACAAGCTTACATCGGCGAAAACGACTGTACTGACTCTGGTATCTTCGAGGGGGTAGAAGTCAGGGTCCAAACTCCAAGCTCCATCTCTGTTCTCCCTAAATGCGCCGGGGTTTACGGAGCTAGCGATACCCACACCCTCTCTAATCTCACCTTTCAAAGTAGTCACACCATTCTCTTTAAACCCCTAGGGCAGGGGGTAGGGCTTGGGGGCACGAATTCGCTTGACATAATTTACCAGATCTACGGTAACTCCTACGCCGTCAACATTACCGCCCCTGGAAATATTAGATATCTGGGCGAACAATGAAAAAATCTATTCTTCTAAAAGGCCAAACAATTCTAGAGGTCGTTATTGCCGCCGCCCTTATAAGCGTCGCCATCATCGCCGCTCTCTCGCTCTCCAACACAACAGCCAAAGAAACAACTTATTCTCGGGACTTTAATCGTGCCACCCAGTACAATACAGAAGCCGTCGACTGGATCCGCAGTATGAGAGACAGTCTCGGCTGGCCCTCTTTGGTAGACACCCTTACGAGCGATTCTCCGCTAAGCGTCGTCTACTGCCTCGACTCACTAGTTACAACCACCGCCGAGTTCATCGCCCTTTCAAATGCGTCCTGCGGGGCAGGGGAGTACATCGCCGGCACCATCTTTATAAGAGAGATTACTATCGACCTGGCAAGCGCCGCCACAGGCGAAGTCGGGGTTTCTGTCACTACATCCTGGACTGGGAATCTCCCCCATTCCGTTTCAACTGAAACAAAAATAAATAGGTGGTAATATGCAAAAAAAATTATCTAAGCACGGGTATTCTTTGATCGAACTTACGATCGTCGTCGGACTGGTCAGCCTCCTTGCGGTTGCCGTCTCAGCCATCGTCCTTTCCACCATCGTCTCAAGCTCTAGAATCAAGAATCTCGTCCTCATAAGACAGTCAGGTGATTACGCCCAAGGACAAATCCAAACCATCGTCAGAAACGCCAAGAGTGTTTCAAGCTGTGACTCAACCAACGATTCGCTGAGCTTCATTGGACCCGACGGCTACACTACCAC
>LCPA01000023.1 GCA_001003385.1 Microgenomates group bacterium GW2011_GWF2_47_9 | reverse complement strand
TATAGGGGACGCCCTTTATTATCACTTTTTCTTGTGGGGAGAGGTCTGCTCGCCGCCTTACAAAAATCTTTTTTACCAGGACCCCAGTCGCAGAATGGACAAGTTCTACAGGCTAGTAGTGCCTGGAAAACTAGAGGATCGTCGGGGTTGAGAGCGGGTTTTGGGGGTTGGTCGGGATAGGTTATCAAATGAGGTTGCAGTTCGTGGAAAGGCATGGGAAGTATTTTAGCAATTTTTGAAGAGAAGTAAAGAGTTATAGGGTATGTGGTAGGCGGGGTTAGCGGTCGGCTATGGTAGGAGTGAGCAAGTCTTTGCATTTATCGATAGTGCCTTCGGTAGCGAAGAGGCTGGTCAACATCGCCACGAGACCTACTGCGGTATCGGGTACAAGCTCTTGGGTGTGGGTGAGGGTGTGTTCGAAAAAAAGGTTCATGTTAGCGACAAATATAACGGCGTACATAGGGAGAAGTTCGATGGGTTTACGGAGGGATTCGAGGCCAAGTTGATTTGCGGTTCGCCTTAAACCTTCGCGAAGGAAGACACTTAGGATAATCGGCGCCATGGAGAGAATGGAGTTGCCCATACTGTTACCGAGTTCGCCAAACTGGGCACGGCGAGTCAGATCAGCCCCAAACCCTTCATTTGGGTGGGTATAAACATCTAGGCTGGCAAGTGCGAGCATGAGAGAGAAAGAGTAAAAATGGATTTGTTTCTGGAGTGGCGATGGGAGAGATTCTAAGAGACCATCAACCAAGCGGGGGCGGGCAGGAGAATTGTTCTCCATTAGGAAGATTATACATGAGATTACTTTGAATACCTTAATATGTGAGAGTAGGTTTTATTGAGGTGGAGAAATCTAAATAGTTATAGGGTATGGGGTAGAGGTTGATTGACAGGTCAATCCTCACCAGGAAGAGTATCATAATTATCTAGGCCAGCGTTTCTATATTCGGGTTCGGGAGTTGGCTGTAGGGTAGGGTTATCGACAGCCGATGGACCTGCCGAAGCAGGGAAATAAGCTAAGATCTTAACTATGTCACTTGGGGTTAAGTTGGGGGTAACTCGATTTGCTAGAGGTGTTATGGCCCCAATTTCGGCTGTTTTACCAGTTCTTATATTTCTAAGTATAGAGTTTGCTGAAGGGGGTCTATTTTTCATTGAAGTAATGCGGAGGTTGAGCTCACTTACAAGACGGGAGTATCGGTCGAAGAAAGAATCACCTTTGCCACCGATGAGAAGTTCGCGGACGGCATTTAGTTTTTGCGTGCCTAGCGATGTTGCGAGATCCTGCGCAGTTGTAAGAGTTTGGACCAAGCTTCTAGTACGAGTGGCGATACGTTCGAATTGCTCGCGGCGGAGGAAATGCTGGGCCTGAACAATCTCGGCAATAGTCCCTAAATCTTCGAGCAAAGTCGTGGTCTGTTGACCAGCGACACTTTCAAATGTTTTACTGATGATACCAATTACTTCTTCTTTCTCGATTCTGTGACCAGAATGAGTATCTTTTACGATCCACGTGAGGAGTTGTTGGAGATTACCGCTTTGCTCGAGCTCACTGATTGCTGAGCGAGCGGTAGAAGTACCAAGACCAAGATCGCGCGCCAGCACAAACTCGAGGATGTTTGTATCCTGAGTTTTTCCAGACAGATCTATTCTTAGAGCGGAGATTACCTCTTTCATGGTCGAGAGAGGATCTTTGTTTGTAGCTTCTTCTAGTGCACTACTGAGCGAATACTCTAGTTTGTTGTAGATATTATCTGCTTGAGGGATGTCTTTTGCGGCATTATTGCGGAGTTTGTCGAGTAATACCTTGTGCTCTGTTTCTCGGGGATCGAATAATGTATCTATTTCACTTTCCAAGGTTTTGACTCCATCGGTCAGCTCAAGGATAGATTGGACGGCAAATCGGATATTGTCTGGTGAGGAGTGTCCTCCTACCCGTTGAGTCATTTCTGCAATTAGGTCTTCGGCGGCTTCTTGGCGGGCGATTTCGCTTAACCAAATAGCTAACGTCTCATGTTGTTTTTCGTTGCCGAACTGGATGATTGTTTGCAAGAGTGAATCAGTAACAGGGTTGGGTGCCTCTCCTACGAGAGCGTCGGTTAGACTACGAGGTTCGGTAACACCCGTATTTTCCCGCCACATCGCGAGCATATCTTGCGAGGTATCAACTAAGTGTAAAGCGATATTTTTTCGCCTTTCGTCGATAGTTTTTTGAGTGGATTCGTTAAACTCCCAGAGAGGGCGATCGTTGTACATGGCGGCAAAGCCCATTTTGAGCCAGATGGTTTCACCTTCATTTTTTGGATCGAAAAATGCTTCGTCTTTTTTGCCAAAGAAGGCCTTGGCTTGAGTGAAGAGCTCTTGTGTGAAAGCAGGGTGGAAAACAGGGAGAAGTTTGGCCATGGAGAGAGCTATATCTCGAGTATTAGCGTTTCTAGAGGAGAAGGCTTTGAGCCAGATTTCGGAGGTAGTTTTGGCGAGTTGTTGGGCTGGGACGTCGGCTAGTCGGACTTGCATATTGTCGCCACCAAAGACGCTAGGATCGACAAGCAGAGCACTAAAGAAAACAAGCGATTCTTGGAGAAACTCTTCGCGTTCTAGGGGGGATTCTCTACCCGCCTCTTTATTAAGTTGAGTCCAGAATGTTTCGATAATGTTGTCAGTCAGGGCAGTAACATGGCCTGGGCTAGCGAGGGTTTTGGCATGGGAGGCTAGTATACCAATACTGCTGTCTTGATCACCGCGTGGTTCTTCTTTAACTGTGAGAGTAAGACCTAAGGGAAACTGTGGGTTGCCATGGAAACCGTGGCCGATCCTGGCGTTGTACTTGGTAGAACTGCTTGCTGGTTGATCGTAGGCGCGCAGAATTTTTTCTAGACCGTCTGGGAGAGCGGATGGGTCAAGATGAACAAGGTCATTGCTGTCGCCAATGCCTAAAAATATTTTGGTGAGAATCCAGGAGTTTTTGATAAAACTACTAGCTGTTTTGCCATACGATTCTTGGACCTTGGCGCGGTTGTGAGCCTTGATGTCGGCTTTTTCGGCCAAGGCCCCTGAGCCAAAGAGGATACTTGCCCCATAGGGGTTGAAGAGCTCGGCTGTTTCATAGCGGGCCTTACGTAACCCAGCCCACCCTTGTTCTTTAAAAAGGAGTGAGATCTTTTCCCACATCTTGGGCCAAGCAATGCGTAGTCTTAGGGCGGTAGGTTCTTTTTGAGTGACAAGTGCACCTGCTTTCCGGGCGAATAATTGAGCTAGCTTATCTGGAGGGAGGCTGGCATAATAGGCTAAATCTTTTGGAGAGAAATGACAAGTCAAAGAACGCCTAGCGATCTCGAGAAATTGGTCGGCAAGCACTTTCCGCTGGGGGGTTGCACCGGCGACACGACGCCTTTGGATTAATCGCTGAGTCTGGGGGTTTGTTGACATATATAGACTTTTTATTTTGGCTTCTTCATTGCCACCCGCTAACTTCGGCAGGATATCACCCGCCGTAACGGCGTCGCCAAAAACACTAAGGACGGTGGTGGGGTCAATGTGTGCTAACAGATTGACTGTCTCATAAAGTTGGCGCTCGATAGGTTCTTGATCGTCTGGCTTGGTACCAGAGGCATCTAACCATTTATCAAGGAGCTGGTTATGGAGAATAGCCATATTTTTAAATTCGACAGATGGATTTGACTTGTCGCCTGGGATAATCCAGCGAGCCTGTGTGGTCCAGTCGTCTTCTGGACAGTTGAGGGCGAGAATTGCGTTACCGATCATCCTAGAGGCGGTTCTACCTTTGCCATTGCCGATGTATTCTAGGCGTTTGGCCCGAGCGGCAACACCAAACAACTCCATGGTAAAGACCGTATTGACATAGGCGAGAAGGTTTGGGTGGTCGCGGAGGTTGCTATTGAGGGCCATGGAGACACCCCGGAAAATATTTTGAAGTTCGGCTGAGACAGCCTCTTCGATTGGGGGATCATCATTACCGCCTGTACGTTTTTTCAGAATTGCTTGCTCAAGTGGAGCAACTACGTCTCTAATCGCCTTGTGAGCCGTTTCGTATGCCTGTTCGGGAGTGAGTTCTTGATTCCTACCGAGTATTTTTGATATCCCCTCCACGGGGATCTCAGTTTTTGGTGATTGCAGATCGAGAGGATCTGGGGTGAGGACGTTAGGGAGTTTGTTGAAAGCGTACTCGAGATTGTTTAAGGCATGACCCCTAGACCTATCTTCGATGCCTGTTTGTTGAGTAGTGTTGAGCCTGAGGGCAATATTGTCGGCCCATTGGTAGAGTGGATCGATACCCCGCCGATTGAGGAGAGCTAGACGATCACCAATGCCGTGAGTTTCTGGATGACCCTCTATAGTTATTCCTGACATAATTACTGTCAAGTATGAGGTAATTATCGTCGCTTTGCAAGAGTTGGGGACAAGGTGTGGTTAAATAGGAGGATGAGGAAAGGATTGGCAAGGGTTGTATCTCGAGTATTTGATCCGGTATGGGAGATCCCGATCGCAATATTTTTGGCAATTATGTTTGCAGTTAAGGAGGGATTGCGGTGGCGGTTTTTGGGTCTTATCCTCTTTATTGATGCGGTTGTGCCATCGATTTTTTTCTTGACCATGTTGTATCACAAACAAATTAGCAATTGGGATATAGATAAACGAGGACAGAGATTGCCTTTGTATATCTTTACTTTAGTATGTCATCTCGGCGGGCTATGGCTCGCGCATGAACTCGGGAAGAGCGATTTGACGGCAGTTTTGTTGGTTTTTTACCTCGTGGGAATTGTGTTTGTGGGGGTAACTTTCTTATGGAAAATCTCGATTCATGCGGGCGTGAACGCGGTTTTATTTACCGCGATAAATGTTTTTTATGGTGGGCGATATTGGTATCTTTATCTATTATTGTTTTTAGTTATGTGGGCAAGAGTAGAGGAGAGACATCACACATGGCGGCAAGTAGGGGTGGGGGCAATTGTTGCCTCAGTTATTACCTATCTTGGGCTAAAGTTGATTGGGTTGTAGTAGAATAGCCTTTGTTACAGCCAGGGGCCTGTAGCTCACCTGGTAGAGCGTTGCATTCGCATTGCAAAGGTAGTCGGTTCGAGTCCGATCAGGTCCACAAACATTACTTGGAGGGAAAAATGAAGTTTGAAACAAATTATCACTCTTTGAAGAACGGGGTTAGGGTGTTAACAATCCCGATGTCTGGAGTGGAATCGTTGGCGAGCTTGGTTTTGGTACGAACTGGCTCGAGAAATGAAAGCCCAGAGATCGCGGGGATATCTCATGTACTTGAGCATATGCTTTTCAAGGGAACTAAAAAATATCGAACATCTCTCTCACTTGCAAGCGCGGTCGACGCACTTGGAGCTGAATATAACGCTTATACGGCCAAGGAATATACAGGTTATTACATCCATGCGGACGCGAGGCACGCGGGGCGTGCGATCGAAATCTTGGGGGAGATGGTAACTTCGCCTCTTTTGATGGAAGAAGAACTCAAGCGGGAGCAAGGGGTAATTATTGAAGAGATCAATATGTATGAGGCCCTGCCGATGGAGCGAGCAGAAGAAGAGGTAGAAAATCTGCTTTATATGGGAAACCCGTTGGGTAGACTTATTATTGGGAATAAAAAGACGGTAGCGGCGACAACACCGGAAACGGTAAGGGCATATAAAGACAAGTGGTACAGGGGAGGGAATGTATTGATTGTTTTGGTTGGGAAATTGCCCAAAGGCGAGCGAATGGAACTGCTCGAAAACGCTTTTGGAGGACTCCCTGGTGGGAAACTAGAGCAGTTTGTGGTACCAGGAGCGTACGGGGAGGAGCGGAGCTTTCATTTGACCAAGAAGACGGAACAGGCGCATTTTGCGATGGCATGGCCAGGCCATTCGCTTGACAACAATGACCGTTACGCGGCCAAGGTATTGGCGACAGCGCTTGGCGGGAGTATGAGTAGCAGACTGTTTACGGAGGTGAGAGAAAAGCGGGGATTGGCCTACTATGTGCGGGCCGGACATGATCCACTTTATGACGTGGGGCAGTTTGTTGTGAAGGCGGGGGTGAGACTGGAACAGCTAGGCGAGGCAAAGCGGGTAGTAATGGAGCAGACGGCGACGATTGGTGAGTCGGTGACGGAAAGTGAAGTCAAGTTGGCCCGCGATAATTTGCATGGCCGCACGGTGCTTGCGATGACGGACCCAATGAGTGTGGCGCAGTATTATGGTCACCGGACATTGTTGACTGATAAGGTTTTGGGCATTGACGAGACCTTGAAGGCACTCGACAAGGTGACATTGAGTGAGGTGAAGAGGGTTGCTAAGGAACTCCTGCGGAGCGAGCTTTGTAGGAGCGTGGTGGTAGGACCGAGTTTTGTCGGATAATTTTATATCCTATAGTTTGACTAAGTAGATATTTTTTGGTATAGTTTGACGGTTCTTTAACAACCGTACTAGCCTAATTCCTTTCTAGGTTTTGGGAGAACTGACGTCATCAGCGGCTTTGGAATTGGTTTGGTTGCGTCTGTTCTCTCAAAACAACCTATCTCCCGTTTTTTTGGTGGAAAAAGATCGTGGAGATAAAACCCTTATGAGCCTGTCGGCCTCGACAGGGGAGGGGATAAACTGGCCGAAAAGGCGGTCAGTAGAAAGGAGGAGATGATGATTGAAATTGCGCAACAAATACGCGCACTCCCCGTAGGGGAGTGGCTCGCTTTCTGCTTACTCCTGGCCATGACCAGCTTCGTGATGAACGTGCTGGCCTTCCTGGCCAAGAGTTGTGGCTTCATCGCCGCAATTTTCATCGGGGGATTATTTTTTTGGGCTCTCATCGACACCATGGCCGGAACTGGCCAATGGTGCACCGTCCTTTGGACGGTGGGGGGTGTAGCTCCCTTCGTGATGAAGGGAATAAAAACCCTCCAGGGATCCTCGGTCCCAAAGCCCTAAAATTTCCCTCTCATGGGTCCGGATACAAAAATCATAGTTCACTATGATAACGGATAGGATTGGCAAGGACTGCCGCCTTTTTTTCCACAAAAAAGTGACCCGCAAGGGAATCCCAAAAGACAAGCTCGGCTTGTCGCCCAGCGTCGGTGCACACATTTTGTGTGCACATGGGGTGTAAGGGTTAGTACGGTTAGATTACATCGAGACAAGGTTTGGTAGATATTCTATTGGCATTGTGTCTTTGAGAATTGTCTCAATGTTTAATGCGGGAGGAGCGTTGGCTGTCAAATTCCACTCATCTAATAATTGAGTGATTGTCCCTTCCCGCGAGAATCTAAACTTGATCAGTTCGCGGAGACGGTTGACTAGTCGGACAGGGCCAAACAGATTTAGCTTGTTGGCGAGCATTGTGTCGCTTTGTTCTATTAACAGATCAGCTAGGGCGGACCTAGTCAGACTTTTCTCTTCCATGATTTTTTGAAGTTGGGGAAACATAAGGTCGCCTAGGAGTCCTGTTTCGCAAAACAATGTTATGCTGTGTTCGTAATCGGTGAGAAGGCAGACTTGGAGCTGAGTGAATACCTCTGAGTTGTGCCAAAAATCTGGTGGGTAGGGGGAGTTGGCGATAAGTCGAGTTAGTTCGTGGCGCAAGTTTGTGAGTGTGGTTGCCTCAAAGAGTTGCTCTGGGGGAGGCGAGACGCGGAGATTCTTACTTTTCAGTTGCATCAACTTGGGGACCGCCATTCGGGTAACAGCATTTACCCAACTAAGTAGGGAGTCGTAATGAGGAGATTCGATAAAGGTGGGACGAAGTTCGGCAGTTCTCTTTTCTTCTAGGGCGAAGGGAGGGATAAACGAGGTTGGCTCACCGTCTGAGTTTAGTCCGAAATGAAAGTGAAGGCGTTGGAGGTTGCGGCGGATTGCGCCCTTCTTCGGAGTTGTGTTTGGGCTCTGACCAGCGGCAATCGACCCGTTCCCGTTCTTCG
>LCPA01000022.1 GCA_001003385.1 Microgenomates group bacterium GW2011_GWF2_47_9 | reverse complement strand
CACCGAATATGGTCCCCCTTTACCTGCCCTATCTCATACTTCCCATCGCCGGCATTTTGTGGACGATTCACTGGCTGATTCTCTTATTTCAAAAACATGGGCATGTTTTACCTTTATAGTCGTATCAACATAAGTTTTAATGCCCGCCGGAGGAGCAATAAAAAACTCTTTTGTGGAAGCGATTCGCGGTGAAAAACCGTTTTTGGAACGGGCAAATAAATCGGCGCCGGTTTGGGAAATATTGACGGCTTTGTTGGTGTCGGTGGTCGAGGAGGAGGTAATTGAGGCGGCGTTGCCGGTGCCGGAGTAGCCGGCGATAGTCAAGGCTCCGGTTCCGGCTAAAAGTGAGAGACTATCGTTAGCGGCGAGATTAACCTCGCCTCCGGCACTATCGATAGTTAGGTCACCATCAGCGGCGAGAGAAAAGTCTGTGTAGTACGAGGCAGTACCATCGGCGTCGTTATACGTTAAACGGAGGTTGTCGCCTGTTGCGTGGTTGATTTCGAGTCGGGCGTCAGGACTGAAGGTTCCGACTCCGAGGTTGCCGCTATTATTAATATAATTAGTAGCCGATGCTTGAGAGGTCAATTTGACAAGGGTTGTGGGACCGCCGGCTCCGTCGTTTAATAATAATTCTGCCCGGTTGGCGGCACCGGAGACGGTTTGCAATCTGGCTGTTTGGTTACCGGAGGTACCAGTTAGGAGAATACCGCTTCCGCCAGTTGTATCGGCAATAGTGAGTAATGTTGAAGGTGTCGTTGTTCCAATACCGACGGAGCCGTTTTGGTCGATGACAAATGGAGTGGTATCTGAGGCTTGATCTTCAACGAGAAGAGCGTTGAAGGCGCCGGTCTGGGTGAGCGTGAGGGCTGTCGTTGCCGAAGTTGTTGCCGCAATCACGTCGTTGAGATTGGCAGGTGAAAGGACTCCTGACGTTCGTTCCCAGTAGCTTGAGCCGGCAGAAAGACTGGCAAAATCGGTTACACAGTTGGTCTCGCCGTCGCCAGTACAAAAGCCGACGGCTTCGACGTAGTCATCCGAGACTGCGTTGTTGTAGAGCGAGATGCCAGAACTTACATAGAGGTCAGCACCAATTGTTGTGAGGCCCGCATCGGTAACAGAAAATTTGCTAGTTGGGGAGGAGCCTGACAAGAGGTCGAGGAGGAGGAAACCGGTGTTGTTGTTGGCGGCGGTGCCATTAATCAAAGATCCGGTACTTAATTGAGCGTTACTGACATTAAAGAAGTTGGTACTAGTCGTATTGCCTTGCACATTCACCTGACCAGTGCCGTCGGGGGCGATTGTAATATTGCCACTAGTGCCTGTTGTGGTCGTGATACTCATCGCGGGGGCGCTAATCGCGAAGGTGCCGGAAACTCCTGTCATGCGAGGGCTTTGCTCGCCGATAATGATCTCGCCCCACTGATTCATGGGGACGACGGTGTTCATGATGGCACTTACCGTAGAAGAGATAGGGAATCCTTGTAGAGTTTCGGAGTTCAATGCGTAGGCGACGGTTGCGATTTGTTGGCGCGGGCCCAAGGTTTCGGAACCGACGGTGACCTGGAGCCAGACGTCGGCGTTCTCGGTGAAGACAGTTGCGGGGATTGCGGTGCCGCAAGTATCACCGATTTGGGTCGAGAAGACACCATCTGTGTCGGGCGTGATGGCACACGTACCTGTCGAGTATAGCTCAGTACCGCCGGTTGGAGGGTCGCCAGAGCCTGCAGTATCGAATAAGCGAAAGACTAAATTAGTTGAGGCATTAATAGGAGTCCCGGCACTATCTTCTAGTCTTCCCTGGAACGAGATCTGGCGGTTGGGGGTGACGGGGCTTGAAGGGTAGGCTTGGGTTAAGAGCACGCGATCTTTGCTAAATTGTCGCCAGCCAAAGAAAGCGAGCGCGCTCATGAGAAGAATCAAGAGTCCGAAAGAGATGAGGGTAGCAGGATTGAAGCCAAGCCTGGTCAAGATATTTTTCACGCCGCCAGGCAGAGCCTCATTTATAGGTAAAATAGATTCATTAACGGGGGCTAGAGGTGTGGTTTTTAGGTCTTCGGAGGAGTCTGATTTATTATCGGTTGCTTGTTTGAGAGAGTAGGTTTGGGAGTACCAATCCTTGAAACGGGTAAGAGAGGCGAGTTTGCGCTCTATCGTTGACTTAGCTGTTGTGCCTATTTCGGATAGGTGATTCGCGTATTTTTTGATATTCGAAGATGTAAGCAGTACGGGAAGACGAGTGCTAGACAGATGGCGAGTCCCCCAAATGAGGTAGCGTTCAATGTCAGACTTATAAGACTTGATGGTGTAGGGAGATAGGTGCACCGAATTGAGGTAGTTAATAAAGTGTTTGATATAGTTTTCGAAGGGGTTATTGCCAGCTGTTTGGGTTCCCACAGGCTTGGATTCTAAGAGGTTTCTGGCGGGGTTCTCGCTAGAATAGGTTTCGCCAACAACCGAGCCAAGCTGTTTCAGGGAATAGGTAGTCCGGCTGAGAAGAGAAGGACTTACAGCTTTCTCACGCAGGGAGTCTAAGTAATCGAGATAAAGCCTGGGGTTTTTGAGCTTGTTAGTGGCGACAAATCCTTCTTGATCAGCCAGAAATGTTAAAAAATTGCGAATGTCGGCCAGATAAAGCTTGCGAGAATTGGCAGATAGCTGGCGGGCAAGGAAGATGGTCTTGCAGGTTTGGAGGAGGTCGATCACGGATGAGGAGATATTTGCTTGCATATTTGGCAGGCGACCGGTTACTCTGGTCTTATACGTTCTTATACTTACTTATCTACTATAAAAGGGAAATGAACTCGGTGTCAATAGCCTGGTGAGCTATATCTTTACCGCAAACGTTGCGGTAATATTTTCATGCGTTAACATCAAGATAGATGGTGTAGACTGACATTCGTCGGGAGATAGAGAGAATGAGGAGTGAGGAGTTACTGCGAATCGTGAGGGTAGAGTACATAGAGAGATGAGGGATATGAATTTTGCCCCTCATTTTGGGTTTGAGGCGGTATTTCGTGGGTGAACGATGGGTTATAAGGACGTTGAGAGTGAGTCGGGCCGGCTATGGTAGATTGTGGCAGAGCCTAAGGGATGAGAGTGAGAATCCAGGAGAATCAAGTTGAATCTTCTCTTCTTGAGGAGAATTAGCAATATGAGTAGTAATATTGCTAGCATAAGAAGAAAGATGCTTGCTAGATTGACTCTGGTATCTATTCTGGCGATGGTGACCGGCAAATCCGAGAAAAGATACGGCAAGTCAGCAATGGGGGGTGGGATGGTGAGAGTGGGGTGATGGGTAATCCCTGGGATGGGGATCGTAAGAAGATGGGCTTCAACCATAATATCAAAGATCGGGAGGACAACGGTAAGATTGGAGAGATCGGTAGCGGAGGCTTGAACATGGTAGAGACCAAGATCAAGGTGAGAATAGAGGATGAGCCGTCCAAGCTCATTGGCTTGGCCTTGCAGAATGATGGGGGGGGAATCTTCTTTCGTAAATGATAGGGAGAGGTAAGAGAAGGGCTCAGTAAGTAGGTGGAAGTAGGCGTCTTTGGGGCCTGATAGATTGAAGGTTGTGCCCTCGGGAACGCTAGACTCGACACGGGAATCGAGAGCTAGATTATGATAGATATCTATGTCGGTGATGAGGATGAATGGGGGTGTAGTGTCGATTGTGAGGTCCCATATCGTTGAGGTTGAGGTGTTACCCGACTTGTCGCTTGCAACTACTTTCCAGGTATGGTGGCCTTCGGTAAGATGAATGGTCGGGATAAGGCGGATTTCGTTGTCATGGATCTCGGCGGTATAGCCGGTGCCGGATGAGTTACCGAGACTTGATATTCCTAGAAATACGGCCACATCATCGAGATAGAGTGTATATTCGACAAAATTGGAGTTGGGATCCGTGGCAGGCCTCCAGACAAACTCGGGAGTGGTATCGCTAGTGACTGAGTCGTCGATTGGGCGGATAAGGATGGGTGGAGTGGGGGCGATCGTATCTGAGCCTGTGGGGACGGCTACAGGGACGGTGGCAGAGATTGTGGCGGTGTAGTCGATAGGGTCGGTGGGGGCCGCGTGGATCTTTGATATAGGGGCGATAAAGACTATCGCAAATAATAAGGAGAGTAGTTTGGTACTACGCATGGTAGTAGAGAAAGGGTTAGTTTTGCTTGTTCTCAAGTTCGGCAATTTTGCGTTTGAGATCTTCGATCTCGTCGTCACGATGATCTTGTCTGTGGAGGATGTGCCTGCGGATGGAGATGAGGCTTGCGACTAAGACCAAGAGGAGGACCAAGACGGCGAGAATAACGCGCCAGGGCATGATCCAGAAGTAGAGTGTGCGAGTGGTATTGAGGCCGGCGCCATAAGCGACATCAATGGTGGCGGCGTAGCGACCTAGGCCCCAAATGGTTTCCCAGGAGCCCTGGAGGGTGCGGCTGGCGAAGGGGAAGATGTTAACGTCATCTAGCTTGATTGTCTCTAGGGTGCGCCCGAACATGTCGACAATGGTGATGTTGGATTGGGGAGTGATGTGGGTGTCTGATTGGTTTTCGATAGTAGCCGAGAAGTCGATGGGGCCAAATTCCGAGACGTTGTTTTTGACCGAGAAGTCTTTGATAAGCGCGTCGTAATTAATATCCCCTTCGACGGTGAGACTAAAGATAGAGCCAACTTGGGCGGTAGTGTAGGAGGCGGAGGTGCCCAGATCTTCGGCGGTTGTGTTTTGGAAGAGGACCATGGCATAGTGACCACCAGGAAGAGCGTCTTGGGGGACCGCGATGATTGCGGTAACTTCGCCAGTCTCTTTGGGGGCGAGCGTTAGCTCTTCTTTGTCCAAAGTAAACCAAGGGGAGGCCAAATAGCGCCCTGAAGCGGAGACATCTACACGAATAGGGGTACCTTTTTCATCTTGGACGATAAAATCCTGAATGAAGGCTTTGAGGACGAGCTGTGAGTCTTCGCTCGGGTTGGTAACGCGGATTGTCTGCTGGATTGTTTCGCCGGGCTTGACATCTGATTCATGGCGGGGCGGGCTAACAACGAGGGTAACTTGAGCGGAGGCGGAGGGAGTGATTGCGAAGAGGAAGGCTCCTGCCACTAAGAAAGTACGGAATAGTTTTAGGGCAGGTAGTTTCATATAGAGTTACTTAAAAAGTTCCTGTGGCAGTATAAGTAATTTGGTTCTCGTAGTCACCGGCGGCTTGGGTTGCGCCGACACTTACTCGGTAGCAGACATAGGCGTTTTCGCTACTGGCGACGGTTGTTGAGGAGAAGATGGTTTGGGGGGGGTCGGAGCCTGCAATGTTAGCAAATTGTTTGGCACAGTAAGTGGAGCCTGTGCAGTCGCCGGTAGTTGTCGAGTATTCGAAGGGGACAACAGCCGCGTCGACGTTTTGAATAGAATAACCGAAGCCGTTAGTGGCTCCATCGTCCCAGTCGTCAATTGCTGTTTCGGAGGCGTTGATACCGTCGCCCGGAGTATCGGCAATGACGGTGACGCCTGCTCCAGCTCTAGAAAGTTCATCATTTTCACTAGAGGTGACAACGTATCCGCCGGAAGCGTTGGTTGAGACTGTGAGGTCGTGGGCGGCGTCATAGAAAGAGTCGAGCGTAGTAAGGTTGCCAAAGGGGACGGCGAGGGCGGTAGTCGTGACATCGGTTGAGAGACCACAGCGGGTTTGACCAGAGGCGATGCCGGCAATAGAGAAGTTAATCGTGGGGTCGACGGTTGCGGTAACTCGAACTGCCTCGATAAGGGCGAGTTTGCCGCTGGTCTGGTCGGTAGGGGTTGCACTCTCTGGGTTAGAGCTAGCGGCAAAGTTTTTGACGACGTAGGTATAGGTGTCGGCGGTAGCTTCGGTGTGAGCGGTACCTGTTGCCGGAGCGATGGGGGTGTTGGTGCCATTGGTGTTACCGATTGTGATTGTGATGGCTGTGCCTACTCCCCCTGCACCCGAGTAGTGAGCCTCGAAACAATGATAGTTGGCAGGGGCGGTACAGCCGGTGCCACCGGAGGCGGTTGCGACGCCAGTTACAAAGTCGTAATCGGTGGCGTCGGTCCCGACGACGTCAACTGAAGTATTGAAGTCGAATCCTTGGTCATCGGGGTTGCCGTCGTTGGGGTTTGTAGCATCGGCAGGGAGAAGGATCTGGAAAAAGCCATTGGCAACAGCGGTGGCGGTAGAGAAGGTGACGACATGGCGGGGGCGGCTTTTGAGGTAGACAGGATCGTTGTCATCGGCGTCGCCAGCGGCAAGGACTGGTGTAACAGTAAATTCGTCGGCGTCGACGATGTCTACGATGGTATAGGTGCCGGTGCCTATAGTAATCGAGTCTTGGGCGCGAAGATTGGCGGTCGAGATGGTGTTGGCGGGGGCGGAGGCCGCGGTTTTAATAAGGACAAGAGAGGAGCCGGCGGCGGTGCCGGTTGCATCGACCCTGGCGTTGACCGAGAGACGAGAAGACTGGAGGGTGTCTTTGGTGGAGGTGAGGTTGGCGGAGTCTAGGGGAGCGGGTTTTGAGAAGGCGACAAATAAAATGAGGGCAAAAGTCCCAAAAGTAACGAAAAATTTGGCTGGGTTTTTTGCCTGGCTATAAATCATAGGTATTTCCAATGTATTGTTTTTAGATTGCCTTGTCAATAGTATAGTTTGTGAGAGCGAAACCTGATTAGTGCGATAAGGATGGTGATAGAGAGGAGGGCGGTAATAATAATTGCTCTAATTGGGAGAATCCAAACTACACGCTCAACTTCTTCTAATTTGGTGCCACCTGGACTCATGACTTTGAGGCGAATTTTGTAGGGACCGAGGGCGAGTTTGCTTGCTTGCCAAGAGAGGGGAATAGAACTGTCTTTTGCACGGGCGGTAAGCGTTCGCTCGGAATTACCAAGGACAAGATGGGGAAATAATTCTTGAGAATGGACGAGCTTGCCTTTTGGAGAGACCACTTCGAGTACACCTGCAGGGCGAACCATAATAGAGGAGGCGTTCTTGATTTTGGGTGTAAATGTGAGGATTTGTGCGCTGTCGTGAACGGCGGGGAGATCGAAGTCAGCGATCTCGAGACTTAGTGGGAGTGCGCCGTCGGGGGTCAGAGTAACAAGAATGAGAGCAGTAATCCCGGGGATTTGCGGAGAGTCGGGGGGGTTGTCAACAAACTGTTGGAAGACGAGACCGAGATAGGTGTCGACAGGCAAGTCAACATTGGCGGCTGTAATGGAAAGGACGATTTGCTGAGACTGACCGCTATTGACAGTAAAAGGCTCGCCAAGTTTGATGTCGGCGTTTTCAATACCAATGATGAGAGGGATAGATGACTCATCAAGAGGGGTAGGGTCGACCATAGTATGACCCCACGAGTCAGTTGGCATAATCTTGTGTAAATTGGCAGATAATTTGAGAGTTTCTCCCTGGTTGTGGACAGTAAAACTATGAACAAGTTTTTTGTTCGGAGATAGCAAAATTTCGGTGACGGGGGGGGTGATGGTAAGACTTGCTGACTGTGCAAAGGTTGGTTTGACAATGTGCGACAGAGCGCCGATCCCGATTAGGATTGAGAGAAAAATTTGAGTGAGAAAAGATATGTTTTGCATATGATTTTAGTATACAGGTGTAGCGATAAAAACGATGCTTGTTGTGTAATTGCCAGCGGCTTGAGAGCCTTCGACGTTGACCTGATAGGTGACATTTGCTGACCGATTTTCGCCGGCGGCGGAGCTAGACATGACGATTGCGGGTGAATCTCCCAGGGAAAAATCGGGAAAAGGCCGGAAATAGGAGGCGTCCTGGAAGTCCCCCGGGATGTCGTGTCCAACCATGTTATAACCAAAGCCGTAAGCACTCGTACTATCCCATATGCCAGCACTTGAATCTGTGCAAGTGCCAGAGTTGCAGGTAGTGTCGGGCACAAAGTCGCCCGAGCTACTACGGAGCCTTTGGGTCTCAAAAGCAGTAACAGAGTAGCCTTGTCCAGGCGCGGAAACGGTAAGAGTATTGCTCCCCGAGCTAAAGGAACTGGGGGTAAGAGTACCAAAGTCGATCGAAAGATCGGATATGGCGAAGGCAAAGTCGTAGAGCGTGTAGATGTACTGAAAGCCGGCTTTGACGACATAGCCATTGCTATCGAAAAGGCCCGCCGCTGTTTGTCCGACAGTATCGGTGAGGGAATAGCTGGTACTAGACTTGGTTCCGGAAGTCATATTGAAGTTGCCGAAACGGATACGGTAAGACGGAGAAAGCATGGTTTCGGCAGATACAGGGTGATAGATAGAGAATAAAAGTGTGAAGGAGATGATGTAAAAAAATATTTTCTGCATTTAGATAACCAATCAGTTAGTCTGATTCTTGATCGATTGCCTGCTCAAGCTCGTCGGCGGAATGATAGAGGTTTTTCAGATCTTGGTATAGCAGTTCTAGATTACCTCTAACTGCTTTGACTTTTGTCTGAGGGATGACTAACGAGAGGCGGTCGAGGCTAGAAATTAAAGTCGATTTGAGCGAAAGGGAGAGGAACATAAGAGTATCGGTTTCTTCGTGACCCAGATTTTTGGTAAGTTCGGCCCGGAGGCGCTTTTCTCGAAGACCAAGTTCATATTCGTGGCCAGTAAAAATAGCAAGAGGAGTGATAGCTAAAAGGGCAAAAAGTTCGGCTAAGTGGGCCAGATCGGTGAGATTGGTAGAGGGTAAGAGGAGGAAGAACAGGATGAGAATAGAGGTGAGAAGGAGCGTCGCTTCGATTTCGTACATGAGGGCGACGGCAAAAAGGAGGAAGTAAAGGAGGAAAAAGAGAGGGGAGACGAGGGCACCGGTCTCGACTACCAAGATAAGAACCATAGATGTAAGCAAGGTGAGATCGAGGGGAATTGTGTTTTTGATAGCTTTGGTACGCCCCGTACTCTTTTTGAGCCAATGGGTAGCGGCATAGGCGAGGATGAGGAGGGCGACGTATTGGAGAGTGAGACTGGAGAGAGTGGGGACAGTAGCCCAGAGATAGACGCCAAGGATGGCCAAAGTGAGAAGAAGAGAGTGGACGGTGAATCGGGCAGACATATCTATATACTAATGAGAAATGGGTAAAGAGTAAAGGATTAGGTCGGGAGGTGGTCGCGGAGGCGGAGGGTGATGTTTGGGTTCCTGAGTGTCCGGAGGGCGGCGCTCTCGATGTTTCTGACACCATTAACCGATAATCTCATTAATCTAGCGATGTACTCGAGGGTATGAGTTTCGCCATCCTCGAGACCGTACCGCAGGGAAATGACCTCTTGTTGTTTGGGGGAGAGGTGGGGGAGAAGGTCACGGATTGCTGATTTCATCGGATCGGGAGTAAGGAGGGGTTGATCAGGAGCGAAGAATTTTTCTGTTTGACTGGTGGTTTGATTTTCCATTAATTCGTCGAGGGAGACAGGGAAAAGTAAGGCTCTTAAGGTGAGAGTGACTTTTTGTTCGGTCCAGCCTAGCTCGGTTGCGATCTCGGCAGTTGTGGCGAGCCGACCATGTTTTTGGGTGAGTACTTTATCGGCTGATGAGATTAGATTGGCATTATGGATGACACCGTCTGGCAAATGAATGAGCCTACCATCCTTTGCATTGGCATTCAGGACACGACCTCGGACAGTATGCCAGGCGTGAGTTGTAAAGCTAGATTTGTCGGGATTGTAGGTACGCATGGCTTTGTAGAGCGCCAGGTTTCCTACCTGGATGAGGGAGAGATAGGAGTGACGGTCTTTAATTGTCCGAGTGACAACGGCGACCACTAACTTGGTCATCCTGAGGGCGAGTTCGGTACCTGATTCTGTGATTCCTTCCTTGTATTCTCTAGCCAGGGTGGCCGCTGAATCTGGTGTGAGGCGAGGAGTAGAGGGAAGAGAGTTAAGGTATATGTCAAGTAGATCGAGTTCTGTGTCTGGATATGGTGAGAGACTTTCTTTGTTGGTCGACGGTGGCATATCTTCCCAAGTATAGCAGGAAGATTGGAGGGTTGACAATTATAGGTCTTTTGATTAGAATTCTGAAACTATAATTATGTATTGGGTGTGTATATGAATATTGAAAGTTTGCCTTATCCTGATTTTGACATGGCTGGGCACATTGTCGCTTGCGACGCTAGTGTGTGGACCTTTAGAGAGTTTGACTGGCCAGCCCCAATTACCTGAGCAAAAAGATCAGTTAAAGCTAACTGATCCAGATGTGATTGCAGTAGCGGTAAGTGCAATGGGGCTGAGTTTGGAGCAGAGCGAACTCGATCTACTGACCTCTAATGGATTGAATGCTAAGAAGATAAAAGAAGCAGTAGTTGGGGGTGAAGCAAAAAATTTGATTGTGATAAAGGGAGGGACGTTTCCTCCGCCTGTAGGAGCTAATTATACAGTTGCTTTTGAGGAGGGGTTTGAGACCGTGTATAAGATAGCACCTTCTCCGGGAATGGAGCCGATGTTAGAGAGAGGAATGGAATCAAGAAAATCAGTCCTGGCGATGTTTAGTGGCCAGGTAGCAGATGACATACTTATGCCAGAAATGGTAACGATAGAGATTGGGGGGGGGAGTTTTCGAGCTTTGAAAATGTCGAATATTGGTCCGACTGCTTATTCATATATAAGAAGTGGAGATTTGAAGACGGCGGCGAAGCTATATGAACAGGCTTACCAAACATCAGTAGAGCTCTTGATTCGAAACAATAGATATATTCGGGATGTTAACCCTGGAAATATTCACGCTTTGAGACTTAGGGATGGAGGGGTGGTCGGGGTGCCCTTTGATTTTGAGGAAGCGACGGCACTTTCTTCGGCATCAGAGGATGTAGTCTACGTGATGCTTGCACATTATCAAAAGGCTGCGAAAAGAGCCGGACTTGGAGTTGACTTGAAAATGTTGCCGGGTCAGCCTGAGAGATTGTTGGCGAAAGTGCCTGGAGTGAGTACGGGAAGGGTGGTTCTGGCGGGGATGTATATAGACTACTCGTTTTCTGTTAACGGCATAGATCCGGCTGATGTTGCCCAAATGAAAAATCAAGTTGTTGAACAGATGGATGGGATGTCTTTGCCAGATGAGGTTAATTCACTTTGGATTGATACCCAGAAGGGTCAGGTAGAGGTGACCTTAAAGAGAGTCCCTCGCAGGAGTGAGGAGAGTTTACTGGAGGCAATGAGAGGTATTGTAGTAGACGATGTGCCAGACTCTGCGACCACTCCATCGCGATTAAAGGGGGTTTTACCTGTCTTGAATTTTATCATGATGGGGGCAGTAGGGACGGTGGAGTTACCTGGATGGGGGGGGCCTGAGTTTATTGTGAATAAAGAAAAACTTGAGGCAGTTTCCGACGAAGAATTTTCAGCTAAAATGAAACCAGGAGAACTATATAAACAGATTGAAATTTATAGGAAAGATTTATTGTTGCGGACAAGAACATCCTTTGGCACGTTGGGGCCAGGGTATGAAAAGCTTTTTGAAGATCCAACTGTAGCCGCAATCCTACACTTACAATTTGGGGAAGATGCAGCAAACCTGTTCCAGCTTTATTATGATGTTGGATTGGGTAGCGTAATCCATGACAAGGTTCTCGATGCAATACAGGATTCGCCCTTACCCTTTCAAGCTAGTTTTAGTTTTGCATCCCCTTTCCCAGGTATTCCGGGGGATGAGTTGAGAATGCCTTTGTGGATGTCTTCACATAAGGAAGAGGATGGTGTGGATATACTGAGATTGTGGATGGGAGATTGGGATTCTTTTCTAGAGACTGCTGGTTATGGTGCCGAACCATTACAACTGCAGTTAGTAGCGGAATACATCCGAGATAACTCTGGGTGGGAGTTGAGCGCGCAAGATGGGGGTAGGATGGGGGCAGGCTTTAGATTATCCAAGATTACTCCTAATAGTGATGCTGTATGTGAATTGTACATACCTGATGTCACTCCCGGTGTACCGGGAGAAGACTTGAAGATATTGTGTCATAGGTTTACGGAATAAAGGGATGGTGGCAAGGGCTATAATATAAGCAATGACAGAGCGAGATGGTGGTAGAGAGGGTTCGACTGAGGCAAGAACGGGGGAGATTTATCACGAAATGATCGAAGAGTGGGGACGATTTTATTCCGGTCTTTTTCAATATACACATCAAGCTAAAGAGCAAGCTACAGAGCAAGAAAGAGATGGTTTGGGGCGGTACAGGGAAGAATATGAGGGGATGTTGGGGACGATAGGGGATATTTTAAAAGGGATCGAGGGTGGATGGGGAACTGTGAGGTTTATGGGGGGGACTGGCAATATGCAATCGAGAATGATTGCAATGTCTCCCGAGAAGGGGGTGTTCTTACCAGGATTTTTGTATTTCCATTGGGCTGGACCACCACCCTTACGGGGTACGGGGAAAAAGAGGGTAGAGATGGGGTATCGGTTTCATTATCTAGATGCGCCTATTTCTCCTGGGAAGGACGATCCATTGGTGAGATGGCTTGCGGCGGCTCAAGGAGCTTTGCATCCTAGTATTGGCTATAAGGCAGGAAGGGCGGGTGACCCCAAAACATCGCGAACTTTTTCTTGGGTCTATAGGGGAGGAGACGATCAATTAAATAGAGAGGAATACCATGCGGTGTGGCACGAGATGATGCGGAGAATGAAGCCAGGTAGATTGGGAAAGTAGTTACATTGTTGATGTACTAGTTTATAGATTGATATTATGGCCTTGTTTGATTCTTGTTTGGCCTGTATAATATATTTTGTGTATATTGGATGTGTATTATGAATAAAATTGAGATCGGTAAATCGTCGCGAAAAGTAGGAGTTGAGAAATCTCCGCGAAAAGCGGGAAATTTATTGCGAAGTAGTTTATTTGTGCTCGTGACAGCCATTTTGGCGAGTTGTGCGAGGATAGGCGGGGAAAAAGCGGTAGAAAAATTGTATTTGACTTTGGAGAAAGTAGAGGCTGAAAATGATGGATATTTTGGGTTGGTGGCAACAGCTAGTAAGGGGGCGGTAAATGTGGACTCGGCGACTGTCAATTTGGGTTGTGATGAGGAAAATGGAGGTACACAGGATATACCAGTATTAATAGTCAACAGAGCGGCTGTTACTCAGGAAGAGCGGGGGGACGGGTTGGGTTTTGATGATGGGTGGGTGGCGATAGCGGCTTTGTGTGCGAGTGGGCGGGTGCCTACGGTAAACCATGTAATAGTAGGAGATGTGCCGTGTATTCAGATAGTGCAACCAGATATGAATGTGGTTGGTGGTTATGTATGTTCTTTACCTCTGAACGAAAGATAGACAAGGTTCCGTTCTTTGTCCTATCGGGTTGGGACGTCTTTGGATTACCAGCGGCGGATGAAGCCAGGGAGATGATTTTACTCTAGATCTTCTAAATTTTTTTCAGGGAATCGGCGGCGTAGATTTCCCAAGGCTTGGGCTTCGATTTGTCTAGCTCTTTCTTTTGTGACGCCTAATTTTTCTCCGACCTCCTCTAGGGTATATGTTTCTCCATTGGGAACGCCATAGCGGAGTTCGAGAACTTGGCGTTGGCGGGGATTGAGTGAGGCGAGATGGAACACGAGGAAGTCCAGAAGGAGAGTATTTTGAGTCTCGACCTCGGGAGAGGGAGATTTGTCTTGTAGCATTTCCCCCAATACTCTGCCCTCATCATTATCGATAGGCTCGTCGAGGGATAATGGTGGAGAGTGAGACCCTTGCTTGCGGATAGCGAGTGCAATGGACGTGTTGATCCACGCGCTAGCGGAGGCAGAAAACCTTTTCCCTTTTTTGGGATTAAAGTGGTTGACGGCTTGGAGAAGGCCGATGCTACCTTCTTGGATCAGGTCGAGAACAGGCATGTCCCCTTTACCCGCATGTCTTTGGGCAATTTTGACTACAAGCCACATGTTGGCGCGGACAAAATATTCAAAGGCGCCACGATCGCCGGCCATAACTTTCTCTCCTAGGCTCATTTCTTGTAGTGGGGTAAGTGGAGGGGTCTCTAAGGCGTCTCTGAGAGAGAGTCCTAAGAGGTCGTCGTGACGAATTAGGGTGTCGACTGCGGGGTCTATGGGAGGCGCTAACTCTGGGTTTGACATAGTTCTATTTTAGATCCTTTAGTTCTTCTTTTAGTAAGGAAATTACACGCTGAACTTGTGAGCTGATTGCCTCTCTAGTAACTCCAAACATTTCGCTAATTTCTTTGAAGGTGTATGTTTTACCATCTACCAGTCCGAAATGGAGTTTGAGGATTGTGCGGTGCCGAAGGGGGAGGTCTGCTAAGAGTGTGTGTAAGCGCTTTGTTACCTCATTAGCAATAACCAGGTTTTCTGGGGAGGGGTCGTGAGCTGGTAAAACGTCGCCACGATCAAGATTTGAACCTTCGCGAAGCGGAGCATCTAGCGAAGCGGCATAAGTACGCCTTTGATGCATTAGGAGCTCGGATACTTTTTGAGGTGAAAAGCCTGTTTTTAGCGATATTTGCGCTAGGGTTGGTTTGTGATTATTTGTTGTAGTTAACCCTTTGATAGCTCTAAATACTAGGAGGATGTCGTCCATAGTTTGGGGTGGGACACGCATTGATCTACCCTGTTCCGGGAGGCAACGTAGAATGGCTTGGCGGATCCACCATACGGCATGTGTAGAGAATCTTTTTTCTCGGTGATAGTCGAACTTTTTGGCGGCGCGGATGAGACCCATATTTCCCTCTTGAATTAAATCAATTAGTGGTACCCCGTTATTAATGTATCTTTTAGCGACACTCAAGACGAGGCGGGTGTTGGCGGTAATAAGATCTTCCTCAGCCTGAAATCCTTGGACGATTGTGGCTTGTAGGAGTTCTCTATCGCTAGTTTTTGGAGATTCGAGTAGGGCTTTTCTAGCGGTCCGACCTGATTCGATTTGCATGGCAAGAGCAATTTCTTGTTCTGTATTTAAGAGGGGGATTGCCCTGATTTTTTCGAGGTAGAGTGTGATGAAATCGGCAGATTCGATGGTTTCATCAAGCCAGTCAGGGGAGTCTGGTTCTTGAGTTTTATCTTCGGAAAATTCAAGGTGTGTCATGTGCGAATTATAGGATAGGGGGCTAGATTTGTCCAGGTAAATTGATCTACTAGTTGATAGATTGATATGGAGATTATTTTATCTAATCCAACTTTTTTATCATCTTAGAAACTGAGGGATGCCGGAGTTTTCCGAGCGCTTTGCTTTCGATTTGTCGTACTCTCTCCCGGGTAATTTCAAGCATTTTGCCTATTTCCTCTAGGGTGTAGTCTGTTCCATCAAGGAGTCCGTGACGTAGTTCAAGGACGAGCCTCTCCCTTGGAGGCAAATCATTTAGTATCGTGGCGAGTTTTTCTCTGAGGAGCGAGTCATGGACGGCGTCTTCGGGGGAGGGTTCGCTCGAGGGCAATAGGTCGGCTAGGGTTGATTCTCCCTCTTCTCCGGCGGGGGAGTCAAGCGAGAAGGTGTGATTGGCATCTTGTAGGAGTTTAGCTATTGTGGCTTCATCTTTACCCATTGCTAGGGCGAGCTCTTTGAGCGAGGGTTTGCGATCGAACTTTTGGGTAAGTTGGGCCTGTATGCTTAAAAGATCGAGGATCGTATCCATCCTGTGGACAGGGATGCGGATGTTGCGGCTTTGGTCGGAGATGCTTCTAGTGACTGCCTGGCGGATCCACCAAGTAGCATAGGTTGAGAACTTGTGACCTTTTTTGTAGTCGAATTTCTTGACGGCGCGGACAAGTCCCGTATTGCCTTCTTGGACGAGATCAAGGAGGGGAACACCGTGTCCCTGATACTTACGGGCGATCGAGACTACGAGGAGGGTGTTGGCGGCCACTAGCTGCTTTTCGGCTGAGATACCAAGCGAGATCTTTTGGAGAAGTTGGGCATCAATTTCACGTTCTTCTGAATCATTGAGATTTTTGCGGGCCAATCTACCCTCCTCTATCTGTTTTGCGAGGACAACCTCTTCTTCGGCGGTGAGGAGGGGGGTCTCCCTAGCTTGGCGGAGGTAGTCACTCAGGGGGTCGTCTAGGGAGTAGGTGAAAAGGTCAACACCATTACTATCGTCGTCGATTGCTGGGGAATCATTCTCGGGTGACATTGTGTGAATTATAGGGTTAAAGACTGGTTTTGTCTAGCCTGGCGTGATCTACTAGTTGATAGTTTGATAGGTAGATATTGTCGGTGGGTATGCGTGTGAGGTACCAAGCACTAGGTGATGAAACTGAGCTAGACTTTACAAGAATTTCTTGACACTATAGGACAATCTGATATGATTGGGGGATAGATATGTATCTAATGTGTACAAAGCGTACACAGATGGTTGTATCTATACCGCACTTTGACATGCAGATCTATAGTTTGATTGCCCGACAGGGGAGGGGGGTGCCTCTCGTGTTGGGCAATCAAAAAAAATCCAAAAACCCAAAAACCCAAAAAAAGATTCGTCCCCCGGCCCTGGGGACAAGGAGAATAAGATGAAGAAAATGCTTTTTATTATGTCGGTGATGGTCCTGGCTATCATGGCATGCAATATGCCATGGGAGGACAGCTCCGAAACCACGTCCGAAAAGACGTGGAATATCGACGGGGGGAGCGACCCTGAGTGGTCGGTCGCGTCTCGCGTATGCGAGACTTTGGTAGAACCCTTTCACCCGGGAGGGATCTGTATTTACATTGAGCCTCGAGAGGAGGCTCAGGGTGGAAATTTAAGATTTACAGGGACCGCATGGTTGATCCTCGGTCCCGATTATGGGAATGACCCGATAAAGGATCTTTTCAGCGAGATCCTGATCAAAGGGTTATTGAAGGATGGCCGCCAGTTTGACTGGGTCGTCCCGCCCAATGGGGGATGGGACTTTGTGATCGAGGGGGTCGAACCGGACGATTACGTCCGGATCGATGAAGCTGAAGTACCTGGCTGGGTGTGCCAAGGGTACTCAGAATTCGCATGGGGGTGCGAATACGTCGGCCAGTAGGAGCTAGGGGGCAAATAATTAAATAGATCTGCGTGCAATAATAGGCCTGGAGAGGTAGAAACTTCACAACATCACCACACTACTTCTCCAGGCCAGCACTACAGAAGATTTTCCATTTGTTGACTATTATAGGGTAATTTGTTAGGATGCGGGCATTGGTGTGTAGCCGGTGTGTACCAGGCGTATATATTTGGGCTATGTCACCTATGCACTTTAACAAAGACAGATTGTGTTAGTTTGCCCAACGGAGGGGGTAGATATCCCTTGCGTTGGGCAAACTAAAAAAATTCAAGCCCAAAAAACAAAAAAGGCCCACAGGAGGGGCCTTGTCATGAAGAAAATGCTCTCCATCTTGTCGGTGCTGGTCGTTGCCAGCATGTTGCTCGCGGCCTGCGGCCCCAGAATGGCCGAACCCCCACGCGAGTGGGAGGTTGTAGTTGAGATTACTGCCGCTTCCTACTCAGTTGAATCCACGAGCCCCGGGGCACTTGACCAGGGTTTGGTTGTCCTACAGGGAGAATTTAATAGGTCGAGCGTCGATCTGTGGTCATTCTTTGGCGGCTCCCAGCATAATGGATCCGTGGATGTTGAGTGGGTGAGCTCGACTGATGACATTGTCAGCATAGAATACTATTCGAATTCTTTCCCCTGTCTTCTCCAAAGTGAGGAGCGATCAGAAGGGGTCATTACCTCGCGCTTCATCTGCACCGAGAGGAGGGGGTTAAAATGAAGAAAACTCTCTTTATCTTTTCGGTGCTGGTCATTGCCAGCGTGGTGCTTTCGGCCTGCGGTCCCACCATCGTTGGCGCTCCGCAAGGGGCCGCCGAGGTAATGTTGGACTGCGAGTGCGATGCAGTCGTCACCTTCCATCAACTGCACGATGGGCAGGTGGAGATCCAGTTTGCCGCCGAGTCCGGCGCCACCATCAAATTCTCCGCCTTCGGGCTGGAGATTGAGATGACCGTTGGCACCGACGGCTACGCCACCACCACGGTGGCCGGGGAATTGGGTGTTGGGCCCATGACCCCGAAGTCGATGGGGATTAGATTAAATAACAACTTGGTCGTGGAGGGGGTTGATTACCGCGACTTTATATACAGGCTCCCCTGAGGGAGCAATCTGTCTTTGAAACAAACCGCCCTTCAGGGGGCGAGGGGAGTGAGCCCGTTCTCAACAACAGGCTCACTCCCACAGATTTTTTTCATAGGGTAGAATATAGAAATGGACAAAGATAAGAAAATGTATGTGCTCGGGATGTTCCCGTATCCGTCTGGCGATGGCTTGCATGTCGGGCATGTGCGGATCTATACGGCGGTCGATGTGATGGCGAGGTATTTTCGGATGAAGAGCTTTGACCCTTCGACTCGTTCCACTCGCTCAGGGCTCTTGCAAGCACGAGTGCTTGCTCCAATGGGATGGGATGCGTTTGGGCTACCAGCCGAGAACGCGGCAATCAAGAACAAGACTATTCCACAAGAGATCGTGCCGAAGAATTACAATAATTTTCGTGAGCAAATGAAAGCGTTGTCGTTTTCGTTTGATTGGGAGAGAGAATTTGCAACCACCGACCCTACGTACTACGGCCTTACCCAATGGATATTCCTCGAGCTATATAAAAAGGGACTGGTTTACCGCGAACAGGTACCCATTAATTGGTGCCCTAAATGCAAGACTGGACTGGCGAACGAAGAGGTTCTGCCGGACGGGACCCACGAGCGGTGCGGGACGGCGACGGGGAAAAAGGATCTGCCCCAATGGGTAATGAAGATCACGAAGTATGCGGATAGATTGCTTTCTGACCTTGATATGGATTTGGGTGAGGATTTTGATAAAGGATTGTCCTTCGACTCGCCACAGCTCGCTCAGGACAGTCAGGCGACAAGGTCGCTTGACTGGCCCCGCGGGATCTTGGAAATGCAGAGGAACTGGATTGGGAAAAAAGAGGGGGTGAGATTGTTTCACAAGGTTGAGGGTATGGATCTACAACTGGATGCTTTTTCTGCATACCCGATATGGTGTTTTGCAGATACTTTTATGGTTATCGCGCCGGAGCATCCTTTGGTTAAAGAATTGGTCAAGGGTAGCGAATATGAGTCGTCGGTAACGAAGTTCATCGAAGAATCAGCGCAGATTACAGCTGAGCAGAGGACGGAAGAAAAATTTGAGAAAAAAGGAGTTTTTACCGGGAGATATACAAATGACCCTTTTAATCCAGGGTCAAGATTGCCAGTATGGGTTGCGAACTTTGCCGTGATGGGATTTGGGACAGGAATCATCCGCTGTTCAGCCCATGATCCCCGAGATTACGAATTTGCGCAGAAATACAATATTCAACTAAAAGAAGTTGTTGAGCGGATAGATCCATTAGTTCCCGTGAACGCGCACACGAACGAAGGAGTTTTGAAAGACTCGGGACCATTTACTGGAAGCAAGATTTCCTCACAGACAATTGAGGAGGTGAAGGAATGGATAGAGGATCAGAAAATAGGACGGCGTGAGACAACTTATCACCTGCGTGACTGGGTGTTTAGTAGGCAAAGGTACTGGGGAGAGCCGATCCCGTTGGTACATTGCAAGACTTGTGGGGTGCAGGCACTACCTGAAAAGGATTTGCCTTTGGAGTTGCCGGACTTAAAGAGCTATGAACCAACCGATACGGGTGAGTCGCCATTGTCGCGGGTCACAGAGTGGGTCAAGACGACCTGCCCAAAGTGCGGCGAGGAGGCGAGGAGAGAGACGGATACAATGCCCAACTGGGCCGGATCTTGCTGGTATCACTTGGCTTTTGCATTTTGGAAAAACGCGAATAGGCAGGACGGGGAAAAATCGACACACGATGTACTAGAAGTTTATAGAAAATCACAGTCTGATACACCCTACACAGATTTTTGGAGGGAAGTGGCGAGACCGGCAATTGACAAGTACTTGCCTGTCGATTGGTACTTGGGGGGAGCGGAGCATGCGGTCTTACATCTCTTATACGCCAGGTTTTGGAATAAAGTGCTTTATGATTTGGGACATCTTTCGTTTACCGAGCCTTATTTGCGCTTGCGATCAGTGGGGATGGTGCTCGCACCCGATGGGCGAAAGATGAGTAAATCATGGGGGAACGTGATTAACCCAGACGATGTCGTGAAACAATATGGCTCTGACCCGGTGAGGCTTTATGAGATGTTTATGGGTCCATGGGATCAGGTGACGGCGTGGGATAGCCGCGCTCTAGTTGGGATGAGGCGATTTTTGGAGAGGGTACAAAAGGCGTATGAAGACAGTCCGTTAGACCAAGAGACGAGTCCGCTCTTACTGCAAAAATTGGCAAAACTTGTCGCTCATATAGAGCGAGGGATTGTTGAGCAAAAATTTAATACATGTATTGCTGGGTGCATGGAGTTTGTGAATGAATGGAAGAATGGAAGCCTGGTTTTGTCGCGAGAACACATGGGAAATTTTGCACAAATTATGTGTCCATTTGCGCCAAAGACAGCCCAAAAACTGTGGGAGATAGCGGGACACGACTCGTCTAGCAAAGTAGAGGCTTTGGGGTGGCCACAGATCGAAGTCAAAGAAGGAGAGATCGGCTTGCCGGTCGTTTATGCGGTCCAGATAAATGGGAAACTGCGAGCAGTTGTAGAGGTGGCTAGTGAGGTGGCGCGTGACAAAGAGCAGGTTCTAAAACAGGTGCGTGCCAGTCAAACGGTCGCAAAGTGGTTGGTGGGTGAGCCCAAAAGAACTATTTTTGTCGCAGGCAAGCTTGTGAATTTTGTCCTGGTATAATTAGGTGATGTTTAGCGAGAATTGGTTTGAGGTTTTACCCTGGCAATTTTGGGTGTTGTTGAGCGGAGTCGTTACCGGGCTTGCCCAAATGTTGGGGAAAAGCCAGGTTCACAAGATTTCTGCGGCCCAGATGGGAGCACTACGAGACATAAGTGGGGGGATTGTGGCATTTTTCATCTGGCGACTTTTGGGGAGTGGTTTTGAGGGGTATTCGGGGATAATTGCGTTTTCAAACGGAGCTTTGGTGGCGGTAGGGGTAGCATTGTACTTCAAGGCGGTGAGATCGAGTTTGTCGGGGTCGACAATATTTGGGTATTTGGTTTCACAAGTAATGATAGTCCTTAGCTCGGTGTTTATTTTCGCCGAGTGGGTGTATTTTGACCCCCGTACTTGGGTGGGACTGGGGAATCTTCTGGCATTTGTGCTGACCGTTTTTTCGATGCTTGTTTATGTAAAGAGCCTGAAGCTCGGGAGAAAGTGGGTGATCCTTCTTTTGATGTCGGCGGTAATTAACGTGGTCGGGAATTTGGTCGCCAAGTTTTTTGTGAGCGGGCAAATGAATGTGTGGAACTATTTTTTCTTGGAACAAGAAGGTCTGGCTGTAGCGAGCGTCGCGATCTTGTTTTTGCGGGGGCAAAACTTGAGGGTAGGCTGGAAGAACGCAAGAATAGGGGTTTTGC
>LCPA01000021.1 GCA_001003385.1 Microgenomates group bacterium GW2011_GWF2_47_9 | reverse complement strand
TACCCCGCAACCCCGCTCCCAGCGCTCCCATCACTCGCCCCGTTTAGAGATCCTGCCTCCGGCCACACAAAGTGTGGTTGACTATGATAATTCCAAGTATCACTCGCAATCTGTGCCGACATTGTACTGGTTGAATATGCCACAAACCCAGCGTCTAGTGGGTTTGAGGGTTCCGTCATATCCTGAACGTAGTTTACGGCATAGTCCGTCACTACCGGAGAGGCAATCCCATAATCGGAGCTCAAAGCAATCTTGATTTGGATATAGCGGTTGGCCGTCGAGTTGACTTGGTATTCATGTGTACTCCCAATTGTTTTTCCCTGTGATACTTCCTCCCAATTCCCAAATGTCACCCCGTCCGTGCTTGTCCGAGTTGAGATTGTGATCCCCGTCCCCCCAGGCATGGTATAGGTCAAACTAATATTGCTAAAGCGATAGACTTTGGTTAGATCAAATACTTGTGAGGTGTAGGTTCCACTCGTGACAAACCCTGAAGAGTTCGTCTGCATAACATAGTTGTACACTCCGTCGGCTCTGGTGTTGTTGGTACCAGCTCCAGCCGTAGCAAACATCCGGCTCGCCCCGTCCCCTGCAAGTGCCCCACCCCACGTCGCGTTCCCTGGCATGCTCGTAATCACACTCCACGTGTTCGAAGCAAGACTATACCGCATAAAGTGAGATGTATTTTCGCCTCTTAGCGCATACAAATACCCATCCCCCCCGTCAGCAAGTGCCCCGCCGTAGGCAATCCGATACCCCGTCGGTATGTCAGCTACAAGCGGATCACTCCAGGTGTTGGCGCCTATATCATAACGGAAAAAGCTATAAGTGTACCCGCCCCTGGTCGCATAAATATACCCATCCCGCAGTACCAATCCGCCACCATAATCGATATAAGGAATATTTGCCATCTGGCTCCACTTCGAACCAGTTTCACCCTGTGTATCAAAGCGGTAAAAATTGGTCGACTGTCCTCGTGTCCAATACAAATATCTTGTTCCGTCGTAGGTCAAATTATTCCCGTAATTGTTGGGCATGATTGGAGGCACATCGTCCTCACTCCATGAGTCGCTCGCGATTGTATACACAAATAGTTTCTGGACATGATGAGCAATGTAATAGACTTTGCCGTTCTCCCCGTCATACGCCATCGCAGTAGTATAGAGAGCACCCGATGGCAAATTAGCCAGTCTCGTCACCTTAAAGTCTTCGCTCCCCCCGCCCCGCGCAATATAATAACTGGTTCCCTCACCTTTAATGATCGTTCCATAACTATATGTGTCATAACTCGTCCCCGCGTAGTTTGCGCCAAATAGTCCTCCCGTCGGTAATGTCCAGCGATTAGTCGCCGTTTTATACTTAAAGACGTACTGCGAATTCACGCCTCGCTTGTACCAAATATATCCGTTAACATACCGCATGCTCGATCCGTAGTAGGCCGTCATCGGGGCATCGTCGATCCGACTCCAAGTTCCGCTCCCCACCTCTAACTTGTACATCTCAACCGTATCGTTCCCGCCCGAGTAATATAGCTCATCGGTATCAGTATCATAAGTAATCGAGGCCCCTAAATTCGCAGTTTTAGGCAAATCGTTAATCGGCGTCCAGGTCCCGCTAGCTATGCTATATGTGGCAATCTCATGTCTACCACTCCCCTGGATAGCATAAATCGTGTCGTCCCCATCATAAGCCAAGCTCCCCCCCGTATAGACCGCGTTATTAATCGCAGAGGTAGGATACCCAAAGTCAACAGGTGCAAGCGTTGTCCAAAGATTGTTGACAGTATCATACTGCCAAAATGCGTCATCGCTATTCCCCCTCAGAGCATAAATAAATCTTTCTCCGTCATAAACCATCGAGGCGCCGTAATACACAGTCTGGGGGAGATCAGATGCCTCGGCATCGTACCAAGTATTCTCTGTAATCGAATAAATCCAAAATGCGTTGGTGTTGTTGCCTTGCATCGCGTACAAGTACCCCTCCGGACCCTCGATAATCCCCCCTCCCACATACACATTAGCAGGAGCATCAGCCAAACGTGTCCAAACATCGCTCCCTGCGTCATATTCGTAAAACAGTAAGTTGTTATTGCCATTAAAGGCGTAAAACTTATTCGTGCTTGCGGTATAAGCCCAGTTTTTCGAGCCATACCCGTAATAAGTCGGCGACAAGGATACTCTTTCTTCAAGCCACACTCCACCCGAGGCCGAGGCCAGCTTGATCTCATCGCTCCATGGTTGGATCGAACTCAATTCTCCGCCCCCAAACTCGTCACTTGTAGTCACAGACATCGCATATTCGGATGGAATCCCGCTATATACATAAGTAAAAGCGCTCCAGCTAGCCCTCACATTCCCAGCCGTATCCTTGGTCTTAATCCTTAAATAATAGCTCGTCTGCCCCAACGGCTCGGTCACAATATAATTACTCGCCGTCTGCCACGTCCCAGCGCTTTCCGGGTCCGCCCCCTCATCTGCCCCAAAATAAACGTAGTATCCCGAGACACTAGTTTGTCCATCACTAGCCCCCGCCCAGCTAAAATAAGGATGAGGATATGAATAGGTTGTCCCGCTGGTCAAACTTGCCCCCCCAACGCTCTGTGAGCTGGAAGTGAGCGAATCCGGGTTGGTAGGCGCAGTCACATCTCCCGTGTAACTAATCGAGATCTCCGTTACAACCGGGGTATTCTCGCGATCGGTACTAGCCGTGAGGCTTGCTTTTACCTGAATATAGCGATTAACTGGAGAACTAATGGTTGTCCCCGAAACGGCCTGCCAATCACTCCAACTGGCGAGGTCTGCGCTCGTTCTAGTCAGAATGCCGACGCTCGAATCCCCTGCAGTACTACTAGTGACGTTTAGCGAGCTCCACTCTGAAACGTAGGAGAGATCTTTAACCGCACTCGTCCATGTCCCACTCGTGCGATATTTGTACTCGGTCGGACTAAATTTGTTAAACCAGGAACTTGATCCCCAAAGCATGTAGAGCTCTCCATCTTGATCAAATTCAAGCGAAGCTCCATCCCCCACCCCTCGGTCATACATCGCGACCCCCTTAAAGTCAGGTAATTTTCTCCACAACGAGCTTGTGAGGTCATACACCCAAAATCCATTATCCCAACCTCCTTCAATGGCGTAGATTTGCCCCGAAGAATAGGCAATGTCAGCCCCTGCATAAGGCGCGAATGGCGTATTTGGCAACTCTTCCCAGGTGTCTGTTAAGGGTACATACTTTACCAGTCGCGAGATCCCGATTCCTGGTTCAAGATAAAGGTCGGTTCCGTCGCTCGTCATCGCTCCTCCGTTTTCTATCACTAACCCACCTGGGAGGTCACTCGCCGCGGCGTCGTCCCAGCTATTGCCGGAGATCGAATAACGCCAAAAACTCGCCGTCCCCGAGCCACGGGTCCCGTATATATAGTCTCCCGATCCTGGATACGCCAAAACTCCCCCGTACCCAACCGCGGCGGGCGTCACCGCCATCGTTGTCCAAGAGTCGCCCGCAGGGTCATAACGATAAAACTCGGTTGTGTTATTGCCCCGGTAAAAGTAGAGGTAACTCCCAGCCGAGACACCCATGGTCCGGTAACTCACCCCGTTTGGTAAAACAGCCTTTGTTGTCCATGTGTCAGAGCTGATGTTGTATTCATAAAAAGTTGTCGTCCCCGACCCACGCGGAACATAAAACTTGTCTTGATATCGCACCAAGTCCGACCCCGCTCCAACCGCAATCGGCACATCAGTCAGGCCGGAGAAAGTGTTACTTGTAATATCATACTTCCAAAAATCGTATGAACCGTTTCCCCGGAAAACATAGAGTTTACCGCTCACCGCCTCATACACCACCCCACTCCCCTGATACGTCGCCCAAGGAGTGCTTCGCATTGCGCTCCAGCTATTTTCCGCAATCGAATATCGCCAAAAATCAGTCGTATTGGCGCTTCGCAGGACATAAATATACCCGTCATGCACCTCAAAATCCGAATCGTAGTAGCGGTTCGCCGGCATATCCGCCAACCGAGTATTTGTCTTTGCCTCCAGGTTGTATTTGTACCACCAGCCGGGATTGTGTGTGGTATGGTAATAAATATTCCCGTCGTTATACACCGACTTGGTGTAAGACGAAGTTGTATAAAGTAACCCGTGTAGTGTCCAAGCATTGTCCCCAATACTATAGACATATACTTCCCTCGTCGCCGCCCGCACCAAATATACAGAAGTGCCGTCCGTCACAAGCGATATCCCATAATTTGCAAGCTCCGGCATACTCGCTCTCTGCTCCCAGGTATTTGTGGGAATATGGTACCGCCAAAAATCTTCTTGGTAATAGCCAAACTCGGCATATATATAGTCGCCAATCTTGACCATGTCAGAAAACCCATTCGAACTCCGTGGCAAGTCGGCAAGTGTTTTCCATCGATCATCGCTAGCTTGGTAACGCGAAAACCGGGTCGAACCATTACCATGAAAAGTGTAAATATACCCACTATCCGCCAAATATGTCCCGCCCGCGTTTATAGGCCAAGTCGGCGTGGTCATTTCTCGCTTGTCCCATCCTCCGTCCGCCTCTAGTCGCACCGAGCCTTGATCCGTGTCGCTCTCGGTCCCTTCATACTCACCCCCATCCCAATCCAAAGCTTTCGTTAATGTTGTTGTCTCCGCCTTTACCTTGACTACCCCGTTGTCAAAGATTTCAAGGAGCGCAAGATACCCAGAGTTAACAAACAATAACCAAAGGTTAAAACCAATAACTAGTACTTTTTTGTAACTATTTTTATTCATACTATTTTTATTTTTCTCTTGTTTTTTGTCCAAAACAAAACCGTCCCTCTTGCTCGTTATTTGTAACTGGCAAGGAGCCGTTTCACCTCCAACTGTGCACGATACACATCGATTATGTCTTTATTGAGAACCCAGCGCAAGCCAACTCCATTCTTCGCTCTCCCCATCGGCTGGATCAAGCTGTTGTCACGAAACTTAGTTCGCGACAAACTAGACAACACTCCCCCCAAAGTCTTTTGTTTGAGTGCAGTCGCTTGCTCCATCTCTGCAACAGTTAAAACTGCCTCAGGCTTTTTGAGAAAAAAGGCCAATAGCTCTAATTGGTTGTAGGTAAGTCGTGCAATTTTTTTGTCCACTCACTCGAGACTACCATACTACAAATACTTTATCAACTATCATGTCTAATAATTGTTAGTATTTTATATATTGTATACAATCTATATTGTCTATATAATATTAATTAAGTATAAATTCTAATTTATCTATTATTAGTTAATACTCTTCTATATCAGGACACGGTATGTTGTATAATCCCACTCTATGACTATTTCCGTTAATAACGTCCGAGTTTATTTGCTGTCAGAAGCCTTCCGCTCCTTTTACTTTACGGTGCCTATCTATTTAGCTTTCCTTCAAGAACGGCTCTCTATCTCCCAAATCTCTATCCTCGTCGGCTGGTCTTTCTTGGTCCAACTTGTGATGGAACTCCCAACCGGCGCCCTTGCCGACCTCCTTGGGAAACGCATCACTATTATTCTCTCCTACATTTTGGATACCATCTTTTTTGTGGGTTATTCTTTCATCACCTCTTTTCCCATGTTCCTCCTCATCGCTACGATCGGGGGACTCGCGGAATCCTTGCGCTCCGGTGCCTCCGAAGCGATGGTCTACGACTCACTAAAAGAGGACGGCAAAGAACATAACTTTGCCAAAGTAGGTGCAAAACAAGGCGTCTTATTCCAGATTGGACTCATCATCGCAACCCTACTTGGCGGCTTTATCTACGAGTTCAACATCCACCTTCCCTACATCTTGGCGGGTCTAGCCCAAGCGGCAAGCGGTCTTTCGACCTTGTTTTACCGGGAACCGAAAGTTGATACCGTCACCTTCACCGTTCGTAACTACTTGAGGCAAATCAAGCTTGGCGCCAAGGAGGCTTTTAAATCAAGAGAGCATCGGCTGATGTCGCTCTACTACATCGCCGTAGGTGCAATCTCTTGGTTAGTCATGACCTACTACGTCGATTATCTACTCATTGACCTTGGCTTTGACCACAATGTTCGCGGTATCATCTCGGCGGGGACAAGAACTCTTAATATCTTGATAATTAGCAAAATCCTCGTCAACGAGAAAATTCTTGACCGGAAACGAACCTTGATCTTTTTCCCCATTCTCCTCGTCCTCTCTCTCACCCCCGGTCTCTGGCTTCAAGGATGGTGGGGAGTCCCTTTTATCGCTGGCGCCATGATGTCCTCTACCGCCCGCTGGATTCTTTTAGGTAAATACACTAACCAAGTCTTCGACTCCAAATACCGGGCGACAGCAATTAGCACCCTTTCGATGGCAATAGGCGCGATCTACGTCGTCTTTACCCTCCTCTCTGGTCCCGTGATGGAAAATTTTGGCGGCTCCCGTACCATCTTTACCTTACTTGGGATTATTTCTCTCCTCACCATTCCTCCCCTCGCCTACAAACTTATCAAAATAGACAAATAAAGCCTTAGTTCTCCGCTGGAATTTCAACCACCACATCCCCACTCTCGTCGGTGCGCAATATTTGCGCCCCAATCCCTCTCAACCTCGCCAAAACCTCACCTGTCGGATGCCCATATCTATTCTTGGCGCCGACCGAAATCACCGCTACGCTCGGAAGCAATTTGTCCAAAAACTCGCCATTCGTACTATACTTTGATCCATGATGACCTACTTTGAGGTAGTCTATATTTGAGACTAGACCTTGCTCCAGCATCCCTTTCTCTGCCTGAAAACCAGAGTCACCCGTAAACAACGCCCTATAATTATCAAGCGTGAGCATGAGTACCACACTCCGCTCATTGACATCCCCTTGCTTGGCACTCGCTCCCAGTATCTGCTCGCGTACTGTAGACTCTATTTCATCGCTAAACACAGCCAAATATTCATACTTTACTTCTGGAGGCCAAAGGACCTCAAACTTTAGCTCTCCACTCTCCCCAACTTTGATTGTCTCACCCTGCTCTACTCCAAGTACCCTGACCCCCCGCCTGCTCAATACCGACTGGAATTTGGCGAGCGCACTACTCCCGCGGATCCCATCTGCCGTAACAAAATCCCCCAAACCATATCTATCTATAACAGCCGACAAGCCGTTCATATGGTCAAAGTCGGTGTTCGTCATCACTATAAGCTCGATTGTGTGATCCCAAAATGGCAGGTGCCTTTCCAGGCAGGCTAGTATCTTCTCGCTACTTGGTCCTCCGTCAATCAAAACCTGGGTACGACCTTTTACAATTAAAATTGCGTCTCCCTGCCCCACATCACAGGCTATAATTTTTGTCTTCAGGGTAGGTGCTTGCCACAAAACCATGAAGGCGAGCCCCACCCACAACCCCAAAAAATAGCTAATCTTCCTCATAACTTTTATCCTAACATGCGCACGACCTCGATAAACAACTCCAAAGGCACATAAAGGAGCAAAGAACTAACGAACCCAAGGATGGGAATCGGGTCTAATAGAAGGGTAACGGCCGTCAAAAACATAATGAGGGGGGTTAGAGGCAAAACCAGCAAGTTCACGAGAGGTGAAATCCAGCTTACCCGGGAAAATACCAAGAGAATTATTGGCAATGTGAAGACGTTGGCCGCTAGCGTAGGATACAAGTAATCTGATAGATACCTCGATCTACCAATCACCAATCTACTCCCCAACTTTCGCATCTGCGGCTCCAAATACAATATCCCCGCCGTCGCCGAGATTGACAACCAAAACCCAACGTCTACCAGATATCTAGGCTCAACCAGCAACATCACTATCCCCGATACCCACAATAGCCTTTTTGCCCAGACAGGCCTCCCAAAGTAGTAGGCAGTAATCGCAAGTCCCCCCATAATCGCGGCTCTAACAATAGGGGCATCCCCACCCGCAAGTATCGTGTAACCAATAATTGCGATGATCCCAAAGAGAACAGCCACCCGCCTACTCACAAATTTGAAGAGTACCCCCATCACAACACCTGCGACTATACTTACGTTGTACCCGCTCGCGGCAACCACATGCACGGTACCAGTACTGACTAATTCTTGATAAAAATCCCAGGGCAGACTCCCTTTCACCCCCAAAAGAATTCCCGCAGACAAGGACGAATGAGGTTCTGGCAAGCGCCTGGACAAATTCTCCTCCATCCTCGCCCGCATCGTCGTCAAGGCTAAAACCACTCGCTCACCCAGGGTAGCCGGCGTGTGATCGAACCCCTCAAAACTCGGCTCCATCATGCCAATTTTAATGACCTTCCCCATTAGCATTCTGGGGACTACTTTGCCAGAAAACGCATAGACTCTACCAGGCATAAGTCGGATATAACCAGGGATTTCAATCCGCCATACCCCGCGCGTGATGATCGTTTTTGAATCGGTATGTTCAGGTTCATCAAGTAGGCGTGCGGTATATTTGATCTCAGTCGAGGGTGTCCAAGTTTGCGGCAAGACATCTGGTATCGTCATCCACCGCAAACCCAGTAATAAAGCGAACAATGCCAAACGTCCAAATGCATCCAATAACTCAATATATAGTGACTTGATCCTTGATTGCATCATAAACATTCTCGGGTAATTTGGCTTTCGTCACAAGCTCTTCTACCAAACTGTATGGCCGATTAGCAATAATCGTATTGGCTCTCGCCTCCCCTATTCCCCACAAAGAGTCTAGCTCCGCTACGCTCGCAGTATTTATATTGATGCTACTAGTGTTGGTAGCGCTCCCCGCATTGCTATTAGCAACCTGCTGTCCCGACTCGCCTGGAATAAATATCTTGCTCCCGTCTTTAACTTCTTCCGCCAAATTTAGATACCTCCCGACCCACTCACGGTCTGCTTCCACTCCTAGCCCACCCGCCAAGATCAGGGCGGCGCCAATCCTTGACCCATGAGGCACTTCATACACTCCCGGTCGCTCCACTGCGCCCCCGACATCAACGACCAACATGTTGGAGTCACTCTCCACGCCTTTCTCTTCTCTCACGATCTCGATACCCCGTAGAGACGAGTCCCGCTACCAAAACACCGCTTGCAATCAACAAAGATCTCCCAAACTCTATCCTTTTCTCCACAGTATCAGGCTATCAATTTGAACAGGTGGCGTCAACTATACTTCTGCCCTTCCACCATCCCCAATTATTTTCATCGGTCTTGCACCCTCCCAAAGTTGGAAAAAAATGTCCCTTTGTAAACTAGCCAAATTCTTGTTATGAATTTCTAAGCAAAAAACATCGTTTTTACCCAAATAATTGCAAATCGCATAAACATCGTTGTACACAAACACGTCCGCCGTAATTCTAAGCTTACTTGGCTCAATCGAACGTATTTCCCACCAATTCAAAACAAGCTCCTTTACCTGCGTAAAATTGGGTATCTTTGTCATATTTGTAATCGTCTTAACCATGATCTTTTTATCGACAAGGCCTTGTCTCAATGTCTCCGCCTCTCTAGGAGGCAAATAGACGTCCGCCGTCGCGATTTCATAACTCAACACCTCGCCCCTAGCTTTGAGAAGATTGAAATTAACTTGAGATAAACCGCGCTTGCCTTTGTAGTAAAACACCTCGCTTCCCTTGGTGGTAGGCACAAGCCTCTCCATCTGCTCGACCATTCCTGGGAGACTCGCGCGCATTTGCGCGAGCGTTGCCGCTTTCTTTGCCAGCAACAATTCCAACTGAGTAGGACTACTCGCCAAAAACTTAAAGCCTGCCTCATCATACTTTTGGATCACCATTTCTATTGAAATTAGCTTGTCCAAAATCCTATACACCTTAGTCCTACCAATATGCAATTCCCTAGAAATTGTCAAAGCTGAAAGTCATCCTTTATTCAATAATTCCAGATATACCAAAGATTCATCGTCCGCCAAATCAAACTCTCTAAGCCATACCAATAATCTGTCTGTTTGTGTGGACATCTACTAGATTATCGCTTTTCCCTGGATAAAATACAAGTCATGATCTACATATTAATCTCGGCCTTTTTCTTTGGTTCCTACGGCATCTGGTCTCGCCTCATGGTGGGAGAATTTGGTGAGTTTTCGCAGGCATGGACCCGCGGCCTCTTCCTCCTTATCGTCATTCTCATTCTCAACTGGCGTTTTCGATTCATCAAGGCAATTGAGCAAAAAGACTGGAAATGGTTTATCCCTATTGCCCTTGCCGGTGGCATCAATCAGGCGCCCTACTTCTTGGGATTTGAACCCCTCACCATTGGTGGTTACCTGCTCGGCGTCGTTTTCTTTAACGAAAAAATTTCCCGGATCAAGTATCTCTCCCTCAGCCTTGCGGTCATCGGAATGTTTATGATCTATCGTTTTAACCTTACTCTCGCTCAAATTTTCCCGGCCACCATGACTATCTTCGCCGGTCTCTTGGGGGCAACAACCGTCATCCTCCCCAAAAAACTCTTGGGACAGTACGACGAGCTCCAGATCATGTTGGGATATTTTCTTGCCCAAATAATTTTTAACTTACCCTTGAGTCTTCTCCTTCACAACTCCCTCCCTCCCCTAAGTCTTAGTCGCGCTTGGTTTGGTCAACTTGGCTATGCCATCTCCATGCTCATCGCCAACTACTCTGCAATCGAAGGCTTTCGACGCCTTGAACCGTCCGTTGGAAGTCTAATTGGTCTTGCTGAAATCATCTTTGGTCTCCTCTTCGGCATCATCTTCTTCAAGGAAACTCTCTCAGCCTCTATCGTTCTAGGCTCGATCTTTATCATCCTCGCCGCCGCTCTCCCCAATCTGCGAAAGCAATGACTTACCTATTCACAAACATCACTATCCCAAACGCTACTATCGCAACTGCCAAACTTATCCAAGCTCGTCTCCCCATCTTATCCTTTTCTTTGTAATACAAGAGCCCAGACACACTCGTCACCCCGATTGCGGCGATACGTCTAACCTTCATTTTTATGATGGGGAAAATACAAACATCAATGATGGGGAGTACCCTTGGGTATGTTTTCCCTATGACGTTGCCAGGCAACAAACGAGCGGTACGTTGACTTCAAATTGCGATTCCAGCAGTGACCTGTCCTCAACCGGGGCATACGGCAGAACCTCGCTCCTCCCATTGACAGGCCCTCAGTCCGTAGCCGCATCCATTGAAGCCTACATCAACACTAATGTGGTGCGGTGCGTAGCAGCGCAGTCGTTTGAA
>LCPA01000020.1:8066-9152 GCA_001003385.1 Microgenomates group bacterium GW2011_GWF2_47_9 | reverse complement strand
TAGATGAGGCTAAACAAGAACTCGAAGAAGTGGTTGATTTTTTGAAACACCCTGCAAAATATAGCAAGGTCGGCGCTCGTACTCCAAAAGGAGTACTCCTCATAGGGGCGGCAGGAGTAGGGAAAACCTTGATGGCTCGGGCTGTTGCGGGAGAGGCAGGAGTGCCATTCTTTTCGATGGCAGGAAGCGAGTTTATGGAGATGTTGGTTGGAGTCGGGGCCTCGCGTGTGCGCGATCTGTTTGAGACTGCAAAAAAATCTGCTCCGTCAATTATTTTTATTGATGAAATTGATGCAATAGGGAGGACACGAGGCGCTGGGGCGATGGGGGGGCACGACGAGCGAGACCAGACTTTAAATCAGATCCTTGTCGAGATGGATGGATTTTCTGTGAACGATAATGTAATTGTGATGGCGGCGACAAATAGACCTGACGTATTGGATCAGGCTTTGGTGCGGCCAGGGCGTTTTGACCGACGGGTCACCCTAGACATGCCGGACATTGAGGGGAGGAAGGATATTTTGAAGATTCATTCAATGGGCAAACCGATATCGAAAAAAGTCGACTGGGATACCGTTGCCAAGCGAACGGTTGGTTTTTCCGGGGCGGATCTAGAAAACATGTTGAACGAAGCGGCAATCAAGGTGGCAAGGGAAGAGCGGTCGGAGGTCAATTTTGATGATATCGAGGATTCGGCAACCAAGGTCAAGATGGGGCCGGAGAAAAGAAGGATGCAGTCGGTACATGATCGGGAGATGACGGCATACCATGAGGCAGGGCACGCGATTGTGACACACTTTTTGGCGAACACCGATCCGGTGCATAGAATTAGCATTGTTTCGCGTGGGCGGGCACTTGGGTATACGCTTATTCCGCCTGCCGTTGATAAATACCAAAAGACAAGAACTGAGCTACTCGAGGAGATTTGTACGCTTTTGGGAGGTCGGGGAGCTGAAGAGATTGTGTATAGCGAGCTGACGGCTGGCGCGAGCAACGATATTGACAAGGTGACGAGGATTGCGCGGGCAATGGTAATTGATTATGGGATGAGCATTTTGGGACCTATCGATTTTGGACCGCGTGACG
>LCPA01000020.1:0-8053 GCA_001003385.1 Microgenomates group bacterium GW2011_GWF2_47_9 | reverse complement strand
AGAGCAAGCGAGCCGAGATTGACAGGGAAGTAAAGAAAATTGTTTCGGCCTGTGAGAAAACGACGATGGAGATCCTTAAAGCTAAACGCAAAGTAATGGATAAAGTGGTGGTGGCCATCATGAAGACTGAGAGTTTGGAGCGAGGAGAGTTTGAGGCAATCGTTGGGATTACCAAGGAAGAGGTAAAAAAGAAAAAAGAGTTTGGAGTAGTTTATAAGTAGGCATACGATGAGTGGGGAAATTCGACAAGTAGCAAAGAAACTAAGTACCAGTCATAGGTTGCGCCGGATTGTAGCGGTGCTTGTTTTTGTGGTTGTAGGACTCGGGATACTTTCGGCATACTTTGAAAAGGGGAGCTCGTTAAGGACCGTCGAAAATGGTTGGGATGGGGTGTATTTTGCCATAACAACGGTGACGGGAGTCGGGTACGGCGATATGGTGCCAACTACGTTAGGTGGGCGCATGGTCGCGATGATTTTGCAGATTGTGGGAGTGGTTTTGTTTGGGTCGGTGGTGGCAATGGTGTCGGTAGAGATTTTGCGATATCAAGAGGATTATTATGTGAGACGAATGTTTCGACGGATGGATGAGCTTGAAGTAAAGCTCGATGAGATCAAGAAACATTTGGATTACTTGGTAAAAAAGTGAAGTTATTATTGGTTGATGGTTCAGCGCTTCTTCACCGCGCTTATCACGCCTACCCGCCTCTTACAAACAAAAAAGGTCAGGTGGTGGGGGCGGTTTATGGGGTTTCTAGCATGCTGGTATCGGCCATCGAGAGTGTGGCGCCGACACATGTGGTTGTGGCGTGGGATTTGCCCAAGCCGACATTTCGACACGAAAAATATGTGGCCTACAAAGCACAGCGACCCAAGGCCGACCTCGAGATGGTTCGGCAGATCCCGATGGTCAAGGAGATTATCCATGTAATGGGGATAGTCCAGGTAGAGCAAGAGGGGTACGAGGCCGATGACATCTTGGGAACTTTGTCGGTTACTGGACTGACATTTGGGAACAACCAAGAAGAAAGCGAGGTAGTGATTTTGACGGGAGACCAAGACACGATGCAGTTGGTGCGCGATGGGGTGAGTGTACTTACTCCAGCCAAGGGTCAAAATCCACCCAAACTCTATACTAGAGCCGAGGTGAAAGAAAAGTATGGGGTTGAACCATCTCAAATTGTTGACTACAAGGCTTTGATCGGGGATTCTAGCGACAATATCCCGGGAGTAGCGGGGATAGGCCCCAAGACAGCGGCAAAGTTGATCCAGGCATACAACAGCTTGGATGGGGTATACGGCGCGGTAGAGCGAGGTGAGATAGAGTCCGTTGTAGCCCAAAAATTGGTGACAGGCAAGGATAGCGCCGAATTGTCGAGGGAGTTGTCGGAAATTGTGACAGACATGGATTTGCCAATGGAGTGGGAGAGCACAAAGTACCTGGGGCTCAAAAATGACGTAGTCAGGGAAAAGTTTGAAGAAATGGGGTTTCGTAGTTTAGTGCGAAGGATATTTGGAGAAATCGACAAAAAACCTAAATTTGATGACAAGCAGATGGGACTTTTTTAGGATGAAAAAAATAGCTTTGGTCCATGACTATTTTAACGAAGCGGGAGGGGCAGAGAGGGTACTAAGGGTATTATCTGAAATGTATCCACAGGCAAAAATTTATACTGCCTTTATAAAACAGGGTTCGGCAAAAGCCATGTTTGGGGACCGGCAAATTATCGAGAGCAAGTGGGGGAAACTACTTAAAATAGGAAGACTTTATAGTTATTTGCGGTTTCTTTTGCCTTGGATTTGGAAGAGCTTGGATTTGTCCCAATATGATTTGGTGATTACTTCTTGTTCGGGGTATATCGCGCGTGGCTTTCGGGTGGGAGAAAAGACGAGAGTTGTGGCTTATTGTCACACGCCCCCTAAGTGGTTGTATGGCTATGAGACGCCGACAGACGGACGTAATAAGTGGTGGGGAGCGTTATATCTCAAGATTTTCGGGCCGTTTGTCAGATATTTTGATTTTGTGAGCGCAGGAAGAGTTGATGTATGGATCGCGAATAGTCATGAGGTAGCGCGAAGGATTGAGAAGTTTTATCGGAAAAAGGCGATAGTTATTTATCCGGCAGTAGAAATTAAGGCGCGGATTAAAAGAGAAAGGGGTGACTACTATCTTACGGTTGCGCGGGTGACGGGAGCAAAAGGACTTGTTGAGTCGGCTAGAGCGGCGAATATGGCTAAGCGGAAGCTGGTGATAGTGGGGGAGGTGGTAGGAGGGGAAAAGTTTAAAGCAAGAATCAAGGAGGCTGGCCGAGAGTGGGTGCAGATGAAGGGAAGGGTATGGGACGAGGAGCTCGGGGAGTTGTATACGGGAGCCAGGGGCTATCTCGCCTTAGCGAAAGATGAGGACTTTGGAATGACGGTAGTTGAGGCGATGCTGGCTGGGACGCCTATACTTGCCTTAAGAAGTGGGGGGTACCTAGAGACGGTAGTCGAGGGCAAGACAGGGATATTTGTCGATAAAATGGAGACACGTGAGGTAGTGAAGGCAATTGAGGAAATGGAAAAAATGAAGTTTTCGCATGATGAAATTGTGGAGTCAGCAAAAAAATTTGGACGAGAGAGATTTGAGCGTGAGATGAGAAAAATTATTGAGAAGGAGGTAGCACGTGCCCGAACTACCTGAGGTAGAGACGGTACGGCGGCAGTTGGCGCAAGAAATTGTGGGGGAGGTAGTTTCGCTGATCGAGGTAAGAAGAGAGGGCTGTTTTGTGGGAAATCCCGACCGGGCTAGAACTGAACGTATTACCAAGGTCTTCAGGCGGGGCAAGTATTTGTTTATCGTTTTCCAAAGCGGGAGAGGGCTTACGGTTCATTTGAAAATGACAGGGCGGCTTGTCATCGAGAAAGATTGGTATGAAACTGCACTTCATACCCGGGTAGTCATGCGGATGGTAAGCGGGAGGAGCTTGTACTTTTGGGATACCCGGGCTTTTGGTTATGTAAAAGAGGAAGAGGAGATTGAAAAGGCACAAGAAAAAGTAAGAGCGCGTTTGGGACCTGAACCAGGAGAATTGACAGAAATTGAGTTTTTACGCAAATTGCAAAAGACGGGTAGGAAGGTAAAAGATGCATTACTTGATCAAACAGTTTTAGCTGGAGTTGGGAACATTTATGCTAATGATGCCTTGCACCTGGCGCAGATTTTACCTACCAGGAAAGCTAATACAATAACGTTAGGTGAATGTAGAAAACTACTGTTGGCAATAAGGGAAGTATTAAAGCGGGGCCTTGAAACCAATGGAGCGAGCGACAACTCGTATTTGGATGCATACGGTGAGAAGGGGGGGTATCAGAACGAGTTTCGGGTTTATGGGAAAACAAAAGGCGAATGTCCCGTTTGTGGGCTCAAGTTAATTTATGGCAAAGTCGGAGGGCGGGGGACGTGGTGGTGTACGACCTGCCAAGGTTAGAGTTTTTTTGTAAAACGCGAGATGTTGACGTGCTATTTGAGAGGGAGAATATTTGCGGGATTCAGCTAAGCCCCATTGGGAGAGGGTTTTCCTGAGAGGTGGATCAGTTATGAGTTTGTTAATCGCTGAAGCAAAAAGGCGGGTGTTGGTGGGGTCCACTATGAGGCTTTTATCTAGATACTTAGCAAGTGTTTCGAGGTATCCGTCGTTATTGCCGGCAATGATTGGGAGTCCGGCGGCCATTGCCTCGACCAAAATCATCCCAAAGCTTTCGCCATGGGTAGTTGGAGCAAGCAAAATATCGGAGTGTTTGAGGTAGGCTATTTTTTTGCGGCCGCCGAAAGCGCCCAAGAAGTTGACCGAGAAATTGAGGTGAGGACGGTAAAGTGCAATCCAAGGTTGTTGGGGGCCGGAGCCAATGATGTTGAGATGGATCTGGGCCCGCTTGGCTGGATCAAGTGAATTGAGGGCTTTGAGTAGGTAAGGGAGGCCTTTGCGTTTCTCGAATCTTCCAATAAAGAGGAGATTCAGTTTGTTTGGGAGGATTTCCTTTGGGCACTCACTAGGTGAATTATATTGAGGCGTATTAACTATGGGGGGGAGGAGAACGCTATTTGAAGGGGATAACAACGAGTTGCAGAGGGCGGAAATTTGGGAGACGTGAATGGTGCCCTGGAGACGATCTTTAATTACGTTTTTGGCAAGCCAGGAATAGCTTTGGGTAAAAAGTGGATTTGCGTCTTTTGTGTTCCAGCCGGTATGGAAGGTTGCGATGTTGGGAATAGAAGATGCGGCGAGGATTTGCCAGCTCGCGGCGGGGTAGGTAAGTTCGTGAAAATGGAGAAGGTCGAGTTTTTGGCGGACAAGAACTTGACGGAGGCTGTGAATAGACTGAGCGGTGAGAGAGAGGTTGGCCCAAGATCCGTTGGGGGAGGGGAAGCGAATGGTGTGACCGATTTGGAGGTGAGGACCAAGACTGGTTTCTGTAGAGGGGGAGATGAGAAGGGGGGTAACGCCAAGACGAGTGAGTTCTTGGGCTAGCGATTTGACATGTTCGATAACCCCGCCATGCTGAGAAAAAGAAGAACTAATAACAAGACCAATTCGTAGTGACACATAGTCTATACTACAGCTAATGAGGCTCGAGAGATTGGAACTAGAGAATTTTCGCAGTTACAGGACGAGAACTTTTCATTTTGGAGATTTGACGATTTTGTTTGGACCAAATGGGGTTGGGAAGACGAATGTTGTGGAGGCAATTAACTTGCTTTCGACTGGCACAAGTTTTCGGGCGAGCGTGATTGAGGAGATGGTGGCACTTACGAAGGAATTTGGGCGAGTGACCGCAATAGTTGAGAATGAGGGGGAGCGGGAGAGTTTGGGGGTGGTGGTGACGAGGGGCAAGATAATGGGGAAACGGACACAAAAAAGACGCTATTTAGTTGATGGAGTAGCGAGAACTAGAGCAAAATTTTTGGGACGGCTGGTGACGGTGACTTTCCGACCGGAAGACTTGAGATTGATTGAGGGATCTCCCACCAGAAGAAGAGCTTTTGTAAATGAGGTTTTGTCGAGTGCTAGTGGGGAGTACGATAGGGCACTTACGGCGTACGATAGTTCGCTTCGCAGACGCAATCGGTTGCTTGAAGGGATACGGGAAGGAGTGGCAAGGCGAGAACAACTGGCGTTTTGGTCCGCGACATTAATTAAGAACGGCAATATTTTGACGGAGAAACGGCGCGAGTTAATGGAGGATCTTTCGGGGAGAACGACTAGTTTTGGGGAGTACAGGCTCCAATATCTAGCTTCGACTATTAGTGAAACTAGGTTAAAGGAATACGAAGTCCAAGAGGTCGCGGCTGGTCACACTTTGGTAGGTCCTCATAAAGACGATTTTCTGGTTTTTAGTCAGAAGCAGGGTGGGAAAGATATGATGAAATATGGTTCGAGAGGCGAACAGCGCCTTTCGGTATTGTTTATGAAGCTGGGCGTTCTTGGATATTTGGAGGATCAACTCAAGGTAAAGCCAATTTTACTATTGGATGATATTTTTTCGGAACTGGACGCATACCACCGTCAACAGGTTATAATGATGACGCAAGATAGACAGACGATTATTACCACGGCAGAACTAGAGGTTGCCGAGCTTTTTGAGGGGGCTCAAGTTGTGACATTATCAAAATAAGGAGTGGAGGCAATGGATAATTTAGAGAGTTATTTTGAGCAGATAGTGCGAGCGAGACCGGAGAGCCGGAAGGGAGAGAATGGTAAAGTGCTTGTGATCGGGGGGTCACAACTTTTTCATGCGGCCAGTTTTTGGTCGGCCGCCGCCGCCTCTAAGATTGTCGATATGGTGCATTTTTCGAGTCCGGTGATAGAGAACAATGAGTTAATGCGGGTGCGGGCCAAACAAAAGTTTTGGGAAGGGATTGTAGTGCCGTATTCGCAAGTTGCCCATTATGTCGAAGAGGATGACGCAATTTTGATTGGGCCTGGAATGGAGAGAGGGGAAGAGACGCGGCGGATTGTCAACGATTTTCTTGCGAAGTATAGGGACAAAAGATGGGTAGTTGATGGGGGAGCTCTACAAGAGGTGAATCCCGAGTTATTGAATGAAAATATGATTTGTACGCCGAATGCGAGGGAGCGAGAGATATTGGGTGGGGGAGTGAATCCCAAGGTAACCCAACTTATAAAAGGACCGGTTGACTTGGTCATTAAGGGGAGTGAGCGGGTCGAGATACCGGGCGGCAATCCTGGGATGACGAAGGGGGGGACGGGGGACGTTTTGGCAGGTCTCGTGGTCGGGTTTTATGCCAAGAGCCAGGCGGTGGCCTCTTGTGTGGTTGCCTCTACGGTAAATAAAAAAGCGAGTGAAAGACTCGCAGAGCGAGTAGGGGTATATTATGGGGCAGGAGATTTGATTAGTGAGATCCAGGCCGTAATGGGGGAGTTCGTTAAAACCTAATTGATTGGGCCATGGTGTTGAGGATTTCTTCTCGTTTAGACTCAATTACCCCAGGTTTGTGATCAGGGTAGAGCTCGAGTAGGGAGTCTCCAAGGTCGAGGGGGAGTTCACTCATTCTTAGTGATAGGTATTGGCCTGAAGGGAGGGGAATTTCGTATTGGATAAAGGACTGGGTCACTCTAGTCGATTCGTCCGTATATTCACCCCAGTACTTTTTGGCTTGCACACCGTTTACCGTAACTGTTTCTGTACGTTTGAGAGTTGGACAGTCGGGGGATTTGCAGATGTAGAGGGGGTCTCTGAGTTGAAACCAGTTGACTGTACGCCCAAAGGCAGTCACTCCGCCAGGCAAGTCTTGTTTCGAGTAGTTAGTTGGATAGAGCATGGAAAAGAGACCGTTTGGCGCCTGGTAAGAAAGCCAACCATTCGCGGGGACCGATCCGTCCGACTTTGGGGGAGTGTAGGTTACAGGTGTGTGAGAAGGGGTTGGGGCGAGACTGTCTTTGATTTCGGTGCCAAAGTAAGCGAGAGCTCCTCCGAGAACGACGATACCTAACCCAAGAATCAATGTTTTACTCTTCACAAGTACACTCTAAAGAGAATGGGGGGGAGAGTCAAGACGGCCTTGTTCAAACCCTCAGGGTGTGATAGAACAGAAGGGAGTGAAGAATAGAAATTATGTGTGTGATAGTATGAGATGCGTAGGCGGTGTGTATTGTCGTTTTTCCCTTGCAGAGGTAATATTTGACAGAAAAATTACTAACCCTATAATATGTACACATGTCACTAGTTGGACTGGAAGCGCGACCTATGAGTGAGTTTGCGGAGTGGGAGATGTATCTACCACCTAGTGAGTTGCCGACCCCCGATGATCAAGACGCGGCAGTCAGAGGATTATTTTCATGGCGAGGGGATGTGGGGCATTCGGGGGCAGAGAATCCTACATTGTATCAAAGATTGGGTTTGGATCCGCATTTGCCAGTTGAGGTTATAAGTGTTGATAGGAGAGTGTTTTCGACGGCAGGGGTGAATTCACCGGCAGGAGAATTTGGTTTGACCCTGTTGGTGCAGGGAAATTTGGGCGAGCCTGGAAGTAGGGCAGTTCCAAGATTTGGAAGGATAGCCCCCAAAGGACTGGAAGGGGTCAAGGATTTGGAGGGTGTACTGGCAAGCATTAGTGGTTCGATGGGAGTAACTAAACTTAACATAGATAATTTGTCTGCTCTGCCAGCTTTGGCCGAGAGAGCGAGTAAGAGGTATATAGGAGAGTTGGCAAGACTTAATAACAGTCCCGAGCTGACAGGGGTTTTGGAGGCGGCTGGTGAGTATGCAGTAGTGAGGTTTTTGGGTAAGGAAGGAGTCAGTAGGGTGGCTGTGTCACATTTGCAAGAAGAAGTTAATGGTTTGATGGCTGAGCGAGAGGTTCCCCAATTGGAAGTACAGAAGTTATTACAAAAGATGACGGTGGCTGTGTCAGCTGGTTTTACTGAAAAGGTTATTGAGGGAGCCAAGCAAGAATTAAGCGGCGCAAGTGGAGAGTGGAATGAATTACTTAAATCTTTGCGGAGAGGGATAGAACAGCGGTATGAACGGATATTACAGATATTACAACAGTA
>LCPA01000019.1:2037-10511 GCA_001003385.1 Microgenomates group bacterium GW2011_GWF2_47_9 | reverse complement strand
AGTTTCTTGGTTAAAAGATAGAGGAAAAAGGCACCGGTGACCGAAAGAACTAGGCTGACGAGCCGTCCATACATGACGTTGACCCCAAAGAATTTGTAGAGGAGTGCGACTGAGGCGTTATAAAGCGGGAATTCGTTTATAAAAAGCCTGTTTGGGTTATCTAGGCCCTTGTCGTTTAGAGCTAAGAGACTATCGGACTGAGGATACAGTAAATCAAACTTGGTTTTGATGAAGTTTCGAGCCACAGCGGCTGTATCGGCTTGACGCCAAGAGTGCCAGTCGGCAAGCGGGAAATTAATCCGGTAACTACGCGCGATGACTGCACCTAAAAGAAGGCCCGCAACTAGAAATATTTCAAGTTTGTTTTTCATCTTTGTGATCCAGTTCAAGTGAGCGCACGACGAGGGCGGCGATAATCCAGAGAGTATAGGCAATTTTACTTGATTCAAAAACGTCAATATAAGTCGCGTTTACAAGAAGTCCCGCAATCGCGCCAATTGAGCCAAGATACAGAACTTGCTTAAAGATCGAGGTAGTTCTCTTAAATCCTTGGTAGGAGATTCTCATTAGCACAAATAGAATGGCTAAAAAGGAGAGTGTGCCCAATAGACCAGTTTCACCCAACATGCGTAAGTAGTCGTTGTCGGTCGATTCGGCCGAGGTGAACTCCTCGGTAGTGCTCTTGGTAAGGGTCGAGAAACCGCTTCCAAGCAAGGGATTTCGCATAAAGCCTTCAATTGCGCGGGGCCAGAGGGCGTCAAGTCTGATGGCAAGCGATAAACCATACTTGAGAGCATTTTCGCTGTAACCGCCAACTTCGGGTGTCTGGTTTGCGCCCGCACTCTCGGAGGCGACCCGCTCCCTAATCTCTTCTTCCTCTTTGGTGACGTCGGGAGGCAGGGGCTTGGTAGCTGAAGGAGGGATGTCGGAGCTTACTGCAACGCGAGAGAGTTCGTCCATGGAGATACTGTTTTCGGGAGGGGGTGGGAGGGGTGGGTTTGCGAGATTATTTTTCCAAGCTTCAAGGGCGTAGAAAAAATCTTTGACCTCGTAAATTTTCTCTTCGATCTTGCCCGTTTCCATCCAGGGAACGAATTTTTGGATGGCCGCCGGGGACTGTACCAATTGATAGAAGCGCTCGGAAAGATCACCGAAGAAGATCATGATGGAGAATGAAACTGTCATTGTGACTAGCCAACGCCGTACGCTCCACTTGAAACCTTTGATTTTTGCGAAGCAATAAAAAATCGCGGTAATGCCGACGAGATAGCCTGCAAACGAGGTTCTTGAGGCAGTAAGAATGAGTGACCAGTAGGCACCAAGAAAAAGGAGGGAGAAGAGAATAAACCAGACTTTACTCTTGACAAGCCAGACAACAGAAACGAGAGCCGAGAGGAGCATCATCAAGTAGGCCGCGTAGTCGTAGTGTCCGCCAAAAGTACTCATTACTCTAGAGGTGGGGGAGAGATAGAGCCGGACGCCTTTAGAGAACTCGCGGTTCATGGTCGAAAACGCAGGCCAATAGAGATACTTTTGACCAAAGCCGTATCCGACTGCCGCAATAAATGTGAAGAGGATCGTATAGATAAATACCTTGAGATCACGTTTGGTTTTGACTCCGCTGTAGGCAATAAAAAAGAGAGAGAAATATTCAAACCGGCGGAACAAATGAAGGGCAAGCTTTTGAAGATGGGCGCGCTCGAGAGGAACAGTCTTGGTTACAAGGACGGCGGCGATCGCAGAGAGAGTGGCGAAGGCTAGATAGATCAAGATCAATTTGGCAATTTTTGTTTTGGGGAAAATGATTTTCTTTCTCAGTATTTGTATCCCCCAGATCACGAGTGCCAGAAAAATGGCGATGTCTTCGAGACGAAGTCTGACGATATAGCCTTCGATAAGGTCGGCGAGGGGGAGCTTTGGGTAGAGAGGAATAATGACAATAAGAATACCTGTCAATATGGTGAGCAGGTGAGTGTCTAGAAAGCGAAGGATTTTCTTTATTTTTGAAAGCATAATTTATGATCTTTTAAAGTAATTTAGATATTCTTTGAGGGCGGAGTGACGGCTCGGGATCAAAAGGAAAACTGCCAGGCGCAAAACAACCCCAGAGAGAATAAATAATTTGACGAGCGGGAAGAGCGCCCTGTAATGTTTCTTGTAGATGTATTCTATCCCCTTGAGTTCGTGGGTGAGACGAAAGGCATTGGCTTTTTTGGTGCTGGCACTACCCAAATGGATGATCTTGGTTTCCGGCGTAAACAGATTTCGCTTGTTGGTCTTTGATTTGAGACGACGAAAAAGCTCGACTTCTTCGGCATACATAAAAATTTGCTCGTCAAATCCGCCCGCAGAGTCAAATTCCGATTTTCTAAAAATGACACAGGCTCCCATCAGCCAGTCGGGGTAATGGGGAGATTTGTACCAATTGAGATCAAAGACGTGATAGGGAGTTTGAAAAAGGTTTTTGATAAGTGGTAATTTGTCTAACCACCACATCCAAGCCAGGACCCGAATTAGGGTGGGGCTATATCCGGCTGAGCACTGCATGGCATTGTCGGCGTAACGGTATTGGGGACCGACTGAAGAGAGAGTGTTGTCGGATTCCATTTTCTCAACCAGAATTTTGAGTGAATTGGGGGCCAGAAAGGCATCGGTATTAAGAAGTAACAAATACTTCCCCTTGGCGATTTTGGCGCCTTGGTTGTTGCCGCCGCCAAACCCCCGATTTTTTGAGTTGGCGATGAGGGACAGGTCGGGGAAATTTGTTTTTAGATAGGAGACTGTATCGTCCGACGAATTGTTGTCGACCACAATTACTTCAAGATCACCTGGTTCAAAACCACGAGAATCTAGCGCGCTTTTGATTCTTTTTACGGTCAGATCGCGGGTGTTATAAGAGACAATGATAACGGAAACAAGCGGGCTTTTCATTGAAATAGTTTAACCCTTCCTAGCCGATAGGATGGATTTTCAAGGGCGCGCTCCCCTATTACTTTGGCAGGAACACCCCCAACAACCATCCCCTTCTTTACGTCTTTGGTTACAACGGCGCCGGCCGCAATAACTGCATTATCTTCGATCTTTACTCCTGGAAGAATGATGGCGCGGGGACCTATAAAAACGTAGTTGCCGATTGAGACTTTGCCTGAGACTGCACTAAAACTTGGGGAAGATAAATCATGTTCTTGGTTGTAAATCATGACTTCGCTTGCAATGTCAGTATGAGAACCGATCGTGAGTTCTGCCCTTCCGTCCAGAAAACAGCCGTAACCAACAATTGTCCCCTCACCTACCCGGATATTTTTAGGGTCATAGACTCTTACCCCTGTATGGAGGGTACTTTTTGATCCTAATTTGAGTCCTACCAACCGCCACAAGCTATTTCTTATGGTATGGGAGGGAATAAGGGTCGCGAAGTGAAGACACATGAGTGTGAAGTCGAGCAAATAACTTTCTAGACGCGCCAGGATTTTCTTGAAAGCCTCATCACCCGCCAATTCTTTACCATTTTTGTCTTTGAATGTGTACATTTTTGTTATTGTAGCCTATTTCCCTGGCTTTGCGACAGAGATGAGTACTTTGTGTGTCTCCCGCGCGCACTTGTCCCAGGAAAAATCTTTTGCTCTTGCCAGGCCCTTTTTGACCCATTGGGTGCGGTTTTTTTTGAGTTCTAGAATGGTCTCTTTGAGGGCCGAGGGATCGGCGCCGTTAAAAAGCAAACCGGCCTCTCCCACCACTTCGGGGAGCGAGGAGTTGTCGGCGGCCGCAACCGGCGCACCGGAGGCCATTGCCTCTAAAACCGGAACGCCAAAACCTTCGTAGAGCGAAGGCAGGACAAAGACGTCAGCGTATCGATAGAGCGTTTTTTGAGACGAAAGCGAGATGTAACCTGTCAAGACAATCTCGCTCGCGAACTTACTATTTTTGATCACCGATAGTGTTTCCTCGGCCATCCAGCCGATCTTGCCGGCGATGACGAGCTTGCCTTTATACCCACCCTCTTTGAGTAATTGGAAGGCTTGGACTAGGCGGATCAAGTTTTTGCGTGGCTGGATAGTGCCGACAAAAAGAAGATAGTTGTGGGCCTGTAGACCATGGATCGTCAAAATATCACGCTTGACTACGCCCTTGGTGTTGAAGGTAGTTTCGTCGAAGCCGTTATAAACTACCTCGATATCGCTTGGAGAGGCGCCATAAACCTTTATTAAGTCTTGTTTGGTTGCGTTTGAGACAGCAATAATTTTACTGGCGCGGACAACTGATTGTTTGGTCCAGTTTTTGAGCTTATATAAATCGACCGGTAAAAATAGATCAGAGAAAAATTCGTAGGCTAGATCATGAATCGTAACAACCGAAGGGCAGAAGGTAACGGGTGGCAAGTAGTGGGCCGGATTAAAGAAAACGTTGTGCGAGTTCCTGTGAGCGAACAATGAGAGAGGGAGGGAAAACCTGGTCCAGGCTTTTTTGGGGGCAATAACGTGATATCGCCAAGATGGGGTGCTTTCCGGAAGATCGGTAACGATCTCGTCTCTTAAATAAATGTCATACTCCCGTTTGGGAGACGCCTTCTTGGCCCAGTAATTTAGGAGTCGATATGAATATTCTCCGGAACCTACCCGGGTACTCACGTTTGCTTCGTTTCCGTCAAGCGCAATGTTCATAGCCTTTAGTTTATCAAGTTTAAGTCTTTTTAGAAACAATCCGTTCGTAAACTTTAATTGTTTCTTTGGCGCAATTATCCCAAGTAAACTTCTGCGCTTGGGCTAGCCCGAGGGCGCGGTATTTGGCAGGACTTTGTAGAGCTATGACGATACCTTCCTCTAGCGCACTTGGCGTTTTATCAACGAGGACTCCTGCCTGGCCCACAATCTCGCTCTGCGAGGCGACGTTGATCGCAACGACGGGTGTACCACAGGCCATCGCCTCTAAGACTGGGAAGCCAAAGCCTTCATAGAGCGAAGGAAAAACAAAAACCTCGGCCCCTGCATACAAACCCGGAAGGTCAGCTTCGACAACAAAACCTAGAGTCTTGAATCCAACTTCCCCCACTTTTACTTGCTCTCCCCAGCCGTATTTTCCCGCAATAACTAGGGAGAGTGAACTAAACTCGGGTCTCTTTTTCACGAGATTAAAGGCGGAGATGGCCAGTCCCAAATTTTTGCGGGGCTCTTGGGTCCCTAGGCACAGTAAATAGGGTGAGGTAAGGTGGTATTTATTTTTCACTCGATCAATTTCTTGATTCGAAGGGCGGGTGAAACTGCGATCAACACCTGGATAAACTACGTCGATTCGTGAATCAGGGAGTGAGTATATTTTCATAAGGTCATTTTTTGTATTCATAGAGTCGACAATGACGTGTGTTGAACCTGTTACGATTCTATCTAACCTCTGTGTTTGAGTATTGCGCACCAGCTCATCGACTGTCTCTGGATAGAGGCGGAAAATGAGATCGTGAATGGTGGTGACTTTTGGCATGGCACTATGGGGTTCTGTCCAGTCGGAAGTGTGGAATAGATCGTAAACGCCTGTAAAAGTCTCGATTGGAAGATTGGTCTTATTAAAGATAACCCTCGCGAGTTTGGGGGGAATGGGTAAAATTTTCCAGGTGGCCCTGTCGTAGGGAGGAGTTTTTGAAAGCTCGATTAGTTTGTGTGATGAGCGAAACGCCCCGGCGAAAAGATGAAAAGCGTGAGGAGTGTGAGCCTCAAGGAGTGCCCGCACTAGTCCCAAGGTATAACGGGCGGAGCCGGTACCTGGGTAGGCGATTTGGGAGACATCAAGTAATATTTTCATGATTTTTTGTAGACCTACCTATTATATATAGGCAGAGGGCAATTGATAGAAGAGTGAGATAGTTGCCGATCGTTTCGGCTCGTGTATCCTCCAGTTTGACGGTAACCGGCGAGACGGCTCCCGTAAGGTCGAGCATGATAAGTCCACTGTCTCCATATGGGACAAGTGGGAGTTGGGTGTCGGTGGCGTCAAAAGCTACCCAATGGGGAAAATAGTATTTGCCGATCTGAACTTGTCCTCTCCCTGAAAATTCGAAGGTAAGGGTACGCCCATTATCATTTATAACTAAGTTTTTTGGACTAATATCACCAGTTAGGGTTTGGATAAGGTCGGGAGTGGCTGTCAGGCATTTGCTGGTCCAGAGACTTAAGTGCTCGTCGGCCCAAGCGGTGGTCTGGCATGGATCTTCGACCCGATAATCGGTAGTGTACTGATAGCCTAGTGGTTTGTAGAACAAGGGGTATATGAAAACTGGCGAAACAAGAAGCAATATTAGAGAGAGAGCAACCAGACGAGATTTTTGAAAGTGGTCGATTAAGCTGGCGTAAAGAATACTCCCCGCAACAACTGCGATCGACAAAAATCGGAAAGGAAACTGAACATGTCTTAGGGACAAAAGCGAGGACCATAAGAACCCGCTTGCGGGGTCCATAATGAAAAAGCAGACGGCAAGAGTGATGAGGGAGAAAGAGGCGACAAAGCGGTAGCGACTAACATATCGTGGGGAGCGAAGGAAAAGAAATAGTGCGATGAAAAACCCAATAGTGAGAGGTAGACCAAGGAAAGCTGACTTTTCGGGACTGTTTAGGGAGCCAAAAAACTGAGTGAAAAAGGGGACTGGGTGATCGAGGTATCCCCGGGTAACCAGACTATTGTCGGTATAGCGGACTAGGTCTTTGTAAACGAGCGAGGGAATCAAGTAAAAGGCGCTAAGAGATAGAGATAGAGAGAGTGAAAGCAAATAGCGCAGAGGTGAGCGAAAGGGGGGCAGAAAATAGATAAGGAAGGAGGCAATAATCGCCATTACGCCTGTAAGCGCGTGGGAGAGGATGGTGGCGCTTAGGAAGAGGGCGGTTATGGCTAGATAGCGGGGGGAATCGCTTTCTCTTAGCTTAATCGTCGCCCAAAAAACGAAGGGCAAGAGGAGAAAAGCGGCCGCTTCAGTCAAGGTGCCACGATGAAATAGGTCATGATAGAGGTAGGGTGAAAAGGCGAAGGCAAGGGTACCAAGTACGGAGGCAACACGAGTAAAGCGGGAGCGCAAGAGCAGGTACGATCCACCCATCCCCAAAGCGGTCATGAGCAAATAGATAAGTTTGATTGACTTGATAAAAGAGAACCCAAGTAAGTGAATAAATGAGCCCAGGTAATAGATAAGAGGGGAGTAGAAAGTGAAGAGAAAATACCCAGCTCCCCACCCGAAAGAATCCAGGTAGCGGACGGGGAATTGACCCCTTTCTAGCTCAGACGAAAACGCCATTAGTCTTGTCACATGGACATTGTCGTAAACATGAAACAGGCCGTCGTGAAAAACGGGTAGGTTGAGCAAGATATATGCAACAAGGAGAGTGAATAGGATGAGGGGAAACTTAATTTTTTTCATATTTTAGAATGGGCAATAAATTGAAAGAGAGGGAAGATGTCTCTTGGTAGCCTGCACTGACCAGGTTGGCTCGACCCCTACCCTGACCATCAAAGATCTCTTCGACATAAGGCAGGTAATAGACTGTCTGATAGTCACCCGTGACTCCATTTTGAGGCTCTAAGAGAGGAAGGCTTAAACCATAGTAGGTGAGTGGGGCGCTTTGGGCAAGGCTCGGGAGAGCTAGGGCCGCCCCGTTCTCATTTTGCAGAAACTGGACAAGTGAGCGCCAATCCTCTTTGTGAAAGCGAGGGGTAAGCCAGTAAATCGAAAGAAAGATAAAATTGCTAAACAGAAACACCGCCCACAACGACTTAATGCCTGATTTGTCGATCCCGTAGGCAAGTAAGAGTAGATAGGCAGGGAGAATAAAGAGGAGTCTGAAATAGCTATAGACGGGCACGACAAGCGAGATCAGGGCGGAGACAAAAACACTTCCAAAGATCCAGAGATAAAGAGAATAATTTTTGGGGCGGAACCGAAGGACCAGGGCGTGAAGGATGCCCATGATTGCAAGGACGGTTCCGTATAGCCAAGTATTCGTAAAAGAGATCCTGCCGATGACCATTTTTACCCAAGTAAGGACAATAGCCTTAAGGGAGATCCCCCCTACCACTCCTCCCCAGGCAGGGCTAATCGCAAGGGTCTGACTTGCGATTCTTGCCGACTGAACGAGTGAGGGGAGCCAGATAACGAGGGTTGAAAATGAGAGAAGTGAGGCAAGAAAAAGTTTTTCCTTCTTTGCCATTAGGTAAAGCGCCTGAAGGCCAACCACGAACCATGCCAAGTAAGAGGTCCAGAGAGAAAGGGTGGCAAAGAGAAAATAGGCGAGACGGGTGCGCCCATCTGGTTTTTTGAGCCACAGGGAGAGATAGTACCAGCTGGCGGTGACAAACAAACAAGTCATAGCGTAGGTGCGACCTTCGGCTGAGTAGTAGATGAGAAGCGGATTGGTAGCCGCAAGAAGTCCGGCAAGGTTCGCAGTTTTTTTCCCAAACAGGAGATTAGCTAGTCTCATGACAAAGTAGACAGTTAAAAC
>LCPA01000019.1:0-1999 GCA_001003385.1 Microgenomates group bacterium GW2011_GWF2_47_9 | reverse complement strand
AGGGTTAACAGATGATAGAGGGGGGGTTGGAAATCTCCAAGCGCGTAAGTCAAGATAGGTCCAAATTTACCCATGAGAGCCAGCGCTTCGATACTTTCATCTAGCCACAGGGAGTCGTTGATAAGTACAATCCTGAGGAAGAACGCAAGAATGAGTACCAGGAAAGTCATTCTGTAATTGTAGCATTTGGCAGACAAAAGGAATAAACTTAAGACATGAACTTTCTCGTGTTTGCGGTGCTTTCGGCTGTGTTTGCCGCCCTAACATCGATTCTCGCCAAAATAGGAATCAAGGACGTAAACTCTAATTTGGCAACCGCAATTAGGACCATAGTTGTAACAGTATTCGCGTGGGGGATAGTAGCCGCGCAAGGCACGTTTAAACAAATGCATGAAATATCGAGGACGACCCTTATTTTCTTGGTACTTTCTGGGCTGGCTACGGGCATGAGTTGGCTATTTTATTTTCGCGCCCTCCAGATGGGACCAGCGAGCAAAGTAGTCCCCATAGATAAACTGTCGCTTGTTCTGGCGGTACTTTTGGCCGCATGGCTTTTGAAGGAAAGGCTTACTGCGGGGACGATCATTGGTTCAGCTTTGATTACCCTTGGCGTTCTTGTGATGACGATCCTGAAATAGTTATTTCGCGAGCTTGCCCAAAAATATCATCTCGAGGATCCCGACGAAGCGACCCCAGTCGTAGACAAGCTTGAAAGCGAGATATGGGAGAAAGGGAAGACGAAAATTTTTGAAAAGAGCGAAGATTGAGAGGGGGAGTGAGGTCCTAAAAAGCGCGTAAATAGTGCCTAAACCGCCGGCCTTATAAGGTCTTTTGGCTGACCATTTCGCTTGGCGATAGACACTTATCAAGTCGCCCGGATTTTTGTGGTAACAAATTGCTCTCGTTCTGACTGGGCGTACCCCCAGCTTCTTGAATAGGCTCCAAGTGTCGGTATAGCCAATATTGTCAAACCCCCCTACCCGATCGAAGGCAGACTTTTTGATAGCGCGAAAATCCGTCCCTAATTCGGGCGGATCATGGGGGAAGCGCTTACCGTCTTGCCAGCCATGCTCTAGATTCCAACACCTAGCCCAAACATTATCCCAGTTTGAAACGAGCTCCTCACTTGTGTAGGAACCGATAACCTCACCCTTAATGGGGGCGATAAGATGAGTAGCATAGTCTTTGTCGTAGGTCATGTCGGCATCGACAAAAAGGAGGATTTCGGCGCGACTATTTTTGGCGCCTAAGTTGCGCGCAAGGGCCGGGCCTAAATGATTTTGATGGTAAAAATCGATCTCAGTTCCCGGGTTCTTCCGAATGAAGGATTTGATAAGCTCGGGGGTTTTGTCGGTTGAGCCATCGTCAACGACAACTATGTGTAGTTTGACAGATTGGTCTATAAGCGTTGACAACGCCTGAACTACCGTACTCTCACTATTGTAAACAGCCATGATGGCAGTTAGCTTATTTGAGGAGTTCATAAAATTCATGCTCTATTTTTTTAACAACGTTTTCGAGGCCGTATTTTTCTAACTTACTACCGTAGTCGACGACACCTCTCTTGCAAGCTTTGAGGATTGCTAGCCCGATTGCCTCGGGGTTGTGAGGATCGACAAAAATTCCTTTTGACCCGACAATGTCGCGCCTGACAGCATCGTCTGAGGCTATAACCGGGAGTCCGGCGGCCATTGCCTCGATATAGACAAGTCCAAATGCTTCTTGTGAGTCGGGAACAAAACAGAAGACGTCGGCGGCTTTGTAATATGAAGGCAGATCGACGGGGTCGACGTGCCTAATCCAGGAAAAATCATTGGCGAGCACCGATAACTTTTGAGCAATGCTGTTGCGCTCTTCCCCGTCACCAATCAGTAAGAGTGAACAAGGAGTCTTACTGACTGCTTCGATTACTGAGGAAATGTTTTTGTACCCGGTCAGCGCGCCGACTGTGATCACGATTGGGTGGGGGAGCTTGAGTTTTTTGATCCGGGCTTTCTTG
>LCPA01000018.1 GCA_001003385.1 Microgenomates group bacterium GW2011_GWF2_47_9 | reverse complement strand
GCCCGATAAAGTTTATATTTTACATCGTTCAGTTTCCCGACGACTGGGGGTATTTCAACATTAAGGAAATTGAGAGGGTGAGGAAATGACCCTCTGCCCTAAATGTCAATTGCCGATGCGCCCGGCGGTGGAGAACGGGAGACCCGTTTTAATCTGCCTCCGCTGTGAATACCTTGCCCCAAAGCGGAGGAATAAGTTCAATAATATTATCACCCGCCTGGAGGGGTATGTTTTTCAGAGCAAGGTTGAGGCGAACCATTATATCCTTCTTAAGTTCAGGCAGGCACGGAAAGAGATTAAAAACCTGCGGGTGCATCCGAAGTATATCCTGCTTGATAAAAAGCCCGGGCAACGGGCCTTGACCTACTCCGCAGATTTTGACTACATGGAACAAGGGCGCATTATCGTGGTAGATGTAAAATGCGAGGCGACCCGGAGGAAACAGCATTACAGGGACAAAGTTAAGCTGTTTAAAGACAAATACCCTGATTTAATTTTCGTGGAGGAGATATATTAATGTTTTCAGAATTAATACTCAAACGGGCGCAGGAATTGATTACAGAGCGGAGGGAGCTACGGAACGAGGCCCATTATGTCGGGGATCCGACTTACTGTATCCGGCAGAATTATTATATCCTGATGAAGCAGGAGCCGTCAAACCCGCCAAACTTTCATACCAAGTTTTTAATGGCAGAACTGTTTGCCGGAAAGTTTGTCGAACTCGGCAAGCTGAAAACCGATAGCCTGATATATCAGGAACGCTTGCCGGGCCTAAAACTGCCTATACGCATCAGGTATCACGGCATAGCCGAGGACGCCCCGGTGGTGGTGTCAATAAGGCACGAGTTCACCCTTGCTAATATTATGTCAGCCTTAAACTCAAAGCACTGGATAGATCACAACGCCCCTTATTTATACCTGATACCGGACGGCTTTAAAAAGATAAGGTTCCTGTATATCTGCGTAAATGCAGGGCAGTTATCGGAAATAACGCTGGGATATAATGCAAAAGGGCAGATATACAAGAGAAATGAATTTTATGGGATGGATAAAATACTGGACTGCGACCCCGCCGTATATGTCAAAAAGTATTATACCATAGAACGGCAGGTTGAGCAGAGAACGCCGCCTTTACGGGCCTTTACCTGTTATTTCCGTAAGGGAGAGGCCGTCAAAGAGATAAGAGATAAAAAGCTGAAATACAAGTCAAAAACCTTCTGCTTTTTTTGTCAATGGAGAGATTACTGCTGGCTACAAGACAACGAAGGCAAGGACTTAGCCGTCATTTAACGCCCCCGATACTTAAATTACTCCTTAAAACTTAATAATACCGTCCTGATTTGACACAATCGTACCGCAATGGTATGTTTTGTGTATGAATACGCCACAAATGCCGAGTGTCGAAGTCAGTCAGGATGTCAGGGAAAGAATACTCAAACTCCACGCCGCTTATCATAAGCCCGCAGAGATACAGAAAATTATATCCGATGAAATAAAACAGCCCGTACCCATTGAAACCGTCAGGGATATTACCGAAAATCCCCGTTGGAGAGAACAGCGGAAACTCGCCATTGAACGCTTTAACGATGAAATCTTTGAAGAACCGCTGGCATCCAAGCGCGTACGCCTGAAAATGATTAACGATATGATTGACGAGGCGACCCCCGGCAAATTTGAGGATCTGAAAGATTATATCGACAGTAAGGCCAAACTGCTTGACCTTGCCCGGAAGGAAACCGAAAAGAAGGGCAAGGAAGTTGACGCTCCCGACCTGAACGCCATTATATCCAAACTTCATCCATACTGGCAACAGCAATACATTGAGAAGAAAATCGACCTTTCAAAAGTCATCGAGCTTGTAAAGACCGGCAAGGGCTATGAAATCCCAAGATGAATTAAGCCTACGGGCAGGGCTAAAGCTCCAAATGGAGCAGGAAAGGGCTAAATATCCCCTGTTTTACGGGGAAATCCTCTTAAATGACAAGCAGCAGGATTTTCTTTATGCCGAGGAACACCGGGAACACGGATTAATCATACCCCCCCGGACAAGAGGCTTTTCGGCTGGAAACAGAGGGGGGAAGTCGTCAAGCGGCTACTTAGAAGATTTTGCCTGGGGGTTAGGCTATCGGCCCTGGCTTTCACCGGATCACCCGAATTATTATACTCCCTTCAAGCCACCCATAAAGATACTACTTTGCACGGAATCCCTCTCTACAACGGCAAAGGATGCCCTTTGGAGCGACATACAGGGGCTTATACCCCCGCAGTACATAGACTGGCATCATATTGAGAAGATAAACTCAACGGGAGCCGTTATCGGCATACCCCTTTTCAATGGCTCTTTTATCCGCATAATGGCATATAACCAGAAAACGAAGGACTTTGAATCGACGCATTATCAGGCGATACACTACGACGAACCACCCCCGGAAGATAAATATATAGCCTCACAGCGTGGGCTTGTTGATAATCACGGCTTCACATGGCTAACCTTCACGAATTTAAGGGAACCCTGGCTTAAAAGGGACATTGTTGACAGGCACGACGGCAAGACGATACACATTGTAAAGGGCTCGATATGGGATAATGAGATAAGATATATCAACGGCAAGCAGAAAGGCGGTTTGACGCACGAGGCGATTAACGCATACCTTGACAAGATAAAAGACCCGAAGATAAGGAAAGTAAGGGAAACCGGAGAAGCGGAGCATTTCGCCGGGCCAGTATATGCCTTTGACGACGCCCATATAATAAAAGACCCGCTGACGCACCCGATATTCAGAAACCACGGAGGGAAGCCTCCTAAGCACTGGACAAGGGGCATGGTAGTTGATCCCCACGAGAACAGGCCCTATGCAATGGCATGGTACGCAGTATCACCCGAAGGGCATATATATTTTTATGATGAATATCCCGCCGACATGTTCCATGAACTTTCAAGCGATAACAAAAACATTGAACAGTTGGCCGAACTGATAAAATCCAAAGAAAAAGGCGACAAAATATTTATCCGCTATCTCGACAAGGTCTATTATAAAAAACCGTCTATGTCAACAAAGCTCACCCTTGCAGACGAATTTGCACAACATGACATCTTCTTTTATCCTACCGAAGAAATAAGCCCTCACACGACAATTCAAATGGTATCGGACGCCCTATACTACGATAAAACCAAAGCGATAGACTCAATAAACCGCCCGAAAGCGTATATTTTCGGAACATGTCCTAACCTGATATACGGCATGATAAATTATTACTGGAAAGACCTGGGAGACAGTCAGGATAATGAAGGGTTTTCGGACAGACCCAGCAAGAAAGGCAAATGCTTTCCCGACCTTTTCGGGTATGCCGTTGTATCAGAGCCGAAATCATACGCACCGAAGCCAGAGCAGGGACAGAGAAAGGTATTCGACAACGCAAGGAGCAGTACATTGAAATCAATGGTAAGAGCCAGAAAAGCCTTCCGTTCAAGGAGTGAAATGTATGCCCACAGGTAAAAATACTTTCCTCGGAACCAGAGGCGAATATACCAACAAATGGATTGAAAGATACAATTGGGCCTACCGACTCAAATCAGACCTCAATAATGTATTCCTTGAATATTATAAGTCATATATGGGAATCCTTGACCTTGAAAACTGGCCGTATGATAGCACCTTATTTATCCCTTCCGTGTTCTCGACGATTGAAACGGTAAAGCCCAGGCTCATGCAAAGCATTTTCGGATCATGGCCGTATATCGCCGTTCAGCCGTCAAAAGTGCTAAACAGGGCCGACTATACTACGGCGAAGGAAGAAGCGATAGCGGTACAGGCAAGACTTAATCAGCAGATGGACTACCCGGCCTTTTTTATCACCGCCTCGGACTGGATAACACAGGCTTGTTGGTGGGGCCATAGCCCGCTAAAGGTCTATTGGAAGTACGACGCAGTAAACAGGCCATTCTATACCCCGAAGATGAATAGGGAAACCGGGATAATAGAATACGAGAAAAAGGACATGCCGGTAGTTCTCTGGGACGATATTTGCCACGAATTAGTGAACCAAAGAAACCTTTTCTATCCAAACGAAGGGAAGACCCTTGACGATAAGGATTGGATTATAGAGCAGGTTGACAGGTCTTATGAGTATATCGAAAGGATGATAGACCTGGGATATTATGACGCAAAGAGGGGATCAGAACTTTTAGAGATAATGAAGGGCGGAGAGGGATATTCGGCATACACGCAGGAAGCACAGGAAAGGCTTAATGTGAAAGGCATTAAGTTTATGCCCGGACGGCCGTATGCGTCCAAGACCCTGCTTTTAGAGTGCTGGGATAAGTGGACGAATGAAAGAAGCGTTATAGACTACGCAACGGGAATCGAACTCACCCCGACAAGGATAAACATAAACGGGGAGGCGCCTTATGTGGGGATAACCCCGGTATCGGTTCCCCACGAAACGGAAGGATTGGGGCTTATCGGCCCGATATACGACGGGCAGGGGCAAATAAACATACTTACGAATATTGGCATGGATAGCCTGATGTTGAACCTTGCCCCGCCGTTAATGATAGACAGAAGGTCGGACTTTGAGGCCGATTATATGACGGCACAGCCCGGCAAGGTGTATAGGGTTTATGATGTAAATACCGGGATGAAATATTTACAGCCGAACAATCTTCCCGTTGACCATTGGAAACAGATACAATTTTTACAGATGCAGAACCAAGACACAAGCGGCATAAACGACAGCGCAAAGGGATTAGAGAACGCGGGAACACAGGGAGGCCCGGCGGCCACCTACATAGCCAAACAGGAAGCGGCGAACATGAGAATACGGCTGATGAAGGAAATTATCTGCAATACCGGACTTGCGCAGCTTGCCGAAAAATCCCTCCGCTTGAATCGGATAAACGACAAACAGGACAGATTTATACCCGGAGCCAACAGGTACACGAAGGGCAAAAACGAGGTTATCGAAACGAAGCCCGAAATGTATATGCGCAATTACAGGTTCAGATCAGGGAGCGGAAGCCGGAGCGATTTATCACCGTCGCTTTTAAAAGCGCAATGGCTTGAACTTCTGGCGATAACCTCCAAATTACAGCCCGGACAGGTTGAGGCCGAAGGCATGAGGGTTAAACTGACGGGAATAATCAAGCAGATAGCGGAGACCTCTGAAATCCCGTGGGAAGAACTGCTCGAAACGGTGGCGACACCGGGAGCACAGAACATGGCCGGGGAGATGCAGAATCTTTTAACCGGGCCGGAGGGCGGGAATCAGGGTGCATCCATGCCACAGAATTTAGGCACAAACGGGAATGACATGATACAAAGACTCGCACAGGCAGGCGTAAAATGAGAATATTCGGCAAGAGAAGCGGACAGGAAGAATTAAGACTTATAAATGCAGTTAAGGAATCGGACAAGATAAAGGAATTTAAGTCAAGCCCTCATTGGACTTTTCTTTTAAAACACATAGCCGAGTACAGCAAGGAGCTTGACCGGGCCAACCTTGACAATGTGAGGAAGGGAGACATCGACCCGTATGCGCAGAGCCAGAACACAATGGCAAGAATAGCACTTGAAGATTTTATCGACGCACTCAACGCCATTGAAAACAAGGGCGACGAGTGCCGCAAGATATTACAGAAACTAAGTCCTAAAAAGGAGGACAAGTAAAATGGCAGCAAAAGTAGAACTGACCCCGGAAGAAAGAGCGGGCTTCGACGCTTTTATCAACGGGACAGTGCCGGAAACTACTTCACCTTCGGCAAGCGAAGCTACGATCCCCGACCCGTCGGAAGCGGCATCGACAACCGCAGAGCCAGTTAAGTCGGAAGCGGCATCGACAACCGCAGTCAGCAAGGACGACCTTGCAGACGAGAAACCCGTTCCAAAAGCCGAGTTTAAAAAGAGGCTCGGTGAAGTGGAACAGAAACGCCTTGATGCTGAAAAGAGAGCGATAGAGGCCGAGAACCGGTATATCGCTTTACAGCAACAGGCGAAGGAAGCCCCCAAACCGAAAGAAGAAGAAGAAGTTGGCCTGAATCTTGATGAAGAACTGGCAATACTCGATGCCGCCGAAGTTAGCCCAAGCGTAAAGGAAGCTCTGCTTAAAATAGCAGAAAAAACGGCAAGGGCTACGATGAAACCCATTACGGCAGACCTTGAACACGATAAGGCGATGAAGAAGGTCAACGCTGAAAACGAGTACCGCCAGCAAATCGTAAAAGACTTTCCCGAAGCCATGACCGCAGGAAGCGAACTCAATAAGTTAGCCACGGATATTTATAACTCCAACCCGATTTATGCTTCAAGCATATCCGGGTTAAGGGAAGCGATTGAACGGGCTAACGATAAACTGGCGGCGGCAAGGGCGGCGAAGGAAGCCGCAACCGCACGGACAGCAGCCGAAGAAGCGGCATTGAGGCGGCTCGGTCATGTGGAAAGCCCAAGCGGTGGAGGTTCGGGCGGCATAGCAGGCGGCGGCAAAAAAGATGAAGAACAGGCATTGGCCGACGCAGTTCTCGGTAAAGGGGCATTGATAATCAAGTGAAAAACATCTTAAAGGAGATGAAGTAAATGCCCGCAACAATCGTAAAAGGACAGATAGCACCCCAGGACTACGACCAGAATCAGATTGAACGAATGGTCAAGGCGGCGGTAATAGAATCGTGGTTGAACGAGAACCAGCTATACCGGCTTTACATGATGCTTCCCAAGCGGAACCAGGCGAACTACGCCATGCACCACTTCGAGAGCAACCCGCTTCTTGACCAGTACGACACGGCGGCGGCTAACGCAACGGCGGCGGCCACGAGCATAACAGTCACTGACCCGACGATATGGATTAGAGGCGCGATAATGCACCTTAAAAACGCTCTTGGCACGGAGCAGATCTATGTAAAAGAGGAACCTGTCGGGGCCGTTTGCACCGTCATAAGGAACATAGACGGAGCGGGAGCCATAGCCATTACCGCAGGCGACCTTCTGATTAATCAGGGGCCTGCTATCGGTGACGGAGCCGGACAGCCGGAAGCACAGCAGACCAAGCCCGTTGAGGTTGAAAACTATACCCAGAATTACCGTGAAGTCATTATGAAAATGACGGGTAGAAGCTTTTCGACAAAAATGAAAACGGGGCCGGAGGCGGCAAGGTTAAGAAAAGAAGGTATTATCAACTTTAGAAGTAAGGTTGAGAGAACTTCTCTTTTCGGCACCAAAGCGAAATTCAACGACTCGGACGGGTATCAGGTCACCACATCGAGAGGCCTTCTCGCTGGTATCACTACCAACAAGAAGTCTATCGTATCTTTTGGCGACGGCAATACCACGATGACCCTGAAAGAGTTTATGGAGTTCCTTGAACTGGCCTTTGATAAAGGTTCTGACCACAAGGTGGCCATTTGCTCCGGCTGGTTTATGGCCCAGATTGCATCCTTGCAGTTCGGCCAGATGATTTATAAGGGTGGAGATACGGTATTCGGATTTGGCGACGGCTCGGCAAAATTTCCCCTTGTTGCCGAAACCCCGCTCGGTACTCTCGGCCTTATAAAGCATTCCCAGCTTTTCAATTACGGCGGAGCCAGCAGGTTTTCAAACTACGGCGCACACTGCATAGTTCTTGACCCTAACAAGATGGAGTTCGTGGAGTTCACGGACAGAGGGTTCAGGATTGAAACCTACAACGGCCCGAAAGAGAACACCGACCACAGAGACCAGTATGTCGAGGAAATTTTCCAGGACATCGGGATTGACCTGTGGAATGAAGATTGTCACGCAGTGCTTTACGGCGCTGTGGCGTCGGCATAGGAGGTAAACACAATGAGAAAACTACTCACTTTATCAGTTCTGATATTTCTTGTTGCTCTGTTTGCCGTTCCCGCCTTCGCCTTTGAGCCGATAAACGGCAAGCGGACGGTTGCGGTTGATAGCGAAGCGATCGCGTTTCCTGCCGCCGCCGAAGTGAAGATATTACATGGCGGATATGACGACGACGACGCCGTGTTCACCGGCGACAGGACGGATACCGACACCTGCGAAGCCGAGCTTTACGGTTCAGTGTATTACAAGGGTGATGAGGAAACCTCGGCCACGACAATTACCATCGACGGCACGGCGGGAACGATAACCGGTGTGGCATCGCAGTCTGTTGTGAAGCTGACCGTAACGGGAGACCTTGACGCTACCGACACCCTGACCGTAACGGGAGCAACGACACTCGGCACGGCTACGATTACGACCGCCACGGTAACAGGGGTTACTACATTACAGGGCGATGTTAATGCTACCGACACCCTGACAGTGACCGGGAATACCATTCTCGGTACGGTGACGGCGACAACCGCTACCTTAACAAATGTAGGGGTTTCGGGCGTTACCACCCTTTCAGGCGATGTCAACGCTACCGACACTGTAACGGTGACGGGAGCCGCGATATTCGGTGCGGCAAGCATTGACGCGCTGACAGTAGTGACCTCGGCAGGCCTCCCCGCCAATTCCATTAGCGGGACGGAGCTTACCGACAGTGCGGCGTTGAGGTATCTGGTTGTCAATAC
>LCPA01000017.1 GCA_001003385.1 Microgenomates group bacterium GW2011_GWF2_47_9 | reverse complement strand
TGGCATCGCTCAAAGAGGATGACTTCGATGCTCAAAAAGAATACGATAAAATTAAAGTTCCGAAAGCCAAGAGAGGGGATATATATAAATTGGGCGATCATCATATGATGTGTGGCGATTCAACAAGCATCGATGATTTTAATAAGTTAATGGGGGGGGTCAAGGCAGATCTGATTTTTACGGATCCGCCCTATGCGGTTGATTATCATTCGCCGGCAGGCAATACATATAAGTCAAAAAAATATGGCGGTACCGGTGGAGCAATTTTTAATGATGATATGGGGGACGAGAAAGCGTTGGAGTTCTTTACTAAAGCACTGGAAGTATTAAAAGAGGTCAGCTCGGATTCCTGCCCGATCTACTGGTGGTTTGCCAATAAAAACAATTACCTCAACCGAAAGGCATTCATGGATTCGGGCTGGTATATGTCGCAGATCATTGTCTGGGTCAAAAACAGCATGATATTTAGTCAGGGTCAGGACTATCACCGACAGTATGAGCCTTGTATGTTCGGGTGGAAGAAGGGCAAAAAGCATTCAACCAATAAAAAGATCGCCAATCTCAAGGATGTATTTACGCTCGAGTACGAGGACTTCAGGGAAGCAATTGATTCATTTTGTGATGTGTGGTATCAAAAACGAGATATCACAACGAACTATGTTCATCCGACGCAGAAGCCGGTCAAATTGGCCGAACGGGCTTTGAAAAAAAACAGTAACCCGGGCGATGTGGTAATCGATGCATTTCTCGGATCAGGATCAACGCTTATTGGATGCCAGCAATTAAATCGAAAGTGCTACGGCATGGAGCTGGACCCGAAATTCGTGGATGTAATTATAAAACGATGGGAATCATTCGCAAATTCAAAAGCAGAGTTAATTTCACGAGCGTAACGCTCACGGCAGGCATCACGATGGATGCGATCATAATTTATTTTATTGTCAAAGCATGGCTAAATTAAAACTAAAATTGAGAGTGCTGGGTAATCGGATATTGGTTCGGCCGATACTCGAGAAAGAGGTTGAGGAAGGTAAAAGAGGAAGTATATATTTGCCCGAAAATGTTGCCAATGTCCAAAAGAAACCAACTCGGGGCGAAGTGCTGTTGGTTGGTCCCGAAATAACCAAAATTAAAAAAGGCGAGTTTGTAAGGTTTGAAAAATACGCCAGTAACCCGATACGATTTGGGGAAGAAGATTTTTACTTCTTCACCGAGGATCAAATTCTGGCGATCGAAGAAGTATGAGAATACTATCAATTGATTCAATAACAAGTGGCGGTATGCACGCATGGTGTATGGCGGAGGCAGGAGGACAGATCATGCGGATCAAGAAGCCACTGGCCGAAGCGAGGCGGTTGCTGGGTATTAAGCCAGATGATTCAGATGATATTTTAGCAAGGGTCACAAGGATCTCATGGCGGGATCGGTTAGTGTTTTGGATCAAGAGAACTTTTAATATCAAACGCAAAGCATGAGACTAGAAGTCGGCCAAAAAATAAAAACCAACTACGGAACTGAACATTATGTGGTTGTTGGGATAAAAAGAAATTGCACGTGTCCGCATATCCTTGATGAGATCAATTGTACTGGCGTAACGGAAAGCAGGATGCATTCTCACCTAACAGTTCGATCATTAAAAGACGGGAAATTGGGATGGTTGAATTGGTATGACGACGAAACATTAAAGAGCATTCGGGGCAGGGATAGGATATTGTTATTGACAAACAACGAACCGCTTCAGTTGAGTATGATTTAATACAAAATATGGCAAAGAAAACCAAAAAAACTAAAGAAGTTGATGAGGGCGGAAGACCTTGGTTTAATGGCAAAGATGAAAGTATGGTAGTTGCGAAACTCAAAGAGGCTTTTACAATTGGTTCGAATGTCAAGAGGGCTTGCGCTAACGCAGAGATATCTATTGATTCGTATTACAGGTATCTCAAGGAGTATCCGGAGTTACGCAATGTTTTTGAGAATTTGAGAGAAAAGCCAGTTTTGAAAGCGGAGGCAATCGTTGCCGAAAAGTTGAATGATAAAGATATCGACACGGCCAAGTGGTTATTGGAGCGCCGGGCAAAGGGTGAGTATTCAACTCGGCAGGAAATTGCGCCAATCAATCCCGACGAGGATGATCTAAGCGAAGAGGAAAAAGAACAACTTCGTAAAATCGTAAGAGCTAGCCAAAAGAAAAATGACAAATGATCAGATCTATAAGCAACAGAGTGTTAGAGATTTTAGAAAAGGGATCAGCCAAACAGAGGCGGTTGCTTTGTGGTGACGATTTCATATACTTTGCGATCTATTACTTCAGGGAATTCTTTCAGTATGACATTCCTGATTTTCACTACGAGATGTATCAGGACATCGAGGATCTGCGAGACGACGAGATCGATTATCTGGCATGGATTATGTTTCGTGAGTCGGCTAAGACTTCCATTGCCAAGATGTTTGTTGTGTGGTGTATCTGCTATCGCTGGCGCCGGTTCATTAACTTTGACTCATACGACAAAGACAATGCGGAGGCCAGCATATTCGATGTTGCCAACTGGTTAATTTCAAATAAAAAGATTGTCAGAGATTTTGGGCATCTGTTCGTTGAGAAAAAGACAGACGACAAAAAAACGATGAAACGGTTGAATGAGTTTATTACCACGACTAGCATCAAGGTTAAGGCCTATTCAACGCAGGAAAGCACCCGAGGCCGCATCTACGATCGATTCAGGCCGGATCTGTATGTCATTGATGACTTTGAAACATCCAAGACAAAGTTATCTCTGGCCGTCACGCAAAAAGTCGGAGACCACATCGATGAGTTGAAGGCTGGATTGGCGCCGGGTGCGAAAATCATCTTTTTAGGCAACCTGATCACGGAAGCCGGTAATGTTTATAAACTGATGCAAAGCGAAAAAGATGATCCTCGATTGAGGGTGCGCCGGATAGACGTGGTTATGAATGGCAAGATCATGTGGCCAGACAAATATGTCATGACCGATGAAGAATTGGGTAAAGATTCACTGTTAGAAAATCCAATGATATCACTTGAATCAAAAAAACGATCGCTGAATGCAGGGGGTAAAAAGGTTTACGAGACTGAAATGGAAAATAACCCCGAAGCGGCCGGTGGCATCGTATTCGATCGACAAAAAGTAGAGTCGATGATCAAGCACGCAAGGAAGCCACTCGAAGTGCTGGCTGGTTTCAAGATTTGGGACAAGTACAATCCGAAGCATCGATATGCGATCGGCGCCGATACATCAAAAGGAGTCGGACGAGATCATAACGCTTCGGTGGCTGTTGATTTCAGTCCAGTTCCGGCAAGGGTTGTCGGGACCTATAAAAACAACGAGATTGCGCCCGACACATTCGCTTATGAATTAAAGCGAGAGGGGAATGTATTCGGCACGTGCTTGTTGGCGCCGGAGTTGAACAACACAGGATATGCTACGATCACGCAGTTGAAGCAGATCTATTCGGTCAAGTCGATTTATTCGCATATTCCAAAAGACAGGATGGTCGATAAGCCAGTAACAAATCCAACGCTTGGTTTTGAAACAAATCGGGCGACCCGGCCGGAGATCATGTATCAACTCAAATCGGCAGTCGAGGACGGATTGCTGGATATCCCGGATGAGGAGTTGTTGCTCGAGCTGAAAGGATACACGCAGGAGGATTTGGAGGACTACAGCGACAAAACGACAAGGCATTTCGATTTATTGATGGCGTGTGCGATCGCTTGGGCGATGAGAGATTACGCCAAGGTGGCCGAACCGCAAAAGAAGCCATTCAGGCAGTCAGAATGGCAACCATCATCAAACATTGAAGGACGATAACCAAATACAATTGGCAGAGATGAAGCCAGACAATCGCAAGATCGTGGTTGAGCTCGGGTTTCAAAAAGACTTTAGCATCGAGGTTATATTCGCATTCAGGACACCTTGCGATGTTTACGGCGAGCTTCGGCCGGTCAAAAATGGTTTTGGCAGTGTCATGGTCAGGATTGAATCAAAATTAACATTCGAGTTTTTAGACACACTTCAGAAGGCGCTCGACGACTTCAAGGTGAAGCTAAAAGACTACACAAACTGATGGCAGATTTAGGAACAATCGATATGACAAAAAAGTGGGCGAATACGCCCGAGATTCGGCTCATGAAAAGATTGATGGATGAGTTGGGTCAGATATACTCGAGGATGGGTATCGTGCCTCAAGACCTGCAGATGATTACAAATAAACTCCGAGACGAATTCTTTAAGGAAAAGGGTGTATTGGTCAAAACCTGCGCCAAAGAGCTAATGCCGTTGCAGGACGAATTCGACAAGCTGACAGAGAAAGTTCGAGAGTATCACGGCAAGATCAGAGACATGGGGAAGGATCACAAAATCAGAGAGCACCAGTTGGCGATTAAATTCATTGAGCTGGAGTTGAAAGTTGTTCGCCAGCATATTCAGAACTCAAGGGTCAAATGAGTTATCAACAAGACCGACGGATTACTCATTTGTCAATTGGTGTTATAATTTAATATCGAGGGGCGTGCTGGTCGGCTAATGTCCGACAAAGCGTGAGTTGCTAAAACTCCGCCCCTCATCTTTTCAATGGCCAAAAGAAACAAAATTGAACCAGTGACAACGGACGTCGCCTCAAAGATTGTTGAGCAATGTTTTAAGCAGTACGAAGCAGGCAGAAAGTATCGTGACACTCGGGTCAAGGATTGGCATGGCAATGAAGATCTGTATCTCAACCGACCACGTCCGGCTCTTAAAGGCCGGTTTAATGTTGGTTTGCCGATCATGGGAGGTTACATTGATACGTTAATTGCAAAGACGGACGAAACACCGCAGGCCATCATCGCACATCTTAATGATGCTCACATCAGAGCGGCCAAAAAAGTCGATTCGTTCTTCGAGGTTGATTCCGATTCGATTCATGCCAATTGGGCAGGAGCCGACCTTGATTCACGAAAAATGGCCGGGTTGTACGGCCGGGCGATTTATCTTAATTACTCCGAGTCGGACCCGGAATACAAAAGCTATCGTGACTTGATCGATGTATATGACTTCTTTTGCGAGCCATTGGGAGGCAAATATCTCGAGTCGCATCGATTCTTGGGTCAGGACAACATTTTCAGATCAGAGTTTGATTTAGAGGATGTTTATTTCGATCAAGCACAAGTCGCAAAACTCAAGACATCAATATCAAAGGATGAAGTTAACAAGAACAGCGAGGAATATAAAAATAAGCTCAACCGGCTGGCCGCCTTGGGTATCACCGGCAATTGGGATGATTACACCGGCGACAGGATGTTCAAACTGGTGATGATGGGTACGATCTACCGAGGCAAGAGGTATTTCGTCATATTCCATCCAGAATCAAAAGTGTGGGTCAGAATCAAAACAATCAAGGAAGATTTCAAATCAAATCTGTGGCCGTGGACTTCATGGGCGGCATACCCCGATCGTTTTAATTTCTGGTCAAAGTCACCAGCTGATGATCTAAGACCGGCGTGCGAGGCAATGAATGTTTTATTTAATCAGGTATTGGATAATCGTCAAAAGAAAAACTGGGGTCAGCGTGCATTCGATGATGAAATGTTTCCGGATCCGGCATTGCTCGAGTGGCGACCCGATGGATTGGTCCCGGTCACCGTCCCGGCCGGAAAGAATTTGCAAAATGGTATTTATGAATTTAAAGTCGGTGATATTAACGACACGATGAACGTGGTTCAGATCATCGATAACATTCTCGGCCAAAAGACAGGCATCACCGCCTCGGCTCAAGGCCAGTCGGATAAAGACGTCAAAGTCGGAGTTTATTATGGGGACCTCAAACAGGTTGCCGATCGTCTCGGGCTTTTAAATAAAAGTTATGTTGAGGAACTGGAGCAGGGCATATTGCGCTGGTCATGGAATTTATGGGAGCACTGCCCGGAGGGAACAATGGTCAAAGTTATTGGCGAGAGAGGCGTTGAATGGGAAGCATTGAAAAAAGAGGATGCCGAGCCGGACTTTGCGATCAGGATCAAAGGCGGATTTGCAGAAGTTGAAGCAGATCAGCTTAAAAAGAAAGCAATGACCGAAGGTTTATTGGCGGTCAAGAATGACGGCAATCTCTCGCCTTTGCTCAATAAAAAGCTCACAGCGGAGGAAATGTTGCGATCATCCGGATGGAGTGATGACAAGATTAAACAGTTATTGGATCCGCAGTATGAGGGCAGTGATGAATCGCTATCAAAAGCATCACAGGCAATTCAGGATGTCTTGGAGGGCAAACTGCCGAAGAGATATCGTGGCGCCACAACCGCATTCGTTCAAAAAATACTCGACTTCATTTCAGATGCTGAAGTCACGCAACAGCAATATGATATTTTAGCCGCTTACGCTCAAGCCCATATGCCCATGGTCGAGGAGAACATGGTCAGGCGAGCGAGACAGCAAAATATGGGTATGTTGGTTGAGCAGGTACCGCAAGCCGGCGGACCTGCGACAAGAATGGCACCGAATGTTTTGCCGGGTGGCAGTCCTCAAGGGACAGCCAGCCGATCGCAAAACATCAGTGAGACGTTAACACCATGAGCGACACCGATGTTTTAGAAAAATTAGCCGATCTTAAAGACAAGCTGGTTAATGCGCCGGAAGAGGACAAGGAAACTATGTATCAGTGGGAGAAGCTGATCCGTAAGGCGTTTTTGGTTAAAAATCTATATGAGCATGATGCGGTCAAGATTATATTTCAGTATTTTCAAGCAAAAGTTGAGAGTATAAATAAGGCATTGCAGGAACAGACGGCCGATGAATTGGCTACGCCGCAGGGAGTTGTCAAGAGGGTGCGATGGGAAGCATTGAGGGAGGCTTACGGGTCATTCACGCAGATTCTATCAAGGGCGGAGGGTACGATAAAAGTTATCAACAAGAATGTGGACGAGAACCTATAACAAAATGTGATACAATTAAATTGTCAAGATGAAAAAAATCCAACCAAAATCAATGAACCATGGCATGGCAGAAACCGCCAAGCCACTGGAGAAAAAAATGTATCCGATGATTCGGTTGCCATTGGATCATTTTCCTGAAGTTAAAAAGTGGGAAGTTGGCGAGGATTATGTCATCACATTGCATCTCAAACAAACAAGCATGAACATCGGCAAAGAACCATACATGAACAACGAAGCCGGTTTTGAAATTCATGGTTATGATCTCCCCAAGGAAAAGGGAGGGTTGAAGAAAAAGTCAAAAGAGCCTCGATATCATGAAGATGATATGGAGAGCGAAGAATAACTTATGCCAGCAGATTTCGACAAATGTGTTGCCGATGGAGGCAAGGTGAGAACCAAACCGCTTTCAGGTGGCAAGTATATGCATATCTGCTACGACAAAGAAGGCAAATCGCACGCTGGAGAGGTTAAGACGAAAGAAATGAGGAAGGCAAGCAATGATAAGAAAAAGTCACCAAGATATTAAATTTATTAACTAACCATCTATCGTTCTGTATCGGGTCAACGACACGTTACGGATCGGTGCGATGACAATAAGAGCATATGTCAAAACCATTGACAGCGGCCGAAAAAGCCGCCAAGAAGGCCGAGAAAGATGCCGCAAAAGCTCCGAAGCTTGCCGGATCATCTGCCCTCAATGTTGTTAACAGGGATGGACAAATTGTCCGCACCTACACCGAACAACAGAGCAATGAGAGATGCACATTTGTCGAGGCGGCCGAAGAGTTTGTTGCTAAAAACAACAAAAACGGCGCCGATTACAAAATAGAGAAGGCCTAGTTTCTTTGAAAGTCAAACAATTCAACAGCTATATCGTCTGGTGGCATCACCTGATCCGCCGGCTCTGCTTTTCGTAGCTGTTGAGCATCCGGCGTATCGGGCGATGTCATTCAGACACCGCCTTTTTCGTTTGTTGTGAGGTTCAGACGAAAGGGTTAAATACTAAAACCTCCCCTATAGGCTAATTACCTATCTTGCGGTGTGGTTACCGTCTCTAAATAAAACCGAAGAGGCAGTGATATTTTCACAGCAGTAGGTTCACTTACAATGTCAGTTAAACCGACAAAAAAGGGAAAGGATCCTCGTTCGACCGATTCAGCGGAAGTTGAAGAGGTCATGGAGGAGATGAGGCAGGAGGGCATCGAGCCGGATCAGCAATTTGACGATCCCGACTTCGATCCTGCCAAGGACAAGGACGAAGAGGACGAGGATCAAAAGCCTCGACCGAAGAAAGAAAAGGATAAGTCCAAGCCAAAGGATAAGGGAAAAAAAGATGATGAGGAAGAAGAGGGTGACGAGGATGACGATGATGAAAAGGATAAAAAACCCAAGTCCAAAAAAGAGGATGAAGATAAGGACGAAGATGAGGAAGATCTCGATGAAGGTCGAGAAAAGCGTCCACAGCGGTTCGTTGAGCCTTGGGAGCTTACACGTCTCGAGAAAAAGCTCACAAAGTCCCTCGAGGGCATTGTTGAGCAGATCAAGGAAGTTGTAAGCAAGCCGGACAATAAAGAAACTCGGAAGGAAAAGGAAGACATCGCCGATCAACTCGATGATGTCAAGAAAATCGCCGACGAGTACGGATTGGACCCGGAGCCGTTGCAGAAATTGGCTGATGCCATTCTCTCAAAGGTAAAACTGCCTAAGGATATCACCGAGAAACTGGAATCACTGGAAGATCTTAAGAAAGAAAAAGATGACGAGAAGTTTTGGTCAAAACAGG
>LCPA01000016.1 GCA_001003385.1 Microgenomates group bacterium GW2011_GWF2_47_9 | reverse complement strand
TAACGATAAGGTCAAAGTTTGAGGGATCATAAGCATTTTGACCAAAATATTGCTTAATAAAGTTGTTGCGTCTATTTTCGACGTGGGTGACCCAGCTTTCTGCGTTGGCGCGGGTCCTTTTCTCGTGTTTTATAGTGTTATTAACCCGAGTTTTGTAGGAGGCAGTAACTCTAACCCGGAGGCTTTTTTCGGGGGGAATAATATGGTTTGCTCCCCTACCCACAATCACAACATTACCGTCTTTGGCGGAATGGATCAACAGTTTTTTGAGATAGTTGAGATAGCGAATGTCTGAAACATAGGAGGGGTTAAAGAGAGCATTAAATGAATCGGCAAACCAATTGCGGGTATTTTCGTCGATTTTGGCGAAGCTTTCCTCAGGGATCCCTAGCTCTTCACTCAACTTGACCATGATTTCTTTATCCAGGAGTTTCCAGCCTAGTTTTTTGGCGATTTTTTGGGCGATGACCTTGCCGCCACTGCCGGGGTCTCTCGAGATAGTGATGTCGGGTGACCAGACTGATTTGATTTCTGCGTGAGCTAGCTTAGATTGGAGGGAGAAGCGGTTACTGGCTTGTTCGACCAGTTTATTCATAAAGCCGTGATGCATTTCACCAAGTTTAGCAAATTAGTAATAGGAGTCAATCGAAATGTGCCTCTGTATAACCAAGTAAGAACTCATTTTATAACACAATGCAGATAATTGTGATCGGCAAAATTGCAAACCTCAAAAAATGTATAAACCCTGCAAAATGGTGCCCGCCGTCGCCCATGTGAGGCTCACATGGGTCACACGCCTGCTCTGTCACGTCTGCGGCGTGAGTCTCTCCCGCTCGCCACAATATGGAGTTTCTATTTGCATCTGGCGGGCGAACCCAAAATACAAATTGAGGACGGGAGAGACTTTAACAGGCGTGTGCTGATCATTTTATGATCACGACGGCGGGATATTTATATTGGCGTGGCGGATGGAGGGGTCTGGGGAGGAAATCCGCCACGCTGGACAATGAGGGGATGTCCTATAGTCTTGACATAATTACACATCTGGTATACACTCCCGCGCACATAGTAATAACTTCAAGCCATTGCGGCTTGTTTTGTTGTCGCTGTGTATTGCACTTTTACAACTCAAGAGTTATGTACTTTTGTGGGTTCAATCCATAAGCAATTTTTGCGTATGGTAGAGCCCACAAAGGAGGCTAAAGACATAGATATACAGAAAGTCACCCCCAACCCACAGTACTTCAAATCTTACTAAGGAGCTCCTGTTATGAAGAAGACACCAAAATATCGCTTGATCGCTGGCTCGCTTTTGCTGGCTTTGGCGATCCTTCTGTCGGCGTGTGGTACGTCACAGAGTAAAGCACTTCAGACGGCGAAAGACAACGCCGCAGACCGTGACTACTACATCCCCCACAACGATGTGGAAGCACGGAACTACAACTGGCGCCTGGAAGTGGCTGACGACCCCAACACCATCCTCTGGTGTACGTACTTCCCGCCTACGGCTGGTCTGAAACCAATCACCGTCCCAATTATGGGCAAGTTGACCTCTGGAAGCAAGCGTCCGTTCCCCGAGTTCGGCCAGTCATACGAGAACCCCGATGCACAGAGCATGTACGGTTCGTCTGGCGACTATCGTTATGGGTTCGGACCTGGCGGCAAGAACGAGTACTACGACTTCTACCAGAACACTATGTGTACTACTGTGCCGCTGGTATACCAGGCTCAACTGACTGTGATCGTGTCCGCGAAAGACCCCACCCTCATGGCAGCGTCTGAACAAGCCAAGCAATTGCTCGCACAAGGAGATTCCATCGGTGCGCAGGCTGTGCTCGACCAGGCGATCCGCCAAATTCAAGGAGGCCAGTAATGGACTTCGATTGGAAAACCTTCTGGAAAGTCATCGGCATCCTGTTCGTAGCAGTCTTGGTCTTCAGCCTGATTGGCTTTGCGCTCGGGTGGATCACTCTCCCCATTCGCAAGGGTTCCGCAGGTAACGTGGAAGAGCAGTTCCGTAAGGGTTACGAGTTGTACGAGTCTATGCAAGCTACCGCGCAATCGGTGTGCTCCGCTCAAGATGCGTATGATCGTGAAACCGACCCCTCTGCGAAATCGCAACGCCTCTCCTACCTGCAAGCATACGAAACCAACTACAACCGCATCGCGGCTGACTACGACGCGTGGTCTCGCAACATCTTCGAAGGAGGTATTGTCCGCCCATCGGACTTGCCTGCTCGGGCTCCTAGCCTTTCGGAGATGAAATCTCAAACCTGCGGTCAGTAGCGAGTTTCGTTGCCACCACCTCCACAATCGCCTAACGTTGCGGTGATCCCAACTTAGAGTTTCCAGATGGAACACACCAGTGTGTATACGGAAACCACTATCAATCAATGAAAAGATTGGGAAAAATAGCAGCCTCATAACTCTTGGGTCATTACGTACGGGGGCAAAGGCTCTGATGAGGATATTCTCCTCACCATCCTCCCCGTACGACCCACTACGGATGTGTATCTGTACTGATGAGTCCAAAAGGACGAATGGGGTGTCAATGGCAAACTACGTGTTTAATAGTAAAATCTGCTTGATTAAAGTCAGGCATTGAGATAATTGCTTCTTTGAACAAATAAATGTTTTTTGTGTAAACGGCTTTTTCGTTCTTGTTTGGAGCCGACTTCATATTATCGTCAGACTTATAATAACGTACTATGTCCCACTAAGTAATGATGACAAAGTAAGATTTTCGATAGCACCTATGATCAAAAATAATTCACTTAACAAGTGAATCATACCCCCCGATATATTTCGAAATTTAGGCCATATCCCTTATGTCCAGCGTGGCTGTTTCCACGTGCGAGTCAAAAATTGGCTGAAAAACAGGGAGAGTTTTCAAAATTGTGAGTTGCTGGTGCCTCAGGAAGGAATCGAACCCTCATTAGCGGTTCCGAAGACCGCCGTCCTATCCGTTGAACGACTGAGGCACAATGGTATTATAACTGTTTTTTGCGTTTCTCGAGAACTTTGCGATAGTTGTTGGCAAATCGGTGAGATTCGTCACGCAAGAGCTTGAGGAGATTGAAGCCGGGGTGGTTCGGGGGTGGAGTGAGGGTGAGCCAAGTAGTTTTCATGCCCTTGTTGCGCGGGATTATCAGGCGATCCGGCGCTTTGGCGAGACCAATCAGCACAATTTTGTGGTCTAGTTGATCGAGGACTCTTTGTGCCATTCGGACCTGTGGTTTGCCTCCGTCGATAACCAAGATGTTGGGGAGTGGCCAAGGATTTTTAAAACGTCTAGTTAACGCCTCTTTTAACATGGAAAAATCTGAGTTTGCGCGTGGGTTTTTGATTTGAAATCTACGGTACTGTGACTTGTCGATTTCGCCCTCCGTCAGAACGACCATAGAAACACAACTAAACTGAAACAGCAAAGTGGAGGCGTCGTAACATTCGATGCGGGAATAGGGGTGCACGCTGAAGTAAGGGTTTAGGAGCAACTCCAATGATTTAAGGCGGTTTTCAGATTGATGAAGGGAGAGGGTTTTTGTACCGCCAAAACTATGATTATCGATCCAGTATTGGAATTTCTCGATCTTGTGACGGATGATTAGTGCCTCTTCGAAGCGTTCGTGTTCTGCAAGCTTGTGCATTTTCCGGGTGTAGGAATCTAGAACAGGTGTCGTTTGTCCGTTAAGTACACGGATTAGTTCAAAAATTTGTTTGCGGTACTTTCGTTTTAATTTTGACCTTTGGGGTTCTTCCAGGGTGTTAATGGTGGAAGGACAGGGAGAACAGAGCCCGAGGGAGGAATAAAAACAGCCTCGACGTCCCAAATTTTTTTGTTGGCAGAAAGGAATGAGCCGGCGAATGGCCTTTAGCACCAACTCGGCTGTTTCTGTACTAGGGAAAGGGCCAAAGTTTTGGATTTTTTTAGTTTCGACCAAGTCCCGCCCTCTAACAAGATGCGGCTTGGGGAAAATGTCACCAAGATTGATGGAGATGTAGAGATATGACTTGTCGTCTTTGGAGATGACGTTGTAGAGAGGCTGGTAGTTTTTAATAAGCTGTGCTTCGAGAATGAGGGCCAGGAAGTCGCTGTCGACCACCGTATATTCGATGTGGTCAGCATTGTCCCAGATGGCTTTTTCCTTGGCGTCTAGCTTGGCGTTTTGCAGGTGTGATTTGAGTCTGGCACGAAGATTGTTTGATTTGCCAATGTAGAGCGGGGTACGTTTTTTCATGTACTTGTAGACACCGGGAGTGGTGGGTGCAGATTGAGGTTCGTGGATTGTAGTCCAGACTGTAGACATAGGGCTAACCTAACTAAGGTGCTTTTGAAGAAAATTGGCGGTATGCGAAGATTTGTGTGTGAGGATATCGGCTGTCGGGCCTTGGTAGATAAGCTTGCCTCCAGCGTCGCCGCCGTCTGGCCCGAGATCGATTAACCAATCGCAGTTTTTGATGACATCGAGATTGTGTTCGATCACAATAACGGTATTGCCAGCTTTTACTAGTCGTCCAAGTGTCTCTAAAAGTTTTTCGATATCGTAGAAGTGGAGACCAGTTGTTGGCTCGTCTAAGATATAGACGGCGCCGCCTATGTTTTTGTGGGTAAGTTCACTTGCGAGCTTGATTCTTTGGGCTTCTCCTCCTGACAGAGTGGGGGCGGGTTGACCGACGGTTAGGTAGCCCAGGCCTACCTCATTTAAAAGGTTTAGCTTTTTAAAGATGGAGGGGTGGTTGCGGAAAAAGGAGGCGGCATCGCTAAGGGTCATCGTGAGAATATCGTGAATGGTTTTGCCTTTATACTTGATTCCTAGCGTTTCGGTGTTGTACCTTTTTCCCTGACAGATATCACAGTCGACGTAGACGTCGGGTAAAAACTGCATCTCGATTTTGATGACTCCCCCACCCTGACACTTTTCGCATCTCCCTCCCTTAACATTAAAGGAAAAACGACCTTTTTTGTAGCCTAGAAGCCTGGCGGATTCCGTTTCGGCAAAGAGGGCACGGATATCGTCGAAAAAGCCGACGTAGGTTGCTGGGTTGCTCCTTGGGGTGCGGCCGATCGGAGATTGATCGACGAGGTAGGTACTTTTGACATGCTGATAGCCTTCGAGTCGATCATGGAGGCCGATGTGGTCTTGGTATGTACCCTGAGAGTAGTACTTGAGTAAGGGATAGAGCGTCTCTGTAATTAGGGTAGATTTGCCGCTCCCTGAGACTCCCGTGACGCCTATGAGGTTGCCGAGGGGGAAATCGACAGAGATATTTTTGAGATTGTTCTCGCGTGCACCTAGAACGCTTACTTTGAGTTTATTTGTGAGAGTGTGTTTACGCAGAGGGATAGTTTTTTTGCCGGCTAAATATTTGCCGGTGAGGGACGAGGGGTTGTCCATGATTTTTGCCAAATTGCCTTCGGCGATAATTTTCCCGCCCCCTACCCCAGCCAAGGGACCTAGCTCAATGATATGATCGGCGGCCCTTATTGTCTCTTCGTCGTGTTCGACGACAAGTAAGGTGTTACCAAGTTCTACCAGGTGTCGGAGCGATTCGATAAGAGCGGCTACGTCTTTGGGATGGAGTCCGATAGAGGGTTCGTCAAGGACATACAAAACGCCAGTTAAGCCGGTGCCGATTTGGCTTGCGAGCCTGATCCGTTGTTGTTCTCCGCCGGAGAGTGTGTTGGCACGTCTAGCCAAATCTAGGTAGCCAAGACCGACGTTGTCGAGGAAGGAGAGGCGAACTGAAAGTTCTTTGAGAATCCCGACGGCGATTGCGGTTTCATATGGGGTGAGTTTGGGTGGTAGATCTGACTTTAGGTAGGCTAGGCAGTGCTTTATCGAAAGACCCGTGAGGTCAGTAATATTAAACCCGTCAATCGTAACACCCAAAACCTCTGGCTTTAGTTTGCGTCCATGGCAAGAACTGCAGGTTTCTTCGGTTAGGTATTGAGTGAGACGGTGGTGATCGGGGGAGGCCGCCGACTCAAAGTATTTGGCTTCCAGACGGGCGATGACACCGTCAAATCTTTCCTCGATGGCGGTCATTTTCCCGTGCATGTTAGTCCCTGCTACACGGTACGTTTTGCCAGTACCATAGAGAATTTTGTCGAGATCTTGTTTTTTGAGAGCGCTTATTGGGAGAGTGAGGTCGATGCCTTCGGCTTTGGCGACCGTATCGAGAAGCCGGGTATACCAGGTGTCGTGGTAGAAAAGCCAGTTGAAGGGAAGAATGCCTCCTTCTTTGATTGAAAGACGAGGATTGAGAATCCTTTGAGGGTCTATCTTTTCGATTTTCCCGAGACCTTTGCAGTTTTCGCAGGCGCCAAGTGGGGAGTTGAAGGAAAACATCCGTGGCTCGAGTTCGAGGAGTGAGATATTGCAGTTGGGACAGGAGAATTTTTCGGAATAGAGGTGTTCGGATTCAGCGCTTTTAAGGATGACGAGGCCGTCTGACAGAGTGAGAGCTTGTTCGATCGCGTTCGTGAGTCTAGAGCGAGTGTTGGCCCGAAAGATGGGAGTTTTTAAATCTTTATGAACAGCTGAGATGGTGTCGATGTAGACCCCGATTGAGTGTTTATTGGCTCGAATGAGCGAGAAATCGGAGTTTAGAGCAAAGACCGAATTGTCGACAACGACTTGGGAGTAACCCTTGGCACGGAGATTGTCGAAAAGTTCATTAAATTCTCCCTTTTTATCCCTTACGATTGGGGCGACAAGATGGGTGATGGCTGGAGCGGGTTTTGACTGGCCAGCAAGATTATCGATCTCGGCGAGGATTTTATCGGTGATTTCGTCGAGTGAAAGTTTGCTGATTTCTTGGCCACACTCTGGGCAATGGGGGTGGCCGATCCGCGCAAATAAGACCCGTAGATAGTCATAAATCTCGGTAATGGTGCCAACGGTTGAGCGAGGGTTGTGACCGACGGTTTTTTGATCGATCGAAATTGAGGGCGAGAGACCTGTAATTTCGTCGACATCAGGCTTGTCCATTAGTCCCAAAAACTGTCTGGCGTAACTAGAGAGACTCTCGACGTAACGACGCTGGCCCTCGGCATAAATGGTGTCGAAAGCAAGCGAGGATTTACCGCTACCTGAGACACCCGTCATACAGACGAACTGATTTTTGGGAATATCTACAGAGACATTTTGGAGGTTGTGCTCTCTGGCACCACGGACTTTGATTTGATTTTGCATAGTGATTACTTGCCTTTGAGTTCTCTTAATTTGTCGCGGATCGCAATTGCGGCTTCGAAGTTGAGATCGGTGGCATATCTTTTCATGTTTCTCGTCAACTTTTTGACCAATTTTTCCCGATCATAGGCGGTAAGTGAGGTGGTGTCAATTTGTTGGACTTGTTTGGCAGTCCGCTCTTTGGCAATAAAAAGACTAGCTGGATCTTGATCGCTTTCTTCAACTATTTTGATCCGGACTGGTTTGATAATATTTTTGGGAGTTACTTTGTGAGTAGAATTGTATTCTAGTTGGTAGTCTCTTCGGCGGGTGATTTCGTCGATAGCAGATTTCATGGAGTCGGTGATGTGATCGGCATAGAGGATGGCTGAGCCGCGAATATTTCTGGCCGCTCTGCCCATTGTTTGAATGAGTGAGACGCGTGAGCGTAAAAAACCCTCTTTGTCTGCATCTAGAATAGCGACGAGGGTGACTTCGGGGAGGTCGAGGCCTTCTCTAAGCAAGTTGACGCCTATCAAGCAGTCGAATTTGTTCTGACGAAGATTGTCGAGAATGTCGCTTCTCTCGAGAGTTTTGATATCAGAGTGGAGATAGTTGGCACGAATCCCCTTCTCGGTTAGAAACTGGGTGAGATCTTCGGCGGTTTTTTTGGTAAGAGTGGTAATGAGGGAGCGTTCACCGGCCTTAGCACGTGTCACTACTTCTTTAATTATGTCTTGGATTTGCGTGTCGGCTGGCCTGACTTCGATTATTGGGTCAACTATCCCAGTCGGCCTGACAAGCTGTTCTACCGTGTAGTCGGAGTCGTTGAGACCACTTGGTAAAATCCCCGATTCGATAAGGTCTTTTTTGGCGAGTTGTAGCTCCCAGTCGCTTGGAGTAGCCGAGACATAGATAAGGCGGGGTGAAAGTGGGAGAAACTCGGTGAATTTGAGTGGCCGATTATCAAGCGCCGCCTTTAGCCTAAAGCCGAAGTCGACAAGGGTGCGTTTCCTGGAATTATCGCCGTTATACATCCCTCTTAATTGAGGAATGGTCATGTGCGATTCGTCGATAATCGTAAGCCAATTATTTTGGTAGGCATGGTTGAAATAGTCTTGCAGAGCATAAGGACGGTCGCCGATTTGGCGGGAATCGAAGTAGCGGGAGTAGTTTTCGATCCCGTTGACGTAGCCGAGTTCACTTAAAATTTCTAGGTCGTAATTGGTGCGCTCTAGGAGACGCTGAGCTTCGAGAAGTTTTCCTTTTGCTTTGAGAGCCTGGTGTTCTTTGGCTAGATCTTGTCTTATTTCCGCCTCGACTTCTTGGAAGCGTTCTTGGCGCAACATGTAGTGTTTGGCTGGGTAGATGACGATACCTCCAGCGTCGATTTTTTCGTCTACTAGACGGGCTCCTGAGACGGGGTCGATGGGCGTGATATCTATTACTCGATTTTCCAAAAAGGCAATCCGGTAGGCGACATCTTGGTATGCCGGATACAAATCGAGATTATTGCCGCGTATTCGGAAGGATCCACGCACAAACTCAAATTCTGAGCGATCGTATTGCATTTCGATTAGTCGGCTAGCCAACGATTTCCAGTCTGTGAGTAAACCTTTGTAGATAGGAAGCTCGAATTTGCCATACTCGCGAGGATCGCCAATGTTGTAGATACAGGAGACACTTGCAACTACAATAACGTCCCGGCGCGTCATAATGTTTGTGGTTGACTGGAGTCTGAGCTTGTCAATCATTTGGTTGATTTGGGCTTCTTTTTCGATATAGGTATCGGAGGTAGGGATATAGGCTTCGGGTTGATAGTAGTCGTAGTAGGAGACAAAGTAGGAGACTGCATTTTCGGGAAAGAAGTCGCGCATCTCTTGATATAGTTGGCCAGCCAGGGTTTTGTTGTGGGTGATAATCAGGGTCGGCAGTTGGGTATTCTCGATGACGTTGGCCATAGTGAAGGTTTTGCCGCTTCCGGTCACTCCAAGGAGCACTTGATCTTTGAGCTGATTGCCTAGCCTGCTTGTCAACTTTTCGATTGCTTGGGGTTGGTCCCCGGTTGGCTTAAAGGCTGATTTGAGTTTGAACTGCATGACTAATTAGTATAACAGACTTTCGGGTTTTGTTCA
>LCPA01000015.1 GCA_001003385.1 Microgenomates group bacterium GW2011_GWF2_47_9 | reverse complement strand
TATTGTTAAGTAAATAATGATAAAAAGAGGGGAGTTAGGTGTATGTCCAAAAGAAAAGCCGCCAAAAAATCCAATAAAAAGCTGAACTTCCTCAAGAAATTATTTTCTTTCAAAAAATCCTCCCTTCTAGCCGCTCTCGCGGCGATCTTTATTGTGGCCGCCGCGGCTTTCGCCGGCTCCCAAGGCACCCGGGAAAATGTTACCAATGGCTTTTACAAAACCTTGGCCGGACTCGGTTTCGATGTCGCAGTTCCCGAGGTCTCAGTCATTAGCGACTGCGGTACCTATTCAGATTTCCCAGAACTATGCAGTGCCACCAAAGGTTGTACTTATGAAGGCGGTAAAAAAACCGTCAAATGCGACGAGAATGACTGCACTGGCGCCAACAAGAAGAAAGAATGTACCTGGAAAGTTGATAATAAAGGCGCCTGTACAGGAAGTAGTCTCTGTAAACAACAAGACGACTTTTCTGCTTGTGTCGAAACAGCGGGTTGCAAGTGGGAAAATGCGGCAGGATATTGTGATGGGCAATACCAAGTGGACATTCCAGGCAAATGCGTCGGGAAACCTCTCGCCCCCCCCGATCCCGAAAAAATAAATCCTCCCAATACCGACCCAGAGTCCAAAGTTCGCTGTGCCGATAAAAACGACAAACTTACTATCCCGGAAGGAGGTCCCTACTTCTTCCAAACCGGTATCTGTGCCTACTGTGTAGCCTCTAAAAACGGTGGCAACGAAGGAGTCTGGAAAAAGTACAACGCCGACCAATACCCCAAATTTTGCGAAAATACCTATAACCCCAAAAACGGCCAAAACAAAATGTGCCCGAAAAACGGCCTTCAATACCCGACTGGTACCGTGATCGGCAAGGATCGGTGTAAAAGTAATGGTGAATGGGAACAACCAGAAAAATGCCCTCCCAACCCATCTTGTAATGACGGCAAGATCACTCGTTGCAATAGCGATCGATACGGTTTTAAGATCGACGAAAAAACCACTAATTGTCCCTCAGGCAAGTGCCAGTCTAAGACTGCTTGCGCCGACAAACCCAACGACCCTCCTCCTGCTCCCGAAAAAGATTGCTCCAGCACCTTCAAGAACGGTACTACTGTATGTAAAACCGAAACAGCAAACATTAGTGATTACAAAGAATGTGTTGACGGCGAAATCAAGACACAATTCTGTGGCAAAGACAAGAAATGTAAACAGTCTAGTCTCACCAAGATAGAGTGTGAGAGTACCTCTACCTACACCTGTAGGCCAGGACGTGATGGTAAGTGGATCGCCACCAACACCACCACCAAGAAAACTGAGACCTGCGAAGGTGAGTGCAGTACCACCGAAGGTTGTCTACCCGTAGATGATCTTTTTGTTTGTACTATGGGCAGAGATGGCAAACCCGTCGCTCGGAACAAGGCAACTGGCGAAATCACAGCCTGTCCCGATAAATGCAACTCAACTAAAGGTTGTTACTCAGATGAACCAGGCCAAATTCGTATATGTAATCGGGATGAACTTCGCTGTAGCCCCGATGGGAAGGGTGTCGACATTTGTATTACTAACGAAAAAGAAAATGCCTGGGTTCTTAAAATTCCTTGCCCTGATGGTCTGCAATGTGATCCAAAAGCAGGGCCAGGAGGTACTCCTTACTGTGTCGACAAGCGCGTATCTCTAGATCCAAACGCACCATGTAACGGAATAGATGACAATCGTTGTGTAAGCGGCTACGCCTGTCAGCAATCCGGAGGTAAATTTACATGCCGTCCCAAGAAAGGCTGTACTATTGGGGAGGCGAATCGCTGTAGTCAAAATGGCAACGTAGAATACTGCGGCTTCGCCAATAGTTCCAATACTTGGCTCATCAAAGAGCATTGTGACTATGGTTGTGACTATACTGGGCAAGACAAAGCGGCTAAATGCAAACCCCGCCCCACCAGTCTCAATACTGGTGATAAATGTGATGGTCCCGAGGACAACCGATGTCCAGGCGGAAAAGGTGGTTGTACCTGGAAACTGTTTGCTGGATACACTTGTGATCAGAAAAAAGCAGACGTCAATTCTTACCCAACCTTAAATGATTGTAAAACTGCGCTTAAACAAGGGGAAACTTGTGTTCCCGCTGGTGATAAGTGGACCAGAGTCTTAATCGAAGGTCTAAACTGTGGCAACAACATCTCTCTCTGCCCGTCAGGATATGTCTGTGCCGCCGATGGAATTGGCAAACCCAAACAATGTCACAAATCACAAGATATACCAGCAGGACAGAAATGTGATGGGCCCAACAATAATGCTAGTTGTGCAAGTTTGGATTGTAGATACTATAGTTCTACGGGATGGGTGTGTGTAGATGAAAATGGCAACCTTCCACCCAAAGAGCAACCAGAACTTCCCAAGATAGACAGTTGTACTACTCCCAAAACACTCGAAGGCAAGCTTTTCACCAAAGACGTCAGTTGTTGTAAGTACAATGGGGTAAACGTGAGCGAGAAATATGGCGGATCCGCCTACCTCGGCTTTACCCTGTACCAATGCTTAAACTCCGACGGTAGCTATGGTAACAAGAAAAAAACCGACGAAAAATGCTGGTGGGACAGCGCTTGCTTGAGCAATGACTGTCGATGGACTCTGGGAATCGCAGGAGCCCCCACTAAAGCCTGTAACGGTCCCGACTCTGCCATCTTCTGTACAAAAGGCGATCTAAAGTGTGAAGGCGACATGATCAAATTATGTGGAAACGGCACCTGGAGTGTCAACCAGAAAAACTGCGCCAGAACGAATCAAACCTGTGGCAAGAACGCATCGGGCAAAATCGACTGTATATAGTAAGAAATATAAATACATCAAGCCCCGCCACGTGCGGGGCTTTTTGCTGGGCTAAAATTAGGAAAAGTGCTATCCTATCTAAGGAACAGTTAGCGGTAGGAGGAAAAATGGCCAACAAGTACAAAAGAATATTATTAAAGCTAGGTGGAGAATCCTTGATGGGCGACCGTGAGTATGGGATCGACCCCAAAGCGGCCCTTCATGTCGCAAGCGAAATCAAAGACGCCCGCGAATCTGGTACCGAAATTGCCGTTGTCATTGGCGGAGGCAACATCTTTCGGGGCATCTCCGCCGCCGCCAAAGGAATCGAGCGCTCAACTGCCGACTATATGGGGATGCTCGCAACCGTCATGAATGCCATCGCTCTTCAGGATGCTCTCGAAAAAATTGGCGTCGACACTAGAGTCCAAACAGGCCTCGACATGCCCGCCGTCGCCGAGCCCTACATTAGGCGCCGCGCAATTCGTCACATGGAAAAGGGTAGGGTAGTTATCTTGTCGGCAGGTACCGGCAATCCTTACTTTACGACCGATACCGGCGCCGCCCTTCGCGCCCTCGAGTTAAACTGCGAAGTTATCCTCAAAGCGACCAAAGTCGACGGGGTATATGACCGCGATCCGCTAAAATACCCGACCGCCAAAAAATATTCCCACCTAAGCTACATGGATGCACTCAAAAATCGTCTCGAAGTCATGGATACCTCAGCCTTCGCTCTCTGCATGGATAACAGCATGCCTATTGTCGTCTTCGATTTCTTTACCCGTGGCAATTCTCGTCGCGCCGTTCTAGGCGAGGAGATTGGGACTACCGTCCGCTAACAATCAAAGGTCCTGGGTTTACAGTCGAGATCCCCTCGGTAATCTCAAAGTGTAAATGTGGCCCGGTTGCCCAGCCCGTTCTGCCAATCTCGCCAATTTTCTCTTGTTTCTCTACTACTTGTCCGAGTGTAACTTCTATCTTACTCATGTGCGCATACAAGCTAGAGACCGTCCCATCATGCGCTAGCCTTACATACTCACCATACCCCGCCCTAGTCCTCTTTACTTCAACAACAACCCCTCGTGCCACGGCCAGAACCGGCACGCCCTCGGCGGCACGGATATCTATTCCCCGGTGAAATTGATGATAATACTGCGAAATCCCAATGGGCTCAGATACGGGGAATGCGTACGCCGACTCGGTCGTGACCTTTATTTCAGTCGCTCCAATTACTCCCTCTGGCACAGCCTCATAATTAAAGGCTCTAGTTGGATACACTGCGGCCCCAACAAGTAGTGCAATGAGAGTTACCTGGCCTAGCCCCTTAACTAGACGTTTATGTTCCAAAAGGGGTAAAACCCGTTTCGAAAGCGGGTGACTGCGTATCTTATATTTCTTCATACTTGGGGTTAACTTAGCCCCACGAAGCCGTCATCCTACCATGGATCTATCTTATGTCAACCCAATTTTTCGTTTTCCCGACTCTCCTCCAGAGGTAAGTGAAAATTATGTATATATCAAAATACATCAAATAGCTACTTATTCTATCAAGAGACTAATTTCTGAGCCGGTTCAAAAAGTGTTAAACTAAAAATATGAAACACTTGGCCATCAACGGATTCGGACGCATTGGGCGTCTTGCCGCCCGCGTCTGGCATCAATTCCATACAGATCAAGCGGTGATTGCCGCCATTAACACCTCGGGCTCTCTCGACCTAGCCGGTTGGGCTCACCTCCTAAAGTACGATACTGCCTACCGCGCTTTCCTAGGGACAATCTCCTTCGAAGAGCACCAAAAGGCCTCGACGGCAAGTGTCAAAGATCCTTTCCTCGGCAACTTAATTATCGATAATAAATACAAAATCCCCGTTCTTGCTGAACGCGATCCTAGCCTTATCCCCTGGAGTCGTTACGGAGCTGAAATTATCATCGAATCAACCGGAGTCTTTACCACTCTCGACCTGGCTTCCAAGCACCTGGACGGAGGCGCAAAGAAGGTGGTTATCTCTGCTCCAGGCAAGGGTGGGGGTATTCCAACTAGCGTACTTGGGGTTAACGCGGCGTCAATCGATAATTCCGCCTCTGTCATCAACAACGCCTCCTGTACTACCAACTGTGTCGCTCCTGTCGCCGCCATTATCGAAGGGGGACTCGGGATCAAAAAAGCCGGCATGACGACAATTCATAGCTTTACCGACGACCAAAACACCCAAGATGGTTCCCACCGCGATCTTCGCCGTGCTCGCGCCGCCTCTTATAATATCGTCCCCACCTCAACAGGCGCCGCTATTGCAACAACAGAGACCATTCCCGCCCTCAAAGGACTTTTCGATGGCATCGCCCTGCGGGTTCCCACGCTCACCGGCTCTCTTACCGACTTCACTTTCCTAGTCAAAAAAAATACCAGCAAAGAAGAGGTAAATAATCTCTTTACAGAAGCCTCCAAACTTCCTCGCTGGCAGGGGATCCTGGCTGTAACTAGTGAACCTATCGTCTCCTCAGACGTTGTGGGTCGCCGTGAATCAGCTCTCGTTGACCTCAGCCTGACTCAAGTCATAGACGGCGATTTAGTTAAGGTTTTTGCCTGGTACGACAACGAGTGGGGCTACGCCAACCGCCTTGTTGAAACAGCGATCAGTCTAGCTTCTGCATAATGTACGTCCGCACTTTACCTGTCGGTCCTCTCACAACCAATTGTTATCTGATCGAAATTTCAGAGTCATCTTGCTTTGTCGTTGATCCAGGGGATGAAGGCGATTATATAAGTGAAAAAATCTTAAAGAGCCGCCTCTCCCCCCTCGCTATCCTGCTTACCCACGCCCACTTCGACCATGTCCTAGGACTCCTCCCGCTTCACCTAAACTTCCCCGATACCCCCATTTTTCTCCATCCCTTGGACCAATTTCTTTACAACCAAGCGGTCAAGAGCGCAAAATATTGGGTTTCTCACTATACTCCCGACCCCTTACCCAAAGTAAAGCTTCTCTCTCCCTTAAAACATTCTTTCGAGGGCTTAAAAACGATTCATTCTCCCGGTCACACCCCTGGCTCCGTCAGTTATTATTTCCCCACTCTAAAGTCCCTTTTCCCAGGAGATACTCTTACTCAAGAACCTGTTAATACCTCTCACAAATACTCAAGCCTCGCCGACCTTACCCACTCCCATCTTGTCCTAAAGTCGCTCCCGCCTAGCACTATAGTCTATCCCGGTCATGGCCAGTCGTTTGCAATCCCCCCCAAAGAAAAATAGAGGCCCGGACCAGAATCGGACTGGTGCATAGCTGTTTTGCAGACAGCCGCGTTTCCACTTCGCCACCGGGCCACACTCCGATTATACCTTACAAAAGCCCCCTGGTTATCTCAGGGGGCTGTTAGTTTTCTAGGAACTGGACTTCCTACTTCTTTATCGCTATCTTCTTTGGTTTTGCCTCTTCCGCCTTCTTAAAGCTTACGCTGACTATTCCGTGCGTAATTTTCGCGTCTGGCTCCCGCGCCAGGTCAATGTTTCCCGGCACAGCCACTCGGTAAGAATATGTCCGAGACGACTTGCGGTAGTATTTTTTTCCTTCTTTCTCTTCTTCCTCTCGGGCTGAGATAGTGAGAACGCCTTTTTCAAAAGTGATATCCACTTTATCTGGATCCACTCCCGCAACCGACGCTTTCACTACCACCTCGTCTTGTGTTTCATAAACATCTAGGTTGTCGGCTGAAGGGGACACTCCCCAATCTTCCTCATCCCAGATATTCGGCCATCGAGTTAAAGAGCTCATTGGATCCCATCTAATGATTGCCATCTTTCCCTCCTTTTATTATTAAATAAATATTCTGGCACTCTTATGTATAGACTGCCAATGATAATATAAAACAGGGTGGGGGAGTTGTCAACTTCGTGCTACTATATAAGCATGCACAAGCTAGTAAAGCCGGCAATTTTGTTGATTTCAGCTCTTATTCTTGGTGGTTGCACACTCAAAAATCCGTTTGTCAAAAAGCCCGCCGGACTCGATATTAATACAACTCCCCCCGCGACAGTTTTCCTAAACGGGCAAGATGTTGGCCTCACTCCCTACTCCAACAAAAACGTCACTCCAGGCGTCTACACAATTAAGTTAGTTCCCGCCTCAACAGAGCTTGTAGTGACCTGGGAAACTAGCCTAGATTTAGAGCCTCAGGTAACAACCATTATCAACCGGACGTTAGCCGAGACAGAGACAGACTCTTATGGGAGTATTCTCCAGCTTGTGTCAGAGCCTACAGGCAAAACCTACCTCTCAGTTATCTCCGATCCCGACACGATTAATCTCTCTCTCGATGGCTTGCCAAGTGGGTTCACCCCCGCCACCAAAATCGAGACTACTCCCGGGGCACACCAGATTGATCTTTCATCCCCCGGGTACCAATCCCTTACCCTTTCAGTCAACACCGTCAAGAGCTACAACCTAATAATTAACGCCAAGCTCGCGGCCGACGAGCTCGTACTTACTCCTCCCGTTGTATCTCAAGAGGGTACTCCCTCCGCCAGTTTACCTTCCTCGACCCCCTCTCCCGACTTGGGGTTAGACGTCATCGAAAAGCCTTATGTTCTTATCAAAGAAACAGGTACTGGTTGGCTTAGAGTCCGAAAAGAGCCCTCCGCAACCGCCCCGGAGCTAGGCAAGGCCGACGTCGGCGAAAAACTCTCTTATCTTGGTGAAACAACTGAAACAGGCTGGCATAAAGTAGAATTTGAAGGTGAACCTGGGTGGTTATCGGGCAAATTCGTCGATCTGGTCAAGTAGTCTTACACAAAATACAAGAGAAATATTACCATCACTCCCCACAGTCCAACTGTAGATAAAAGGACCTTGTCCGAAATTAGTACCTTGTGTGGACTCTCACCTTGATTTTTCTCATAGATTATTAGCATATATCTCATGACCCCATAAATTACTACAGGCACCGTAGTCATGAGCCACTTCTCCCAAACCAGAGTCCGCGGCAATAGGGTAAAAATTTGTAAAACTTTCCCCTCTGCCTGGAATGGTGGGTGCAAAAAAGAAAAAAGCGCATAAGTAAGCCAGGTTGTATTTGCAAACATCGTCGTATAAGCGTCAAGCAAGGCCGGAGTGTAATGAATCAAAGTCGAACGGTGTTTTTGAACATCAACCCCCGCCCCAGTCAAAAGAGTCATCTCGCTTCTCCTCTTCCCAACCGCCAAAAACAGGGAGGCCGAGACTACTGTTAGCAAGAACCACACGTCCATATGCACATTAATCACAAACGCTCCTGCATACACTCTCAATATAAACCCTGCCGCAATCGAGAATACATCCAAAATAGGTACCCTTTTCCACCACAAGCTATAAAACACATTTAGGGCAAAGTAAGCCGCCATTACCAGGAAAAAAAATGATCCCGTAGCATAGCTAAAGAATAATACTGCTCCTGCAAGAGCCAAAAAAACTGCGATTGCGTTCACAAGCTCCAGCTCTCCGCTTGCGATTGGCCTTTTCTTCTTAAAGGGATGTAGTCGGTCTTTCTTGATATCGACTAGATCATTGAAAAAGTAAATGGCGGAAGACAAGCCGCAAAAAAGAAAAAATGCCCACATCACTCTCGGCAAAGCCCCTGGAACAAACAAAAATCCCGAAAAAACAATCGGGGCAAACACGGTCACATTTTTAATCCATTGAGCTACCCGCGCCGACCGTACGATAAGAATAAATTGACCCACAATAACAACCCTCCTACTCCGACTGCTGTCAGAACTATTGTATAGATCTTGAGTTGGCTATTCAACTGCAAGGCCGCAATTCCAAGGACTGCCGTTACCAGCCAATAAAACCCCGCCACCTGTTTCTTACTCCAGCCGAGCTTTAACAATCGATGGTGTAGGTGCTGGTCGTCCCCCCATACCGGCGATTTCCCGGCCATCACGCGGCGGATTACAGCATAAATAACATCCATTAGTGGTACACCAAGCACAATTAACGCCGTTGCCACTTTTGCCCCCGACAATATCGACAATACCGAGAGGAAATACCCAGCAAGTGACCCGCCTCCCCATCCAGGCATAATCTTCTGCGGATAGAAATTAAATACCAAAAGTCCCGCATATGCCCCCGCTAGGGCAAACGACAAATACGCGCTAGGCCAAGCCGTGATATCGTTAGCGAAGCGAAAACTCAATATCCCCATCACCACGCCAGCAATTACAACCACTCCCGGCAATTGGCCGTCGAGACCCTTTGCCCCCATATTCACAAAATTCATCGCCCAAGTGATCCAGAGTACGGCGAGCGTATCCGCTATCAAATTAAAAGTTCTAAGTTGACCCAAAAACTCAAACGCTATCTGGTAACCTTCAAAATTTATTACTCCGCCCAAGGGATTACTAATATAACTGATCCCAATCCCCGAGATTACAACTACTGAGGCCGCGACTACCCCCATCCCAAGTCGCAAGTAAGGTGACAAATTAAATAAATCATCAAGCACCCCAAGCACCACTAAAATAAGTCCTCCCCCAAGTATTGCCGCGACATGCGGGTCAAATTGCAAAAACATCGCCGTGACAAAAAACATACTCGCATATATTGGGATCCCGCCGCCCCGCGGCACGGGCTCAGTATGGACGTTCTTTGGATGGTCAGTTCTGGTTGACTTGTCTACAATTCCTAGACCCCTATAAACCAAAATTGTGAGGTATGTAATCGCGCATGACAAAATGAATGCAAACAAAAAAGGCAAGCCGCCAAGCGCAAAGGCATTCATAATACCGATTGTATTATGCCAAATATCGCTATTGCGAGCATGAGGTTAATTAAAAGCGTAGCTCCAGCCGCCGTATATGCCAACAACTTTGTCATATTCCTCGACATCCTACCCAATATCAGGTTGACAACTACTATTAGAAATCCCAAACTTGGCAAAAGAAGTAGTAAGGGTTTTTCCGCCAGCCTAGCCTCACCCCATGGTTTAGTAAAAAATAGTGGTACCACCCTCGGCAGACTTCTCCACAATAAAGCCGTGGCCCCCACCATCCCCAGAATTATCAAAATTGATAGGGAATAGTATTTGCGATACTGATTATTGGGTACGAGCTCCGCTGGGTCAATTGGAATAATAAATTTTACCATTCGCCTTGCCTCATATATACAACCGCCCCCTCTTTTTGGAACGTCTCCATATAGTATCTTTCCAAAAACTCCTCAAGTTGGGGAAACTCGGCCGTGCCAGGGAATACTACAATGTACTTTGGTTTGCCTATTCGCAAATTCTCCATCACATAATCATGTTTTTTTAGGTCACGAACATGAAAGTCAACAATATATTTCCCGCCCGCCGGCAATCTATTTGTTAGATTATATACAGCGGCATCGTTACTCCAAAGGTATATTTCCTCCTGTTCCTGCAAGCGTTCATTCAAATACTCTCCAATCGCATAATTCCGCCTCGCTCCGTCAAATTTCTCCACATATTCCTGCTTGGTCATCTTGCCCGTCGTCACCCCTATAAAGTTCTTGTATAGCCCCCAGGTATCATAAGTCCAAAAGCCAATCTGCTTACTGACATACCCAACCGACAGCAAGATTATCGCGCCTATACCCCACCCCCATACACTCTCAATCACAAACAAGTAGGGGATAAGTAGTGATAGTGGCACAAACGGCTCCTGCAAATAGTGGGGGTATGGTCGTCCCGAAAGTAACGCCCCCCAGAGTGAAAATACAAACCACAAAGAGG
>LCPA01000014.1 GCA_001003385.1 Microgenomates group bacterium GW2011_GWF2_47_9 | reverse complement strand
CGCAAAGGAGTTAATCTGCCGGGCAAGGATATCGACTTCCCCTCACTTATCGAAAACGATATCCGCCAACTAGACGCAAACGCCAGAAACAAAGTCGACTTCGTTGGTTTATCCTTCGTTCGCTCGGCGCACGACATTAATGTGCTTAAAACCGAGATGCTTGCTCGTGGTATGCATGCCATGATCGTCGCCAAAATCGAGAGCCAGCCCGCTCTCGACCGGCTCGACGAAATCATTCTCGCTTCTGACGCTGTCATGATTGCCCGGGGCGACCTAGGAGTCGAGGTACCGTTCGAACAGCTAGCTTTTTGGCAAAGGACCATTATTGACAAGTGCCGGGTCCTCCACAAGCCCGTCATCACCGCGACCCAAATGCTCGAATCAATGATAAATAACCCTCGCCCCACGCGAGCCGAGGTCACGGACGTCGCCCACGCGATTTTCGAAGGGACCGACGCCATCATGCTCTCCGGCGAATCAGCAAGTGGCAAGTACCCGGTGCGAGCAGTCGAAACAATGACAAAAATTGCCAAATGGAATGAAGGAAAAAGGAACGTCCACCAAGTCGCCTGCGAAGAAACCGACGCCTCAAGCACCATTGCCGCTTCGGTAGCCTCAATAGTCATCTCTCCAATCAAGCCCAAAATCGACAAGGTTGTCGTATTCACCGAGACCGCTCGCCAAGCATCGCCTCGCAATTCCCGTCATTGCAACAACCAACAACCGCCATACCGCCGAACAACTCACCGTCTCCTTCGGTCTCACCCCCGCCCTCGTCGATTTGCCAACTGGCGAGTTTAGCTCGATCGATACGGTGGTCAAGAAAATGCTCAAGCTAGGGTACTTAGTCCCCGGCGAAACAGTTGTCTTTGTCCATGGTCAGCATTGGCAAAAGCCTGGAAACACCAACTCGCTCAGTATCGTCACCCTCTAAAAACCTCCCCCGAAAGGGAGGTTTCTAAATCGCTTATTATATTAATTCAAACTTTATCTAGGCAGTTTGATCACTTGGCCAACTTCTATTACCGAGGCATTTGCCAGCTTATTAAACTCGGCAACTTCACTCCATTTATATCCGTCCCCATAAGCTCGCACACATATATTCCAGAGGTTGTCACCCTTCACAACTGTATAGGTGTCTCCCGAGATTTCGTTTGTGGCTTGCATGCCAGGCACCTCGACGACCGCTACTTTGGGTAGCTTCAATTCCTGACCTTCGTACAAAATTCCTGGATTGGCAAGATTATTTTCTTTGGCGATCTCGACCCAGTTATAACCGGATCCATAGGTCTTCTCAGCAATCATCCATAGATGCTCACCTGCCCCCACCTTGTAGGTCTCAGGCAAGTTTGTCGGGTATTTCTTGCCATCTTCCTTGACCTCGACTGGTACTTCTCCCATTGTCTCGGCAACAGGCGACTGCTCCGTAGTGTCGGCCGTTTCCGTAATCTCCGCTCGTCTACCCTGATAAATTCTAAAAACCAACACGCCTACCAAGACTACCGTCACGATCCCAAAAATCATTGACAGTAAAGACTCATTAAGCTTTATAGTTTTGAGAAACTGCTTTAATTTCTCTTCCATTTTATCCTCCATCCAGGGCAGATGAATATACTACTAATATTTTGTGAGTCTAATGTAGCAAATCTTTATAGGGTAAGTCAAATATTACTTTTCTTCGTGTATAATATTTCTAGTTCTCTGGGGCTGTAGCTCAGTTGGTTAGAGCGCTTCCCTGTCACGGAAGAGGTCGAGGGTTCGAGTCCCTTCAGCCTCGCCAGAGATTCCGAAGGCGTAGATACATCCCCCACAAAAACCATCTCAAGTACTGCCTGCTCCACTTCCACAATCTAAACTTTGACTCACCGACCTGTCTCTCCACCGATCTCGCCGGGATTTCCCCGATCTTCATCCCGCGTCGCGCGGCCTTGATCGTCAGCTCCATTGCATACTCAAAGCCACCCGTCGCCTCGATAGGGATTGTCTGGACTACCTCGGTGCGGTACATTTTGTAGGCGTAGGTCAGGTCGCTTGTTGAGATAGACAAGAGAGTAGGGGACAACCAGTTTGCCCACTTCGATAAATAATACTTGGCGTCTCGCTTTGCCAAGTAGGTCCCACCCCCGCTGTAGCGGCTCGCAGACACAATGTCGTACCCCGAACGAATCTTTTCATACATCGCGTCCACATAATGAGGGTCGTCGGTCAGATCAGCCGCGATCACGACGACCGTCTCTGTTTTCACGGCCTCAAAGGCTGTTTTCATCGAGCCGGGGATCCCAGGCTTGTACTTATTCTTGATGAGCGTTAGGTTTTGAGTAAGTTCGCTCGGCATTTTCAAGATTACCGCGATGGTCGAATCACGCTCGTTTTCGGCAACGACTAAGAATCGATGTTTGGTTTTCACAGTTTTCTCAATCTGCTCAATTGTGCTTTGGATCACCGCCTCTTCGTGAAAAACAGGGATCACTATCGTTACATGAAAATTATCTTTGCGCATTAAACTTATTATACTGTTGTAGAATGTTAATTACTTATGCTCGACTCACAACCGCTTTACAAAGACCGCTTTACGGCCAGGGAAGTCAAGGCCAAAAACGTGCTCTGGCAGTACTTGGCCACCCACTTCTTCCCGCGCTATATCAGGCCAAATAGCATAGTTCTAGACATCGGCGCCGGTCGGTGTGAACTTATTAACGCAATTATCGCTCGTGAAAAGTACGCTCTCGACCCCAATCCCGATCTCAAGCGCTTTGCCGCCGGCAATATCCACCTCTATCACGGAAACACCCATCACCTCAAAAAAATCAAAGGGGCCAGCTTTGACGTGATTATCCTTAGTAACCTCCTCGAACACCTCGAAAGCAGGGTTGACCTGCTGACTCTTCTATCCGACTGTAAACGGCTTCTCAAAAAGGGCGGGCAGGTCATTGTCATTCAGCCCAACATCGACCTTGTTGGCGCGAGGTATTGGGATCACATCGACCATATCATTCCCCTAAACGGGAATAGTCTCAAAGAGGCCTTCCGCACCTCCGGGCTTACAACCGTCGAGTTTGTCAAACGTTTCCTCCCCCTCACCGTAAAGTCTAATCTTCCCGTTCATCCCTCGTTAATCAAACTCTTCTTAGCCTTGCCCCCCATCTTTCGTCCTTTTGCCGGACAAAGTTTGCTGGTTGCGAAAAAGAACTAGGGCGACGACAATATAATTGTTATGAAAAAGCGAGTACTCATTACCGGCGCTGGGGGTTTTATTGGCCACTTCCTGGCACGCTTCCTCAGGAGTAAGGGTTACTGGGTCCGGGGTGTTGACCTTGTCAAACCCCTCTTTTCCTCTCTAGACGATTTTGACGACTTCCTTATTGCCGATCTACGAGAATATAGAAACTGCGCCAAAGCTACCAAAAATATCGATGAGGTTTATGCACTCGCCGCCCAAAACGGCAGTATCGAGTTTACAACCACCATTCGTGCCATGATTATGCACGACAACGTTATCATAAACGCCAATACCGCCGAATCTTGTCGTGAGAACGGCGTAAAAAGGCTGTTCTTTTCTTCTTCAGCCTGCGTCTACCCGGTCGCCAAGCAAGGCAAAGTCAAGGCGATCCCTCTCACCGAAAAGTCTGCCTATCCGGCCGAACCAGATAGCGAGTATGGCTGGGAAAAACTGTTTAGTGAAAGGCTATACCAAGCATATGCCAAGGACTACGGTCTAGAGGTAAGAATTGCCAGATTCTTCAATATTTACGGCCCCGAGTGTCTCATTGACACCCTCCGTTCCAAGGCTCCTCTTGCCCTCACCCGCAAGGTAATTTTGGCTGGGGAGGGAGGACAGGTCAAGATTTGGGGTGATGGCAAACAAACAAGATCTTTCCTGTATATCGATGATTGTGTCGAAGCAATCTGGCGTTTAATGGAGTCAAATATCGAAGAGCCAATAAACCTCGGCACCACCGATTTATTAAGCATCAATGCTCTTGTCGACCTAATCGCCGAAATTGAGGGGGTAACAATCCACAAAGTTCACGAGCTAGATAAAATACAGGGGGTTCGCGGTCGCCATTGCGATCTTGCGCGTGCCAACACTCTTCTCGGTTGGACAAGCCAGGTTAGCATGAAAGAGGGTCTATCGGTAGTCAACAAATTTGTTCACCAAGAGCTAGACCGCTAGTTTATTTGTATAGCCTGACCTCAAAAGGATGGCCCCAGGCTGTACAACTCCCAAGATACTCACTCTCATTGTTTTCGAGAAAGTACTCTATTTTCCCGCAAGACTTCATCTCTGCTGTTGCCTTGTTTTCACTCCCGTGGTTATCAAGCTCCAAGAACATTAAGATGGGGTGCTCTGCCTCGGCAAGTTCTTGCGCCACCTCCCCCCCGTATTTACAGCTACTCTGGATCCCCGGTTCCTCTGCAATGAATCTGGTTGCCGGGGGCAAGTCGCCCCGCACTAGGTAAAGTGAGGCAATATTAAACAGATAGTGGTCATAATTCTTGCGTCCCACAAAAATACTGCTTGCCAAAGCCCCGCTTGCGATCTTCTGGCACTCTCCGATTTCCCTCTCTACGCTAGAATGCGCCTCCCCCACCTTTGGCTGGAGCCAAAACGAGTTATACAAAAACCATGGTGCGACCATAATGAGGGTCAGGCTAAGCAAAGCCCGGCCCCAGCGGGACACTCCCCAAATGCCCTCAACGAAGAATAAGCTCAAAGCTGAAACAAGCCACAATGGTTGAAAATGTCCAAAATCACTTCTCCCTAGAGCATAGGGAAGGTACAGGACCGTGAATCCCAAAAGCATAATGCGTAAATACAAGGGCCCAGAAGAAGACAGTAGTTTAGCGCCGATAAGCCCTACAATCGCCAAAGTCGGATAGATCATCATGTCTGGTGATCGGAGAGAAAAACTCGTTGGCAGGGGCAAATCGCGGTAGGTTTGGGTGAGCCAAATCGGCATCCGTACAATATAGTCCCACCCTAGCTCCAATATGCCTAATGCCTGTAGATACAAATATAATGCCGCTCCACCAAGTACCACTCCCAAGGCAAGAAGCAGGGCAGTTTTCCGCAAGTTCACAGAAAAAAAGGCAACAAAAAGTGTAAGAGCCGCCAAAACTATTCCCGTGTCCCATCTTAGCCACATCATAATCATCCCGAGCCACAAGACTGTGTATTTTTGTCTGTTCACCTTAACGCTCGCCCAAATCTCACAAATCAAAAGGAGCGCTAGGGAAAGAGGCAAAATCCCCCGCAAAGAGAGCTGGCGCAAAATGACAGCCTCTATAATTGCCAAAGCGCCTATCTGAAAATCATCTGGTGAACGACCCAAACCTGTCTTCAAAAGCTGATAAGTTCTTGCGGAAACTACAAGGTAAATAAGTCCCGACACGACTTGTATCGTCGCCTGACTGGCGTTCTCTTTAAACATCCCCCAAAACAAAAACTGTAGGGGAGGGTATACCATCCCAAAGTCTCGGTACGGAGTTAGTCCCATCCCTGCATACTTGCCTGCCAGCTGGGCTAGAGCCGAATCAAAGAAGTTAGGCTTATAACTCCCCAGAAGAATTAGCACAATCGTATATAGGAAGATCAAAATGCCGACATTTCTCCACAGCTTCATCATGGGTTTAGTATAGCGTGCTATACTTTTAGGTATATACAGTAAATTTTAGGAGGACCGACATGAGCTTGCTTTGGTTATTTCTCGGATTACTTTTTCTCATCGCCGCTTATCTCGTCTCAAACTACAACTTCTTCCAGACTTCTCTGACCAGGATCAAAGCCAGTATTCAGGAGATTGGTAACCAACTCAAACGTCAAGCAGACCTTATCCCCAACTTAGAGGCAAGCGCCAAAGGATATCTATCCCACGAAAAAGGAATTCTCGAGTCCTTGGCAGAAGCCAGAAAACAAATCGCCTCGGCCGCCAAATCGGACAATCCTAGCGTCCAGGCAGGTGCCGCTGGTGCCCTTAGCGACCTTTTGCCCCGTCTGAGTGTAATCGTCGAGAGCAATCCCGAACTCAAAGCCAACGAAACAATCATAAATCTTATGGGAGAACTGCGCGATACGGCCGACAAGATTATGTACGCCAGGCGTACCCTCATCGACCTCACGGCCGATTACAACATTAAAGTTGTTACCTTCCCCTCCAATATTGTCGCCAATCTCTTCTCTTTCAAAGAGCAAGCAGGTCTCAAGCTTGCCGATATGGAGAATGCGCTTAGCGTCTCTCCAAAAGATGTAGAGTCCCCCAAAATCAATCTTTAAGGAACAACATGCTCAATGTTTACGAGCAAATATCGTCAAACAAAAGGCGTAGCGTCTTGGTAATCATGTTCTTTGTGGTCTTTGTCTCTGCTTTTGGCTGGTTTTTTACTTACCTCTACGACTACGACTGGACTTTCCTCTTTTTTGCCCTCCTAGTTTCGGGCGTTGGCAGTTATATCAGTTGGTACAACTCCGACTCAATCGCCCTTTCCCTAGCTCGCGCCGTTCCTGCCAACCCCAAAGATTATCAAAAGTATCATAGTATTCTTGGTAATCTCGCTCGCGTCGCCGGCATCCCCACTCCCAAGGCCTATATTATCCCCTCACAAGCGCTTAACGCCTTTGCTTGCGGACGTGACCCCGAACATGCCGCGATTGCCGTCACCGCCGGGCTTTTGGACAAACTAGACAGGACCGAGCTAGAAGGGGTCCTTGCGCACGAGCTCTCACACATCAAAAACTACGACACTCGCCTCATGACCATTGTCATGGTCCTTGTCGGTTCGATTTCTATGGTTCTCAACTGGGCCTGGCGCATTAGCTTTCGGGGTGGCCGAGACCGGGATGATCGAGGTGGGAGCGCGCTTATTATGGTGATTGGCCTCTTGTTTATTATCCTCGCGCCAATTCTAGCTCAACTCATGCAATTTGCGATTAGTAGGCGGCGGGAATTCTTGGCAGATGCCTCCTCAGCCTTCCTTACCCGCCAACCCTCAGGGTTAATTAGTGCACTTAAGAAAATTGCCGCCAACGAAAATATCGAACTAGAAACTGCGAGTACCGCGACCGCCCACTTATATATCGATGATCCAGTTACCAAAGAAACGCACGGCTCCTGGCTTGCCCAGCTCTTTAGCACGCACCCTCCTCTCAAGGAACGGATTGCCGCCCTTGAAGGACAGGCAGGTTAAACAAATTCGTCATTGGCACTCACATTGACAGACTGCCAAATATAGCTATACTAAGCGTATGGAGACTGCACAATCGCAAAGTCCACTCGAGCTCTACACCCTCAATTTAACCGAGCTCTCAAAAGCTGGCAAGCTCGATCCTGTTGTCGGACGTGACCAGGAAATCCGTCGTGTCATGCAAGTTCTTTCCCGGCGCACCAAAAACAATCCTGTGCTCGTTGGAGATCCAGGTGTTGGTAAAACTGCCATCGCCGAAGGGCTCGCCAACCGGATAGTTGCCGGCGATGTCCCCGACTCTCTCAAGAACAAAGAACTTTTGGTGATTGATGTGTCACAAATCCTCGCTGGCGCCAAATTCCGGGGAGAATTCGAAGAGCGCCTGAAGGCCCTCCTCAAAGAGATCGACGCGGCTGAGGGGAAATTCATTCTGTTTATCGATGAACTCCACACCATCGTCGGGGCCGGAGGTGCAGAGGGAGCAGTTGACGCCGGTAATATGCTAAAGCCCGCCCTCGCTCGAGGTAGTCTTCACATGATAGGCGCAACGACGGTAAACGAATACCGCAAGTATATCGAAAAAGACCCGGCCCTTGCGCGACGTTTCCAACCGGTCTTTGTCGATGAGCCGGCGGTAGAGGATTCGATCGCAATACTTCGTGGTCTCAGGGAAAAGTACGAGATTCACCACGGGATCGAAATTTCAGACGATGCTCTCATTGCCGCCGTTACTTTGTCAAAGCGCTATATCCCAGACAGGTATCTCCCTGATAAAGCAATCGATCTTGTCGACGAAGCGGCCTCAGCTCTCAAAATCGAGGCCGAGTCACTCCCAGTCGAACTCGATACCCTAAAAAGAGGTATCACTCAAAAAGAAATTGAGTTAGCCGGACTTAAAAAAGAAAAGGGCGAAAATGCCAAGAAGAAACAAAAGGATTTAGGTGAGACTATTTTCAGCGAAAAATCAGTATTGTTGGAGAAACTGGGACAATGGGAATCACAAAAAAAGATTCTCTCTCTGCTCTCACAAGCAAAAAAAGACCTAGACGTTTTGCGCTTGGAGCTAGAAAAGTCAGAACGTGAAGTCGACCTACAAAAGGCCGCCGAGATCAAATATGGCAAGCTTCCAGAGTTGGAAAAAAGACTTGCCGAGGCAGAAAAGCAATGGGCGTCGATCCCGGCCGATACTCGCTTGCTCAAAGAGAGAGTCTCCGAAGAAGATATTGCCCTCGTGGTCTCCCGCTGGACAGGCATCCCGGTTACCAAACTTGTCGGATCTGAAAGTGAAAAACTGCTAACCCTCGAGTCAAGTCTTGCCAAACGAGTCATCGGACAAGACGAGGCTGTTCAGGCCGTCGCCCGGGCTGTCCGTCGCTCTCGCGCCGGGGTCAGTAGTTCCGATAAGCCGATTGCGAGCTTCCTTTTCCTAGGCCCGACAGGCGTTGGCAAAACAGAAACAGGCAAAGCCCTCGCGAGCGAACTCTTTGCAGGCCATAACTCTCTCATTAGACTAGATATGTCCGAGTATAGTGAAGAGCATACAGTTGCAAGACTCATAGGTGCTCCGCCCGGATACATTGGCTACGAAGAGGGGGGTCAACTCACCGAGGCTGTCCGCCGGAAACCCTACTCAGTTGTCTTGCTTGACGAAATCGAGAAAGCTCATCCCCAGATCTTCAACATTTTCTTGCAGATTTTCGATGAAGGCAGGCTAACCGACGGCAAGGGTCGCACAGTCGATTTTCGAAACACGATAATCATTATGACCAGCAATATCGGGAGCGATCTTATTATTGAAAGTGGCGGCAAAAACTGGGATTCTATTCGGACTGGAGTCATGGATCTTGTCAGGGGAATTTTTAAACCCGAGTTCCTAAACCGTCTTGATCAAATCATTGTCTTTCAAGGATTAAACCCTAGTAACATGGGTAAAATCGTTGACAACGAGCTCGCCCGTGCCCTTGTAAACATCGAGTCTCAAGGCATTAAGATCAACGTAACTGATCAAGTGAAAACATATCTGGCTGAAAAAGGATACGATCCAAACTACGGCGCAAGACCCTTGAAAAGGTTAATCCAAAACGAAATTCTCGACGAGCTCGCATCCCTCATCCTCGAGCCCAAATTTGATAAGGAAAAAACGATCAATATCGGCAAAAACCCCAACTTCCAAAAGACTTCTGATCCTGCTAAACTACTTTCTGTATGGCAGGAACAAAAATAAGCATTGCAGATGTTACCCACTTGGCTCGTCTAGCCAACTTACCACTAGACGAAGAGCGCAAAAAAATCTTAGTCGACCAAATCGCCACCGTCTACGAATACGTTGATACTCTTGAAAAAACCGACACCTCCGCCGTCCCCGAAACCAACCAGGTCGCGGGACTAACTAATGTCTGGCGGGAAGACGAGCTTGATGAATCTCGCATGCTCACCCAATCCCAAGCCTTACAAAATGCCAAGATTACAGCTAATGGATACTTTGTCGTTCCTGCCGTTTTGGAGTAAATATGTTACTAGACCGTCAAATTACCGAACTACTCGCAGGCTATCGTGATGGTTCAATAGATCCTGTTCTAGTGATCGAAGAGGCCTACGCCAACATCAAGGCCCATAGTCAAAACCTCAATACCCTGATTAGCGTAGTCGACAAAGAGAAGGCGCTAAAAGAACTAAGTTTGCTAGACAAAAATCTGCCCCTATACGGGATTCCCTATGTCCTAAAGGACAGTTATGTCACGCCCGAAATTAGGACAACCTGTGCCTCAAAGCTCCTTGACGACTATGTTTCTCCCTACTCAGCAACCGTCCACCAAAAACTAAAAAATGCCGGAGCAATCCTCTTGGCCAAAGGCAACCAAGACGCGTGGGGACACGGTGCCAGTACCGAAAACTCTGATTATGGTATGGGCAAAAACCCCTACGACCCCGAGAGAGTTGTCGGCGGATCCTCTGGCGGACCAGCCGCCGCTGTCGCTCTGCGGATGTGTTCTTTTGCAATTGGTGAAGACACGGGGGGCAGTATCCGCAACCCCGCCGCCTGGAACAATATCTTAGGCCTAAGAGTGACCTATGGGCGGGTTAGTAGATACGGTTGTGTGGCCTATGCCTCCTCCATGGACACCGTCGGCCCATTTGCCAAATCTGCCGAAGACCTGGCCGTCGTCCTTGGTATCATTGCCGGACTCGACAAATACGACGCCACCTCCTCGCCCGAACCCGTCCCCGACTATGCGAAGGCCATTTCTACTCCCCTCAAAAAACTGAAAATCGGCATCGCCGACGATATGTTTGGCCCTGGGCTTGACAGCGAAATCGCCAAAAACACTAGAGCCTTTGGGAGTGTTCTAGAGTCAATGGGTTGTCAGCTAACAAGTGTTTCTTTGCCAATAGCCGAGGTCGCTCTTGCGGCCTACTATATTATCGCCCCCTCAGAAACTAGCTCCAACTTAGCTCGCTACGACGCGGTGCGATACGGTGGTACTCGGGATCTTTTTAGTCAGGAAACAATGCGCCGCATCATGATTGGGAGTTATGACCTAAGCTCTGGTTACTACGACGCCTACTACCGCAAAGCCCTCAAGATCCGCACCATTCTTATTGAGACCTTTAAACAGGCCTTTAAGCAATGCGACGTAATTCTCATGCCCGAAAATCCGATCATGCCCCCCAAGCTCGGCGACCTCATTAGTGATCCCTTGGCCAACATGCTCGCCGATCTCTACAACACCTCCGTCAGCCTCATTGGTTCCCCTGCCATCGTAGTCCCGAGTGGCTTTCACGCAAACGGTCTCCCGATTGGGGTTCAACTGGTAGGGCAAAAATTTGAGGAAGCGACCTTGCTAAACCTTGCCCACGCCTACCAAGCAAAAACGAGCTGGCACCTGACAAAGCCAGCGATTTTGGAGAAAAAGGTATGACAGACACAAAATACTCACCCGTCATCGGGGCCGAGATCCATATCGAGCTAAAGACCAAGAGCAAGATGTTCTGTGGCTGTGTCAACAATCCCTTTGGGGCAGACAAGCCCAATATCTATACCTGTCCCGTCTGCTTGGGCCTGCCCGGCGCCCTCCCCGTCCCCAACAAAAAAGCGATTGAAGATTGTCTGCTTATCGGCCTCGCCCTAAACTGCAAAATCGCGAATGTCAGCAAGTTTGACCGCAAGCACTATTTTTACCCCGACCTCCCCAAAGGGTATCAAATCTCCCAATACGACGAGCCGTTCTGTCAAAATGGTTATCTCGAAACTTCCCAAGGTCGGGTAGGGATTACCCGCGTTCACATGGAAGAAGATACGGCCAAGCTCCTTCACTCTACGCTAGATGGGAAAAAGGTGACCTTGGTCGATTTCAACCGCTCAGGTGTACCTCTAGTAGAAATCGTTACCGAACCAGACATCAAAAACGCAGAGCAAGCCAAAGAATTACTCAAGAAAATCCGTGATATCGTAAGAGCGCTTGGAGTCTCCGATTGTGACATGGAAAAGGGGAGTATGCGCTTAGAGTGCAACATTTCTCTTACCGAGTCATCTAGTCTCCCCCCCTACAAAGTAGAAGTCAAAAATCTACGAAATCGCTCGCCAAACCGAGATTCTTAGTGCCGGCAAGCTACCTGTTCAGGAAACCCGTGGCTACCGTGCCGACACAAACTCTACCGTCAGTCAACGCACCAAAGAAGAGGCCGCCGACTACCGTTATTTCCCAGAGCCAGACATCCCTCCTTTGTTGTTTCCCAAGGCTTATACCGAAAGCATCCGAGCTCGTCTGCCCCTCCTTCCCTCTGATCGGATCTCCTCCCTTGTCACACAAGGTGTGAGCCAGAAATCCGCCGAACTAATCGCCAAAAATGAATCGCTCGCCAATTTGTTGAGCGAAATTGGCGCGATTGACGCCAGTCTTATCGCCCATGCCGCGAACCTCCTCGTGAACAAAAAAATTAGTTCACGTGAGTCTGCCAGCACAATTGTCGATACGATCCGTCGTTCCAACTCTAGTCGGATTAGCGATCCTTCGGTACTTGAGCCTATCGTGGACAAAGTTATCAAAGATAACAAGCAAGTGGTTTTCGAATATCAGTCCGGCAAACTAGGAGTCCTAGGGTATCTTATGAGTTTTGTGATGAAAGAAACAAGCGGGAAGGCCGACGCGAAAATAGCAAGCGAACTCCTGAAGAAAAAACTAAAGTAGCTGTCTCTATGACCAACATCGACTTTACTCACCTTCACGTCCACACCCAATTTTCCCTCCTCGACGGGCTCTGCAAAAACGAGGACTTGGCCGCGGCCGCCAAAGCGCATGGAATGGATGCTCTTGCGATCACCGACCACGGCGCCATGTACGGAGCCGTCCACTTCTATAACGCCATGAGGAAGGCCGAGATCAAGCCCATTATTGGCCTCGAGGCATACTACACCGCCGGCTCACGCTTCGATAGATCGCGCGATTTTAAAACCAACCATCTCCTTTTGTTTGCCAAAAATCTCGAGGGTTACCGCAACCTCATGCAAATTACCACCCTTGCTCACTTAGAAGGCTTCTACTACAAGCCCCGTCTCGACTGGGAACTGCTTGAGAAATATCGGGGTGGACTCATCACTACCTCCGGTTGTCCTCAGGGAGAAATTCCTCAGGCTATTCAAAAAGGGGACATGGCCAAAGCCGAAGAACTGCTTAAGAAATACCTGGACTTATTTAAGGATGACTACTACATCGAGCTCCAGCGACACACCGGTCTTGAGAAAATGCTTGATCCCTTAAACAAAGAGCTGGTAGCGCTTTCCCGCAAATACGGAGTTCCGATAATCGCGACCAACGACGTCCACTACGTCAACCAAGAAGATGCCCGGGCGCAGGATGCCCTCCTCTCAATCCAGACGCGTACAACCCTAGACGACAAGAATCGCTTCACCATGATCGATTCGCCTACCTACTACCTCAAGTCCAAAAGCGAGATGGCCGATCTTTTTGCCGACCTCCCCGACGCCATCTCCAATACCCGTCAAATCGTCGATAAATGTAATCTAGAAATCCCGACCGGTAAAATGATCTATCCTTTGTATCCTGTTCCGAACAAACTCACCCCCGAAGAACACCTGAAAAAAATGGTGAGGGACAAAATCTCAACTAGATATCCGTCAAAAAGCCCCGAAATCCTAGAGCGAGTAGAGTACGAACTCGAAGTAATCTGCGACAAAGGCTATGCTAGCTATTTTCTAATCGTTCAAGATTTTATCAACTGGGCCAAAGGCTGTGGGATCCGGATTGGCCCCGGTAGAGGTAGTGCCGCAGGCTCCATTGTCTCCTATATCCTCAGGATTACTTCAATAGACCCCCTGATTCATGGCTTGCAGTTCGAACGTTTCCTAAATCCTCAGCGTCCCTCCCCCCCCGATATCGACGTCGACATTGCCGATATCTCCCGCGACCGGGTCATCCAGTATGTCTCTGAAAAATACGGCTTGGACCGCGTTGCCCAAGTCATTACCTTTGGCACCATGGAAGCCAGGGCCGCCATCCGTGACATTGGGCGGGTTCTTGGCCTGCCATACTCCGAGCCCGACCGCGTCGCCAAGCTCATCCCGCTTGGCAACTCGATTAGTACTGCCCTTGCCGGCGTCAGCGAACTCCAGGAAATGTACAAGGATCCCAAGTACAAAGAGCTCTTAGACCTCGCCCGCAAAGTCGAAGGTGTCGCCCGACATGCCTCGACTCACGCCGCCGCCGTCATTATCGCCGATGCCCCGATCGTAAAGTACGCTCCCATTCAAAGAGATAGTAAGGGTGGCAATATCACTACTCAATATGATATGTATGCTCTTGACCTCAACGTCAAAGATGACGCAATCGGCCTCATGAAAATGGATTTCTTGGGACTAAGGAACCTCTCGATCCTCCAAAGCGCTATCAATTTAGTTGAGAAAGAGAAGGGGATTAAAGTCGACCTCTCGGGATTGCCCCTCGACGACAAAAAAGTCTTTGAAATGATCTCGCGTGGCGAGACTACCGGCGTCTTCCAAATGGAATCCGGTGGGATGAGGCGCCTCGCCAAACAACTGCGTCCTGACGTTTTCTCCGATATCGTCGCTCTTATCGCCCTCTACCGCCCCGGCCCTATGGCCCTAATCCCCGACTTTATCAAAGGCAAGCTAGAGCCAGATACAGTCAAGTATTTGCATCCCGACCTCAAAGCCATTCTTGGGGAAACATACGGCATCATCGTCTACCAAGAGCAGGTACTAAGAATTGCCAACGTAATGGCTGGTTATAGTCTAGGCGAAGCCGATATTTTACGCCGCGCCATGGGCAAAAAATCGGTCGCCACCATGAACAAGGAACACAAGAAGTTTCTAGCTCAGGCTGTCAAGAAGGCTTATTCCCGCGATATCGCCGAAAAAGTGTGGTCCTTTATCGAGAAATTTGCCGGCTACGGCTTTAACAAAGCACACGCCACTAGTTACGCCATGATCGCCTACCAAACGGCCTACATGAAAGCGCATTATCCCGTCGAGTACATGACCGCCCTCATGTCCGCTGAGTCCGGCAAAGAGGACAAGCTCTTTATGTCTCTAGAGGAATGCCGAGATATGGAGATCCGTGTATTGCCACCCGACATCAACAAGTCGGCTAGTGACTTCTCCGTCGAAGAAGTCGCAGGCTCCCTTAACAATAAAGGGATTCGTTTTGGCCTGCAGGCTATCAAAAATGTGGGCTCCGCGGCTATCGACAACATTCTCTCTGAGCGTAGTGGAGCGGGCGACTTTAAGAGCTTTACCGATTTTGTAGCTCGAGTCGACAATCAAAAAGTCAACAAAAAAGTTTTCGAAAGTCTGATCAAGGTTGGCTCGTTCGATATTTTTGGCAAGCGCTCTGTTCTTCTAGATGAAATCGACGCAATTAGAAACCGGATCGGTAAAGCTAACTCTGGCCCTACCAATCAGACCGGCCTCTTTGATAGTCTCATCGACAAAATGGATCTCGTAGAGGACAAATTCGATTCCAACAAACCCGAGTACTCGAACCGGGAGCTAATGGAGATGGAAAGAAGCTTGCTTGGAATTTACCTCCGTGAACATCCAAGTGTCGCCAAACTCAAGAAAATCCGTACTGAATGGATGAGTAAAATTATTGATCTCGACGAAAAGAAAGGTCAAAAAACTACCATCGCCGGCCTTGTGAAAACTATTCGTGTCGTTTTCACAAAGTCCTCCAACAAGGAAATGGCCTTTATTACTTTGGGAGACGAAAGCGATACTGTGGACGTCGTCATTTTCCCCAAAGTCTACGAAACCGCCAAAAGCCTCATTATCGAAAATTCGGTCCTTGTCATCAAGGGAAAAGTCGAGGAGCGGGAAGAAACTATCTCGATCCTTGCCGACTCCGTCGAGACGGTAAGTGATGATCCCGAAGAAGACGAGGACGATAAGAATCAAGTAATAGTTCCTCGTGGCACAAGTAAGGCGACCCTACTCGAACTTAACAAACTTTTGCAAAGCAACCGGGGCACGGACGAATTGACCCTCATTTTCAAGAATGGGGCAGGGGAGCGCAAACTCCTCCTCCCCTTTGGTGTCCGCTATACCCCAGAATTGACAAATAAGATCCTCTCTCTCCTACGCACCCAAACCATTGAAGATTAATCCCACTAGTTGACTTCGGGTAATATTCGGTAGTATATTGAGGCTATGCAAAGAATCTTGCGTGAGCCTGTCTCAGTCATCACAAGCTATAATCACAAAAGCAAAGAGGTAAGACCCATTTCCCTTTCTTGGCACAATCAGACCTTTCCCATCCTCCAAGTGGGCCTTCATCACAGCTACCAGCAAGGGGCCTCCAAACATCACGTTTTCTCAGTTACCTCGGATAATCTTTTCTTTAGACTTAATCTCAACACCGATAATTTACATTGGACAATCGAGGAAATTTCCGATGGATTACCAGACTAAAAATTTTTTCAACCCTGCCCCTGCCTCCATTATGTACCTCGACATCAATTCGTGTTTTGCTAGTTTGGAACAACAAGCCAACCCGCTCTTGCGAGGCGTCCCTTTGGTTGTCGCGGCCTCCAACAAACCCTATGGCTGTATCCTGGCTTCTTCGCGTGAGGCGAAGTTGTGGGGGATCAAAACCGGCATGCTAGTCGGCGACGCCAAGAATATCTGTCCATTTCTGGTCACAAGGGAGGCCGACCCCAATAAATATCGCCAGGTACACGATACAATCGAGGGCATTCTCACCAAAATTTCTGACGCCGTCATCTCGAAATCTATCGATGAATTTGTGCTCGATTTTCACAGTTTTCATTATAGTGAAGCAAAACTCCTTGATCTTTCCCGCGAAATCATGCTCTTGATCAAGCGCCAGGTCGGAGAATGGATTACCGTCTCTATCGGCCTGGCTCCCAACAATTTTCTTGCCAAACTAGCCTCCAATCTCCACAAATCGGCCGGTCTTGACCTTATCAACTCAAAAAACTATCTCGAGATCTACGACTCGGTTAGTTTGTGTGATCTGCATGGCATCAACAGGCGTCTCGAAAAAAGACTCAAAGCCCAAGGTATCTTTACTCCCCGTGACTTTTTCTATGCTTCACCAACCAAAGTCAAAGCCGCTTTTCAATCGGTCGTCTCATACGATTGGTATATGCGTCTTCGAGGTTGGGAGGTAGACGATTATCAGTTTGCCCGCAAATCATACGGTCAATCTTATGTTTTGCCTTCTCCCATGCAGAAACCAGCTTGGTCTCCCATCCTAGCCAAGTTGGTCGACAAAGCCGCCCGACGCATGCGCCTTTCTGGATATGCCGCCAGAGGAGTTAGTCTGTACCTTCGTTTCGAAGGCTCAGATAGCTCGTGTCACAGTCACACCCAGCCGAAGGCCGTCTTTACGACCAGCGAACTTTTAGCGCTCACCAAGTCTCTCTACCCTCAGTTTAGCCTTGATAATCCCGTCAAACATCTCGCCGTGTCTTTTTTCGATTTACTCCCTCTTTCCATTTCTCAGCTATCGCTAATTGATGATGTCAAAAAATCCACACGCTTATACCAGGCAATAGATAAGGTCAATGACCGCTATGGCGCCTATTCCCTTAAGCTAGCCGCTCTTCTTGGCGCAGGCCCACACGTAAAAGACGCCATCGCCTTTGGTAAATAGGCTAGAATACAAGAGTTATGGCTATACCCTACACCTTAATTCGCTCCAAAAGGCGCAAGAAAAGCTTGTCGGTCCGAGTTGATCCGAGCCGGGGAGTGATCGTCAGCGCTCCCTATCGAATGCCTGAATTTTTCATCAAAAAATTTCTCGAGAAGAATGCCGCCTGGATCACCAAGAAGCAAGCTAAACCCGCGCTCCCCCCTGCCAAGCGGCGTATCTTGGATATAGAACTTGAGGAATTCGTGCGCAGTTTAGTCAAAAAGCATGCAGAAACACTCTTGCTCCACCCGACTGCAGTCAAGTTTAAACACGTCAAATCTTATTGGGGATCCTGCTCGAGAAAAGGAGGTCTGTCCTTCAACTACAGACTAGCCTATGCCTCGCCTCTTGCTGTCGAATATGTAGTCATCCACGAATTGACTCATCTAGTTCACAAAAATCACTCCCGGAAATTTTGGGACACACTAAGGAACAACTGTCCGTTTGTAAAAGAGGCTAAAAAAGAGCTCAGGCACTTGGTCATGGTCTAGTGAGAATGACTTTTTACATTCTTGCGACTATCCCCCTATGGGA
>LCPA01000013.1:19337-31044 GCA_001003385.1 Microgenomates group bacterium GW2011_GWF2_47_9 | reverse complement strand
GACTGGCAGAGTCAACTTGGTTGTAAACGGTAAGATCGACGAGACTTGTCACCGGGGCTTTCCCACCCCCTGGGCCGCCTTCACCCACTTTACTGGCCTTGAAAAGTTCTTTCCCACGTCCTCCTTATTTTCAAAATACACCCTGGGTTACCTTGGGTACGATACTGAGCACGAAGTCGACGCAGTCGGGGGAATGTTTATGCTTATGAGCCGCAAGGTTGGGCAAAAGGTAGGTTGGTGGGATGAACAATTCCCGCTCTACGGCGAGGATCTCGATCTGTGTTATCGCCTGAAAGAGCATGGTTACAAAAATCTGTACTGGCCTCAAGTAGTTTTAGAGCATTACAAGGGGGCAACCACCGGGATGAGCAAGACCAGCCGCAAGGTGACAAGCGCCTCAAAGGCCACAACCAGAAGAGTGAAGGGTTGGTCAATCCAAGCGATGGAAATCTTTTATCAAAAACATTACGCTCCAAAATACCCTTTTTATGTCAACTGGATAGTCATGCTTGGGATTAGACTTTTAAAATTCAAGCGGGTCGTACTCGCCCATTAAGCTATAATACCAAGAGTGAGCAAAATCGCGATTGATGCCAGATTTTATGGGACCGAGCACACGGGTCTCGGCAGGTATACCAAAAACGTCCTCGATTTTTTACCCCGTGCTCTCTCTTCTCACGAACTCCTAGTTTTTACGTCTCCCAAATACAAAGATCTTAGGCTCGGGAGCAATGTTAAGGTTATTCCCATAGACATTCCCCACTACTCGCTTACGGAACAGATTAAGCTCCCTCGTCTATTCGAGTCCTACCACCCGGATTTGCTCTATAGCTTTCACTTCAACGTTCCCATTTATCTCAAAATCCCCTTCGTTGTCACGATTCACGACCTCATCAAATCTCACTTTTCTCACTCCGACACAACGACCAGAAATAAACTTTTTTTTCAACTCAAAAGATTAGGGTATAACAAAACTATTTCCTTTGCTGTTTTAAAATCAAAGGCAATCATCGTCCCCAGTAATACCGTGAAAAACGACGTTCTCACCCTTTTTGGAGTGAATCCGACCAAGATTAGGGTCGTCTACGAAGCGCCTGACAAAATTTTCCGCGTCGACAAGATTAGAAAGGAAAAGTCATCTCGCCCCTACATTCTCTATGTCGGCAATTCATACCCTCACAAAAATCTCTCTCTCTTGTTATCAGCCTATTCGAAACTAGCTTCAAAAATTGACCATGATCTAGTCATAGTCAGCAAGCGCAATTATTTTCTCGACAAAGTATTGGCCCCCTACGCTCTGCCACCAGGGAGGATTCAGATAATTGAGCAACTTAGTGACTCAAAGCTTCATACCCTTTACAAAGAGGCCAAGCTTACCGTTATTCCCTCACTTATGGAGGGATTTGGACTCCCGGGGTTAGAATCACTTCTCTTGAGGACTCCCATCTTAGTTTCTGATATTCCCGTCTTTCGCGAAGTCTATGGTGCCTCCGCAACCTACTTTAATCCTCAAGATTCCGCTGATCTTGCCGCGAAAATCGCAGACAAGCTTAGTCAGCCCTCGAAAAAGCAGGATTTCTCTTACCCTCGCACCTGGGAAAGTTCAGCACTCGAAATTGCGGAGGTCTTGAATGAAAATTGCCCTCGTTTATGATCATCTCAATAAAAAGGGTGGGGCAGAAGAGATTTTGCAGTCGCTAAGCGAACTCTATCCCTCCTCTCCCTGGTATACTAGTGTCCACGCGCCCCAGGAGTTAGCATTAACTCGGGCCTGGAAAGTCATCCCTTCTTTTTTAAACAAGCTCCCGTTCTTTCGTACGCGCCACGAGTTAATCCCCTTTCTCATGCCTTTCGCGTTTGAGTCCTTTGATTTTCGCAGTTATGATCTTGTAATCTCAGTCGGGAGCATGTCTAAAGGGATTATCACCGGGGCACATACTCTCCACGTCAACTATTGTCTTACCCCAACCCGCTGGCTCTGGAGTCATTCTCAAGCGTACCTCGACAATAATCAGTTTGGTACCTTACAAAAATTAGTCCGACCTCTCATCTTTAAGATTATGGAAATTCTCCGTCATTGGGACACAATAGCTTCAACTAGACCAGACGAAATGATCTCTATTAGTCAACACGTGAAAAGTAGAGTGAAAAGATATTATCATCGCGACAGCGTTGTCATCTATCCGCCCGTAGACACAAAAAAATTTGAAATGAGGGGAATAGTCCCAAAGATTAGCAATTACTACCTAGTTGTCTCCCGACTCGTTCCCTACAAAAATATCGACCTTGTGGTCCGGGCTTTCAAGACTTCAAAACGACCCCTTGTTGTGGTCGGTACTGGCGTCCTCACTAGAAAATTGAAGCAATTGGCGGGAGAAAACATTTTTTTCCCCGGTTTTGTCTCTGATCTAGAACTTGTTGGCTTTTATCAACATGCCCGCGCCTTTATCCAGGCCAACGAAGAAGACTTTGGGATCGGGATGTGCGAAGCTCTCTCGGCCGGCGTGCCCGTGATCGCCTATAATGGGGGCGGAGCACGCGAGGTTGTCACAAACGGCCAGAATGGTTTACTATTTAACTCCATCGAACCTCAGTCTCTAAACCAAGCTGTTGACAGCTTTGAGACAATGAACTTTGCCCCGTCAGCATGCAAAGCTTCTGTACACAAGTTCGATAAAGTACAATGGAAGCATGAATTTGAAGAAAGGATAGCTACACTATGTCAAAAACACAACCAGAAATAAAAGTGCTCGTAATGTGTGGGGGCAAAGGAACCCGCATGTGGCCAATCAGCAGTACCGCTCACCCCAAACAGTTCGAAAGTATCTTGGGCAAAAAATCCATGTTCAGAGAGACTATCGAGAGAGTGCTCGCCGGCTTTGATCCAGAGGACATCTACATCGCAACCAGCGATTCGTTCCGCGAATACTTGAAGGACCAGGCAGGAGAAGTTCCCGCCAACAACTTTATTTTTGAGCCGGCCATGCGGGACAACTTGGGGGCACTAGGTATCGCAACCGCCATGATCAACAAGCGCCATCCGGACGCGGTTATGGTAGTTTTGTGGGGCGCAGACCATGTGGTCAAAGATGTTCCTGCCTTTTTGCGTGCAATCAAGTTTGCGGCTCTTCAAGCTCACGAAAACGAGGTTATCGTCCACGTCGACACAATTCCCTCCTACCCAACCGTTCACAATGGTTGGGTCGAAGTCGGCGATACGATTAAGACTAGTGGTGACCTTGTCGTGCGCGAATTCGTCCACTTCGTTGAAAAGCCCTCGGTTGTCAAAGCCCAAGAGTTCTACACTTCCAAAAAATACCTTATTCACACGGGCTACATGGCAACTCGACCTAGCTTGCTCTTGAAGTATTACCAAGAATACGCCCCCCAAAGCTACAGTATTATTAAAAGTATTCAGGGTTCAATCGATACTCCAGACTGGGAAGCAACTCTCGCCACCGAATATCCCAAATTCGAAAAAACTAGCGTCGATTATGGTCTGTTTGAAAAACTCCCTCCCCGGACTCAATGGGAAGTCCCTGCGGTCTTTGGTTGGATCGACGTTGGGACCTGGGAACTCCTCTACCACGGACTCGATAAGGACGAAAATGGGAACGTTGTCATTGGCAAAGCCAACCTTATCGACACCAAAAATTCCCTGATCGTATCCAAAAATAGTGGAGTCGGGCTCATTGGCCTTGACAACATGATTATTGTTGAGACGGACGGAGGATTATTGGTCTGTCCAATGTCAAGCGCTCCACAGGTCAAAGATCTTTACCATGAAATGTATGAGAACTCCTAAATGATGTATCACTTTTTCAAACGGATCCTAGATCTTGTGGTAGCCATGGTCCTCATGGTTGTTTTCCTTCCAGTCTGGCTGATCGTCCCCCTGTTAGTTGTTCTAACCTCGAAAGGTCCTGTTCTCTACAAGCACCGTCGACTAGGAAAGGATGGTAAAGAATTTGATATGTATAAGTTCCGCTCAATGGTTGTTGACGCTGACGAAATCTTACACAAAAAAGATAAGCAACTACTTAAGAAGTTTAAGAATCTCGATTGGAAACTAGAAGCCAAAGACGATCCCCGCATCACCCCTCTGGGGCGTGTTCTTCGGGCACTCACGATCGACGAGTTTCCTCAGCTTTACAATGTTCTAAAAGGAGATATGTCGATGGTTGGTCCACGCGCCTATCTTAAGCTTGAACTAAAAGAACAAATGAAAAAATACCCCAAGGTCGCACGACTAGGCAAAGATGTAGTCTCAGTCAAGCCAGGAATCACCGGCCTCTGGCAAGTCTCTGGACGAAATGAAATTACTTTTGACAAACGCCTTGCACTTGATGCAGAATATGCTAGAACTATCTCACTATGGAACGATCTAATAATCCTATTGAAAACACCCAAAGCCATGATCTCGAAGTGGTAACTCCGCCGCTTTCTCTCGAGGAAAAGTCCGCCCCCCGGAAACGTAAGACCTTGCTCATTTTTGCGATTGTTCTCGCTTTCATTCTAGTCATAGCCGCTTGGATGACCTGGGCTGGACTTGGGGCTGTCAAGGCCTTGAAAGAGGTAGCGTTCCACAGCTCGCAAGTAGGCTCAGCCATCGAAGCGCGAGATCTCGCCAAAGCCAAAGCCGAACTAGACTCGACGCGAGAAAGCTTCGGGAGTGCCCGGCAAAAATATAACCTGCTTGCTCCCTTCAAGTACATTCCCTTTTTTGGGAGTTACTTCAAAGACGTTGAGCATGCCTTTAACGCTGGCTCAAGTGGCCTAGAGGCGGGAGATTTGGCTATTCTAGCGCTTGAGCCCTACGCAGACGTCCTTGGTTTCTCCGGTAACCAAGAGAAGTTAGAGTTTCAGTCTGCCGAGGAGCGGATTATTTTCCTTGCCAACACGGTCGAAAAACTTGCCCCTCAAATGGACGAGATCGGAGCCAAACTCAAGTATATCGATAACGAACTTAGTCTTGTCAACGAACTGCGTTACCCCAAATCGCTCTTTGGCAAAGAAGTCCGTCCCAAAATTATTACCCTCAAAAAAACGGTTAATAGTGCGAGCGAATCAATTGGAGCCTTTCAGCCTTTCATCAAGCTCTTGCCGACTCTACTTGGGAATCCAGAACCCAAGCGCTACCTCATCCTCTTTCAAAACGATGGAGAGTTAAGGCCGACCGGAGGATTTCTCACCGCCTACGCAACAATGAACGTCCTCAAGGGAAAGATTGAACCCGGCGTTTCAGAAGACATCTACACCCTCGACAATAGTTTCAACAGTAAAGTCCCCGCTCCAGACCCAATCAAGAAATACCTCCCACTCGTCTACAACTGGTATTTGCGCGACATGAACCTCTCACCCGATTTTAAAACCTCAATGGATACTTTTACCGAATATTATAAGAAGACTCCGGTCGCTCCCGAAGTCGACGCAATAATCGCGATCGATACCCACGTTCCCGTCCGACTCCTGGAAGTCTTGGGCCCCATCGGCGTTCCTGGTTACGGTGGTAAATTCTCCGCCGAACCAGATCCGCGCTGTGACAACACCTGTCCTCAGGTTATCTACGAACTAGAAAACATTATTACTCGCCCCACCTACGAAATCAGAGAGGGGAGGAAATCTATTTTGGGGCCTCTCATGAACTCAATGTTTGCCAACATGATGGGTAGTCCCAAAGCCAAATGGGCCGAGTTTTTCGCTATTTTCACCGACTCAATCAGAGAAAAACATCTCCTCATGTACTTCTACGATCAAGGTTCTCAGGAGGCAGTCGAAGCTCTCGGGGCCGCCGGCCGAATCAATTCTTACTCAGGCGACTACCTCCACATAAACGACACCAACTTTGCAGGGGCCAAGAGCAATCTCTTTGTCGAACAAGAAGTTGCTCAGGAAATCCAGGTCGAAGAGGATGGATCGATCAATAAAAAAATCACCCTGACCTACAAAAACCCTAGCCCTCCCTCAAACTGCAACCTAGAGGCTGGCCAACTTTGTCTTAACGGGATCCTTCGAGACTGGATTAGAGTCTATGTTCCTCAGGGTTCGACCCTAAACGCCGGGCGCGGATTTGAAGTTGATATGACTTCAACCAGCGACCTCGGGCACACCGTTTTTGAAGGGTTTTTCACCCTTGCGCCTCAGTCAGTAAAAAAGCTCGAAATCGAATATAAAGTCCCCGCAGGTTTGGCTGTTAAATCTGGCAACGACTGGGAGCTCCCCCTCCTAATCCAGAAACAGCCTGGTACCAAACTTATCCCCCACACCATCACCTTCAATAACGGCAAGCCGAAGGTCTACGAAATCAACTCAGACTCCGAACTTAATCTCTCGAAATAGCGCTTTTTTAGTAGGTATATGCAGTATAAAAAGTTCGAGGGAATCATCATTAATCGTCGCTTTGTCGGTGACGCTGACCGTTTTTACACCATTTTCACCAAAGAAGACGGCAAAATCATGGTTTTTGCCCGCTCTGTCAGAAACATCAAATCCAAACGCGCCAGTTCTCTCGACTTATTCTCGAAAATCAAATTCGAATCAATCGAGAAAAACGACAGAAAAATCTTAACCCATGTCGACCTCATTGAAAGCAATAGAGAGGGCAAGACCAAAATCATAAACATCGCCCGTCTCTTTGAAATAGGTGAACTCGTCGATGCGTTGACAGGTGAAGAGGATCCGCATGTCGAGGTCTACCAGCTTTTAGATACCGCCCTCGTCAATATTAGCCGTTTCGTGACTCCCGAATACCTCTATCGCTTCAAAACGAGACTCCTTAAAGAACTTGGGTTTTACTCGCCTAGTCTGACCGATTCCACCATTGACTCCTACATTGAATCACTCATAGAAAGACCCCTGCGCTCCCCCCAAATGACAGCCTGACCGACCGTATTTCTGGTACAATAAACTTATAAACTATGAATGCAAATCCATCTTTAACTGATATTGTTGCCTTAGCCAAACGCCGCGGGTTCTTCTACCCAGGCTCCGAAATTTATGGCGGTCTCGCCAACACTTGGGACTACGGCCCGCTTGGCGCCGAGCTCAAAAAGAAAATCAAAGATCTCTGGTGGGAGACATTTGTAACAAGAAGAACTGACATGGTTGGACTCGATAGTGCCGTTATCTCTAGCGCTAAAGTTTGGATCGCCTCGGGTCACACCGCCAACTTTGCAGACGCGATGGTGGACTGCAAAACGTGTCATTCTCGTACGCGCGCCGATCACCTGATAGAAGACTACTTTACGAAAAAAGGGCAGGCTCAGAAAGTAGAAGGTAAGCCATTGGCCGAGCTCGCCGAAATTATCGAAAAAAATAAAATTAAATGTCCCACCTGCGGATCTTTGACCCTAACCGAGCCGCGCCTGTTCAACCAGCTTTTCCCCGTGCACTTGGGAATCTTGGAGTCGACCGCAGACCTTGCTTATCTTCGTGGCGAGACTGCTCAAGGTATCTTCACCAACTTCAAAAATATTCTCGACTCTACCCGCGTACGACTACCTTTTGGTGTGGGCCAAATGGGCAAGAGTTTCCGCAACGAAATAACAAAAGGCCAGGCTACCTTTAGAACCGTTGAGTTTGAGCAAGGGGAAATAGAATATTTCTTTGATCCAAGCAAAGAGGACTGGGAAAAGTTATTTCAAGGCTGGTTAGATCGGATGAAATCATTCTTAACTGATGTCTTGGGGGTGAAAGAGGAGAACCTGGCTGTTCGGGAGCACGATGACAAAGAGCGAAGTTTTTATAGCAAACGGACAGTCGATATCGAATATAACTTCCCCTTTGGATTCAAGGAGCTATGGGGGCTTGCCTATCGCACCGACTATGACCTTGCCGCGCACAGCAAAAGTTCGGGGCGCGATCTTTCCTACACCGATTCCGACGGTCAAAAGTTTACCCCTCACGTGATTGAGCCTGCGGTTGGAATTGATAGGTTAGTCCTCATGGTCCTTTGCGACTCATACTTTAAAGACGAGAAGCTGGACAGAATCGTCCTCAAACTAGCGCCGTCTCTAGCGCCCTATTCAGTAGCCGTCTTTCCCCTTCTTAAGAACAACCCCGAACTAGTTAAAAAAGCCTTGGCAATCAAAGAACAATTAGTGCAAAAATTCCGAGTATCCTGGGATGATCGGGGCAATATCGGCAAACGTTACTATTATCAGGACGAGATGGGAACTCCGTACTGTGTCACCGTCGACTACGACTCACTAAAAGACGACTCGGTGACTGTCAGAGACCGTGACACGACCAAACAAGTCCGCGTCAGCACTCAAAAATTAGCTGATTATCTTGAGGACCAAATTACAAAAATAGGGGATCAAATATGAAATTTAAAATCCTGCCAGTATTAATTATCACACTCCTAGTTACGATCACGATTGGCGTAGTCGTTGTCATGAAAAAGAAGACCTCTCCCGCCGCGCCCGTAGAAAGTACAACCCCGAGCTTGCCAATTAATGCCATTCCGGTCGAAGAACGACCCTATATTTTCCTCACCCCCGATCTCTCGGCTCATAATCTCACCCTCCATGTCGAAAACGCACCAGAGGGAACCATGGAATATGAACTTCTCTACAACACCCAAGGTAAGCAGGACGGTATTTTCGGTAGACTCACTCTTACCTCCGCGCCTCAAGACAAAGTCCTCTTGATGGGTAGTAAATCTGCCGGGGGCAAAGTCACCTATTACGAAGGTGTGACCGGGGGTTCCCTCACGGTTACATATAGCGATACCAGACTCAAAGAGAGTTTCAATTTTCTCTCTTTTGATCCCAAAAGTCCCACCATCTCTTCAACTGATTCCAAGTTTACAGTCAAGTTCGCGGACAATGCCTATAAGGCCAAAACACCGATCATTACCATGAAAACATTTGGTCTCCCAAAAGCTCTTCCAACTGGCAAGCTCATTGTTGGGCCTTACACTTTTACCGCCCCTCTAGAACCAAAAGGAGAGCTTGCGCTCACCCTCACCCTCCCAGCCGGGGAACATGTAAACCCGACGATCTACGAATACGATGGGGAAAGCTGGGTCAAGCTAACTACCAAGCTTAGTGGCGACAATGTCACGGGTAGCTCACTTGGTGGCAATCTCTACGTCGTTGTGGCTGATTAGCCAAAACTCTTTTCTTTACTAGTGTAATTATTGTCTTATAAGTATCATTTCGGGTCTTCTTCGGTTTTTGTATCAAACTGGTTATTCCTAGCACAAACATATTGACAACTATATCAATTCAAACTACTATCAATATAGTGGTATAAAAGGGGAAATAGACTTATATGTTTATCGGGTCATACTACCATACGATTGAAGAAAAGGGTCGCATTAGCGTCCCCAAATCCTTCCGCCCGGAACTATCCCATGGCTCAGTCATTACTCGTGGATTAGACGGCTGTCTCTTTGTTTTTACCGGCGATTCTTGGTCTTTACTCCTAGATAAATTGAACTCACTTCCCTTTACAGGGAAAAGTGCCCGTGACTTCCTCCGTCTCTTGACCTATAACGCCGCCCCCGTTGAGCTAGACAAACTCGGTCGTACCAGAATACCCGACAACCTCATGCAATTAGCAGGTCTCTCCAAAGAGGTTGTCTTTGCCGGTGCCTTGTCCAGGGTAGAAGTCTGGGATAAGAAAAAATATCACGCCTACGTTGACTCGTTAGAGGGCAAAGAACCAGAAATTGAAACAGCTCTTGCGGAGCTTGGTATATGACAAAAATCCTTCACACTCCAGTTATGTTGAACGAAGTCACCAAGTTCCTAGCGCCTGAACCAGGCAAGCGTTTTTTTGATGCAACTCTCGGGTACGCCGGCCACACCTTGGCTCTTCTCTCAGCCGGGGCAACGGTCGTCGGTTGTGATCGTGATCAAGACATTCTTAGTTTGGCAGTCTCGCGCGTAAAAGAGGCAGGTTTTGCCGACAAATTTACCCCTCTCCATTCGAGTTTCGCTTCGGCTTTCGATCGCCCCGAACTTGGTGGCGTTTTTGACGGCATCCTCTTTGACCTTGGAGTTTCAAGTTATCAACTCGATACACCTCTTCGCGGCTTCTCTTTTCGTTACAACGCTCCGCTTGATATGCGCATGGACAAAGATCTCGCGGTTACAGCCGCCGACCTAGTTAACGGTTTGGGACGTAAGGAACTGCAAGCTCTCTTTACCGAGCTTGGGGAAGAAAGGAACGTCCAAAGACTCGTTAACGCAATTGTTGAAACCAGGAAAATCTCTCCGATTAAAACGACTCAAGAATTAGTTTCTCTAATCGAAAAGAATCTAGTTAGAAACAGCAAAATTCACAAAGCCACCAAAATTTTTCAAGCTTTAAGAATGGCCGTCAACTCCGAACGCGAAGAGCTCAAAGCCGCACTGCCCTCGGCTTTGAGCAAATTAAAGCTGGGTGGAACTTTGGTCACCGTGAGCTTCCACTCTCTAGAGGACGCAATCGTGAAAGATTTTCTAGTTTCAGAGGGGGAGAACCTCGAGCTATTGGGGGTTGGAGTAATTACCCCTGGCATAGACGAAGTCAAAGCGAATGTTCGCTCTCGTTCTGCCAAACTGCGCGCCGCAAGGAGGGTCAAATGAAGCTCATCAAAGTATTTGCGCTCTCGATCGTTCTCCTAATGGTTCTTAGTGTCACTCTCTCCAATCGCTCCTTAGACGATAGCCAAGAGGTAAGGGAAATTACCGAAACGATTGCCTCTCTTGAACACGATAATACACTCCTTAGGGCCGAGATCGCGAGTGTTGGCTCCTTAACGGCGGTCGCCGAGAAAGCGTCAAGCCTGGGCTGGAGCACATCTCCAAAAATCGTCACGCTCTCACTTTCCGGCCGTGTCGCCTCACTCAAATGAAAGAACGTCATCAGATTGTTTTCTTGATCATGCTGTTTCTTTTGTCAGGGGTGATTCTGCGCCTCGGGTACTGGCAACTAATTAAGTCAAGCGAACTGAAAATAAGCGCAAGAGATCAGTACGAAAGCTCGAGCATCGTTGAGCCACGTCGAGGCGAGATAATAACTGCTGACAACTACCCCCTTGTCGTAAATCGCCCGGTCTACAATCTCACCGCCTACATGCCCCACCTTTCAGAAACACCGTCCTTAATCACAAAGGCTGTTCTACCCCTCCTCAATTTTGAGATCAGCGATCCCGCGATCGCAACCGATAGTGTCAAACTAGCCCAAAAAGTAGAAGAGCTAAAAAAAGAGCAAGAAAACGCAATGCTAGACCGCATGAACAATAAGAGTTTCGCGATACTCGCTCGCTCCCTATCAGTCGAAGAAAAAGCCACGATTTCCGCCCTCAACATTGCGGGCTTAGACTTTGAAGAGAGTTTTACCCGCGGTTATCCCGAAGCCTCCCTTTCCGCCCATCTTACTGGTTTCGTTGGTCGAGACGAACTGGGCAACCCAACGGGTTACTTTGGGCTTGAAGGGTTTTACAACCGAGAACTGGAAGGAAGAACAGGATTAAAGAAACAAGAAAAAGATGCGGCCGGTAACCCACTTTTGATTGGTGATTACCGCGAACTTGATAAAAGAAATGGACGTACCCTGAAGCTCTATCTAGAAAGGGCGGTTCAGTATATCGCCGAGTCAGAACTAAAAAAGGGACTTGAAATCTATGGAGCACTGAGTGGCGAGGTTGTTGTTATGGACCCGAAGACTGGAGGGATCCTGGCGAGCATTGCTCTGCCCACCTATAGCCCTGACA
>LCPA01000013.1:0-19293 GCA_001003385.1 Microgenomates group bacterium GW2011_GWF2_47_9 | reverse complement strand
GTGATGGCCGCCGCGCTTAACGAAGGGGCAGTCAAGTTGGATGATGAGTGCGATATTTGCGCTGGTCCCTTGCCACTTGATAAATACACCATCAAAACTTGGAACAACGAATACCATCCCCAAACTACTCCAAGCGAGATCATCGCCAACTCAGATAATATTGGTATGGTCTGGACCGCGCAGAAGCTGGGGGGGGAAAAACTGCTCGAATACTTGAAAAAATTCGGCTTTGGAGAAAAAACAGGTATTGATCTACAAGAGGAGATTACTCCCGCGCTTCGCGAAAACTGGGGGAGTATTGACTATGCAACTGCCTCGTTTGGCCAAGGTATTGCCGTTACCTCTATTCAAATGTTAAGAGCAGTCTCGGCGATCGCAAATGGAGGCCTGCTCATGGAGCCTCATGTCGTACAGGAAGTTGTGGGGGAAACCACAACGGTGATTAAGCCGCGCGAAGTAAGACGGGTTTTGACGCCTGAAACAGCCAAGACCATGACGGAAATTATGATCGCCTCAGCCGAGCACGGCGACGCCAAATGGACTCGCCTCGCAAACTACACCGTCGCTGGCAAAACAGGAACCGCTCAAATCCCGGTCCAAGGTCACTACGACACCGAAAAAACTATTGCCTCTTTCGTTGGTTTTGCACCCGCCGAAAACCCTCGCTTTGTTATGCTAGTCAAACTAAGAGAACCTCAAAGTTCACCTTGGGGATCAGAAACCGCCGCTCCACTCTGGTTCAATATTGCCCGCAAGCTACTTCTCTATTACAACATCCCCCCAGATATCAAATCTTGATTATGTTAAAATTGACGACCTAGGCAGATTTTTTATGTTTTTTAAACTTATTAGATTCATCCTCAAGCCGTTTAGGTCTTTTTTAAGACCGATTTTCCCTCAATGGCTAGTCAACTATCTCTACCACTTCCCGATTGCCTTTCTTGCCTCCCACATGTACGGCAACCCTATGAAGAACCTAGAGATCATTGCGGTCACTGGCACCGACGGCAAAACCACGACTTCCCTTATGATCTATGACATTCTAAAGACAGCCAAAAAGAAAGTGGCTGTAATCTCGACAGTCTCGGCTAAAATCGGCCGTAAAAGTGTTAAAACAGGCTTTCACGTTACCTCTCCCGACCCTTGGAAACTGCAAAAACTGCTCCGCCAAATCCGCTCCAAGAAATATCGCTACGTTGTGCTTGAAGTTACCTCCCACGGCCTTGATCAATTCCGGGTATACCCCTTGCATCCAAAGATCGCAGTCTTGACAAATATTACCCACGAACACCTAGATTATCACAAGAATTTCGTCTCCTACCAGACAGCCAAGCTCAAACTACTGCGCGCGTCCTCCCATGCCGTAGTCAACAAAGACCTCGAGATTTTTGGCAGTATCAACGCCCACCTTCCCAATCACCACTTTTCAACCTTCTCGATTACCAATAACTCTCAGCTCAAGCCAAGCAAAGTCAAATATTACAAAGCTCACACCGTCTTTACCCTTGGCAATACCGAGTACTATCTTCCCCTAACAGGAATCTACAACCTCTACAACGCACTTTCCGCTATTGCCGCGTGTCTTATCGTTGGTGTCTCGCCTGCCGATATCAAAAGAGGTCTTGCAAACTTTAAAGGAGTCAAAGGTAGGCTTGAGGAAATTCCCTCAAAAACCGGCATTCACGCCTTCGTCGATTTTGCTCACACCCCCAATGCGCTATCTGAAGTCCTTAAAAACCTATCTGATAAGAAATCAAAAGGTGAAAAACTGATTGTTGTCTTTGGCTCTGCCGGCCTTCGCGATCAAACCAAGCGCCCGCTTATGGGAGAAATGGCAGGCCTTTATGCAGACAAAATCATCGTTACTAGTGAAGATCCTCGCACCGAAGACCCTCTTGTTATCGCCAACCAAATTAAAAGTGGGATCAAATCCCCCACCAAACCAGTAATCGAGCTAGACAGGGGGAGTGCCATCCGCAAAGCGGTCAATCTTGCCAAAAGAGGGGACTGGGTAGTTGTGTGCGGTAAAGGGCATGAAGAAACAATGTGTTTTGGTGAGAATGAGATCCCCTGGTCAGATCAAAAAGAATTAGCCATCGCATTAAAGGAGAAAAAATGACAAATTTTTCAAATACGGCCGCAATTATCTTGGCGGCAGGCAAGGGAACCCGGATCAAGGCCAAAAACAAAAACAAAGTTGCCTTCAAGATTGGTGGCAAGCCTATTATTGAGTATGTGGTCGACAAGCTCGAGGGCATTGGCCTTGGTCAAATCGTCGTCATTGTCGGCTTCCAGGCAGACTCAATCAAAGCAGTCCTTGGCGACCGCGTTCTCTACGTCAAGCAAGAGAAACAGCTAGGCACAGGCGACGCAATCAAATCCGCTCTTCCCGCGCTCAAAGCAAATATTAGCTCGGTAATCTCTCTCTATGGCGATGATTCCGCTTTTTATACAGAGGCTCTTCTCAAAGAAATGATCGCCAAAAGGGAAAAAGAGCAAATAGACCTCCTATTTCTCACCATTCACAAAGACGATCCCACCGGACTCGGACGGATTGTTAGGTCAAAAAACGGCAAGGTCCTTAAGATCGTCGAAGAAAAATCAGCCTCCAAAGAGGAGAAAGCCATCAAAGAAATTAACACCGGACTTTACTGTTTCAATCGCAAGTTTCTCGACAAATACGCACATTTCATCAAGAAAAACAAAGAAAGCGGGGAGTATTACGCAACCGATCTCGTCGAAATCGCCCTCTCTGCCAAGAAGTCTGTCGCGACCCACTATTACAAGGACAGTTCTGTGTGGCTGGGAGTCAACAATAAAAGCGACCTCCAAAAAGCTATTAACAAGAAAACCCTGCTAAAATAGCCTTATGCAGGTTGTGCCTACCCAAAAAGTTCACTTTATCGGGATCAAGGGTGTTGGGATGACTTCGCTCGCCCTCGCTATGCAAGACTTGGGATACAATGTTTCAGGGAGTGATACCGAGGAAGTTTTTGTAACTGACGCGATTCTCAAAGAACGGGAGATACCGCTTTCCTTAATCAGTGACAGCCTTCCCCCCAATCTAGACTTGATCATTTATTCGGGCGCTTACTCACCCCCGAAAACAAAGATAAGGACCCTCACCTTGGGTATGGCGATAAGCGAATTTGTGTCCGACCGACAAGTGATTGCTGTCGCCGGGGTAGGAGGTAAAACGACCACAAGTGCCATGCTGGCGGCACTTTTTCACTCGGCGGGACGGGACGTTGGGTATTATGTTGGCGCAGGATCAATAGCAGGACTTCGGGCTCCCGGTCACGCTGGTACAGACAAGTTTTTTGTGATGGAGGCTGACGAATACGCGATCAGTAAAACCGATCATCGCCCAAAGTTTGCCCTCATCCGCCCGCAGATTTTGATTACCACCAACATCATTCATGATCATCCGGACATTTATCCCGCCATAGAAGATACGCTTTTAGCGTTCGACACTCTCATCAAAAACATTTCTCAAGGGGTCTGGTTTGCCTGCGAGGACGACCCCTTGACCCGCAAACTCATGAGTGACAACCATAACAAAGACTTGAAAATAGTGCCTTATGGCCTCAATCACCCTCTCTACGGAGAGATTTCGCTTTCCATTTTTGGACAGCAAAATAAACTAGACGGCCTGGCCGCTGTCCTAGCGGCAATCGAGTTGGGGCTAACTAAGGATCAAGCCCTGTCTCACGTCAAGGCTTACCGTGGTGTCTCTCGTCGACAGGAATTCTATGGCGAACATGCGGGCAGACTCCTCTACGACGACTATGGTCACCACCCGCAAGAAATCGAAACAACTCTAAACTCATTCAAGGAAAATTTCCCCGGCTCTCGGATTGTCTTGGTCTTCGAGTCTCATACCTACTCTCGTACCGAACGTCTCCTCCCCGAGTTTGCCCACGCGATCTCCCTGGCCGACAAACCCTTCCTCATGCCGATTTTTGAATCAGCTCGGGAAAAAGGTCAGGCTCACACAATCACCCCGGCGCTTTTTGAGAAAGAGGTCAGGGCACTTAATGACAAAGCCGAAAGCTTAACTTGGGCAAACGCCGCAGAAAAAATTGCAGAATATAGCCGTCCTGGCGACATCGTCCTCACAATGGGGGCGGGGTTCGTCTACAAATTACTTGATCTTATAATTGGGCTATTATGAATCCACTTCCCTCAAACTACGAAATCCTCATTAGTGTCCTTGGCAAAAATAGGGTTAAGCTCGACGAACCTCTAGGCAAACACACCTACTTCAAACTGGGGGGGCCGGCCGATCTTTTCTATACTGCCGAAAATGTCGACGAACTAATAGGGTCCGTCCAATCTGCCATCAATTTTCAGGTTCCCTACTTCGTCCTCGGTGGTGGGAGTAACGTTATTATTTCTGACAAGGGGATAAGAGGACTCGTGATCAAAAATAGAACCGGCGGGATCAAACTCAAAGGATTTACCGGTTCTGCCCTCAAAGGGAAACTAAATCTTAAAGATGTCCTAGTCGAGGTCGACTCGGGCGTCCCTTCAAACAGACTGATTCGTTTTACGCTTGACCAAGGACTGGCAGGTCTTGAAAAGATGTTGGGTCTTCCGGGCTCCATCGGGGGCGCTGTATATAACAATTCACATCACCTTGATATCTTGATTGGCGACTACATTAGTGAGGTTAAAGTAATCGGTAAAGACGGAAATATCAAGACCTACCAAAACAAGGATCTCAAATTTGCCTACGACTACTCTATTCTCCACGATACCAAAGAGGTAGTTCTCTCAGCCTCGTTTAAGTTAGAGCACGGTGACAAAGCGGCGCTTTGGGAGGTGGCTACCTCCGCCGTCAAAAGGCGTGCCTCAACTCAGCCTTTGGGCGCACCTAGCTCTGGCTGTATCTTCCGCAACATCCCTCTTTCAGACGCAATGCGTCTAGGTACGCCAGACCACACCACTTCTGCCGGCTACGTTATCGACAAAGCTGGTCTCAAAGGGGAGAGGGTCGGGGGAGCAGTAGTTTCCTCCCGGCACGCCAATTTTATTGTCAACGACGGGAGTGCAACTACTAAAGACGTCATGGATTTGGTAAGTGTGATCAAACAAAAAGTAAAGGCCAAATTCGGCGTTGATCTGACCATGGAAGTTTTCGTGGTTGGAGAAAATTAGTTATTAGGCTACAATCCCTCTTGCATGAGCAGTTTTAAGATCATCGGTGGCACACCCCTTAAAGGCGCAGTCCGCTTGGGCGGAGCCAAAAATGCCAGCTTCAAACTGATGATTGCCGCCGCCCTTGGTGAAGGCGAATCTCGCCTGTTGAACATGAGTAACATCGGGGATGTCGACGTCACGTTCCGGACCTTGCAGGCGATCGGAGTCAAATGCACAAGACCCGGGGACAATACCGTCTATGTTGTTGGGAACGGACTTTCAACCGATACCATTCCTCAGTTTACCGGTGAAAAATCCCGCGCCGCCACCCTTTTTGCCGGGCTTCTACTCAACAAAAAAAGACGAGCCATGATCCCCTTGCCAGGGGGATGTTCACTTGGGGATCGCCCCGTTGACCGCCACATTGCGGCGCTCGAGGCGATGGGAGCAAAAGTAAACTTATCAAGTCAAGGAATTGAGCTAATCGCAAAGCAAGGTCTCTACGGAGCCGAGTACGCTTTCCCCAAAAAGTCACATACCGGTACCGAGTCGGTGATCATAGCCGCCGTTCTTGCCAAAGGCAAGACGGTTATCAAAAACGCCGCACAGGAACCAGAAGTAGACGATCTCATCTCTTTTCTAGTCAAAATGGGGGCAAGCATCAAAAGAGTAGGGGAATCAATCGTAATCGAAGGCTCATCCAAACTACACGGGGCGACCCACAAGGTCATGCCCGACCGCAACGAAGCCGTTTCCTATGCCACTATGGCGATCGCAACCAAGGGGGACATTATTGTAGAAGAGGCAGACCCTCATCACATGGGCTTTTTCCTAGAAAAATTGACGACTGTTGGTGGACGCTACGAGGTCTCGCCCTACGGGATTCGTTTTTGGTACGACAAACCCCTCGTCGCAACCGACATTGTAACAACCCCAGAACCAGGCTTCATGACTGACTGGCAACCCCTCTGGACCACTATGATGACCCAGGCCCAAGGAGTCTCGACTGTTCTTGAGGCAGTCCACAACAACCGCTTGGCCTTCACTTCCGAGCTCAACAAAATGGGGGCTAAAATCGAGCTTTACAATCCTACAGATCCGGAGATTCCCAAGAAATATCAATTTGATTGGCCGGAAAAAACACCCAATTTTCACGCCGCCCGAATTACTGGTCCGACCCCACTTGCTGGGGCAAGTTCAACAGTCCCCGATCTTCGAGGCGGAGCAACCTTGGTTATGGCAGGGATAATTGCCAAGGGGACCTCTTTTCTTGACAATATCGAGCACATCGATCGCGGATATGAAAACTTTGACGAGCGACTCAGAAACCTTTCAGCTAATATCGAGCGAATTTGAGTTATCTTTTGTCCCTATAATGTATACTTGACCATATGCACGCGGGGGTAGGTATTTGGACTGCCCTGAAAACTCAAATTAATCTGCGTCTCCATCTTTTTTTCGCGCTCTTAGCCTCGCTAGCCGGACTATATTTTGCCATCTCGATTATCGAGTGGCTGTTCTTGATTCTTACAATCACGGTCGTCCTCATTGCCGAACTAGTCAATACCTCTCTCGAGTTTACCTCAGACGCCATTTCGAGGAAACAAAATCCCCTGATTAAACAAGCCAAAGATGTCGCGGCCGGGTCGGTTTTGGTCTCGGCGATTTTCGCACTTGTCGTGGGGCTAATTATCTTTTTACCAAGAGTAATCAATCTTATTGTTATATGAATACTCTCCTTGGATTTCTCCTTTTCTCATTCACCATCAATGCCGCGCTCATAGTCCCATTCATTAATCTCCTCTACGGTCTCAAATTCCAGCGCCCAGGGCGAAAGACCGTCGACATCATGGGATCTGTTAACTTGATTTTTGACAAACTTCACCACAAAAAAGCAGGCACTCCTGTTGGTGGGGGACTGCTCATTATTTTGACAACCACAATTCTCTTTTTTCTTGTCAATACCACTCTTCGTCTGGTAGGAGCCGACATGACAAGTGTCTATCCTGCCCGAGCCGAGATGAACATTATCTTTGCCGCCTTTATCCTTTTTGGCTTGCTCGGACTCTATGACGATGTGATCAAGTTTTTTGGGAGTACAGAGAAGAATGTTGGCATTACCTGGAAAACCAAGCTTATTGGTCAATTGATTTTGGGGCTAGGCATGGGTTGGTACATGTACCAGGTCTTGGGGATCAGTATTATTAACCTCCCCTCATTTGGAGTAATTAACTTGGGCTGGTTTTTCGTCCCTTTTGCGGCCTTGGTGATTACTGGCTTTAGTAATGCCGTCAACGTCACCGATGGCCTGGATGGCCTTGCAGGGGGAGTATTGTTGTTTACCCTGATCGCCCTTATCATTATCTCGGTCTCTATCCTCGACACCCCGATCAGCCTTTTTATCGCCCTCTGGCTAGGCGGGATTATTGCCTTCTTATATTTCAACACCTATCCAGCCCGGATTATTTTGGGCGACGTTGGCGCCCTTTCCTTTGGGGCAACTTTGGCGGTAATCGGGCTTCTGCTCGGCAAAATCGTGGCCGTATTTATCATTGGTGGGATTTTTATTCAAAAAGTATTTAAAAAGAAGGCTCCTTCCACTTTCCCCCTTCCATCTCTGGCTCCAATCCATAGGCTGGGAAGAACCCAAGGTTGTCACTCGTGCTTGGCTGGCTGGAGTTGTTTTGGCAATCTTTGGACTATGGCTGGCATTTTTGTAGCATGACCAAACTAATTGTCGTTTTTGACTCTGGAGTCGGGGGTTTTAGCATCTTACGAGAAATTCTAGAGAAGAAAATTGGTCAAAAAATAATCTATATTGCCGACCAAGCTCAATTTCCATACGGGACAAAATCAAGCGCTTGGATCAATCGACGACTAATAAGACTGATAAATTACCTTCTGCCTCTGTCGCCTTCTGCGTTGGTTTTGGCCTGCAATACCGTAACTGTGAGTGGGGTTCATGCCCTCCGCCAGATGGTCCAGTTTCCAATCATTGGTGTTGAGCCGGTGATTAAACCCTTGGCCAAGTTTTCCAAATCACTTCTTTTGGCAACTCGTGGCACCGTAGACTCCCCGCATACTAGTCGCCTAGTTAAAAAATACGGGGTCAACGTTATTCTTCACACTCCCAAAGGACTAGTGTCCGCCATCGAAGAAATGGATCAAGCGAAAATTTTGGATTCAATCACTCATCTCAGGGAGTTGGTGAAAAAAGAAAAATTGCAGGCAATCGGCCTTTCCTGTACTCACTACCCACTCGTTTTAGCTGATCTTAAAAAAACTTTCCCGAGCGTTATGCTCCTAGACCCCTCCCAAGCCGTAGTTCGTCAGTTGGTTAAAGTCCTTGAATTACCGTTAGGCAGTATCAAGGAGTCGAAGCTCGAGTTTTTCACAACGGGACAAGTGCTAAAATTAAACACACAAGTTCAGTCATATTTACGTTTAAAAGTATCTGCGAAGAAGATCATTCTATGAGTTTCCAAAGAGACGTTAAAGACAAAAAAGTACTCGTTTTCGGTCTAGGCTTACAGGGAGGAGGACTTGGTGACGCACTCTGGTTGTCTAAGCACGGGGCCAAAGTTCGGGTAACAGACCCGAAGAACCTCGCCTCTCTCCCCATAGAAATAGAAGTAGTCGAAGGATCACACCGTGATATCGACATCGACTGGGCGGATATGATTATCAAAAATCCCGCCGTCCCACCCAACCAGCCACAATTATTGTACGCACGTCAAAAAAACAAGCCTGTGCTGACAAGCATCGCGGTTCTAGTAAAAGAAATCAGGCAAAAAACGATTGCGATTACGGGCACTAGAGGTAAATCTACTGTAACAGCACTAGTTTTCGAGCTCCTGCAATCGGCCTATCCAGGTAGGGTAGTTCAGGGAGGCAACATTCCGGGGACTTCCGGTCTTGCCCTGCTCGACCAAGTTATTGATATTGACTACGCCGTGCTCGAGCTTTCCTCATTCCAGCTAGAGGGCTTTCACGAACTTAATCTCTCTCCCCACATCGCAATTGTGACCAATATCTACCCAGACCACCTCAATCGCTATCCCGATATGTCTTCCTACATCGCCGACAAAAGCTCAATCACCAAATACCAAAAAGAGGGAGACTATGCCCTGGTAAACAAAGGGAACGAAGGAGCCAAAAAGCTCGGCAAGCTCACTCCAGCCAATTTACTTTACTATAGCGAGGATGATCTGCCTCCCGACCTTGAAGTCAAGCTGATCGGAGAGCACAATCGGGAAAACCTCGCGGCAGTTTTTGCGCTTGCCAAACATCTCGGTATTTCGAGCGATCTTGTCAGAAACATTGCCCGCACGTTCACCGGCTTACCATATCGTCTTGAGACAGTTGCTCGTCTACAAGACGTAGCGTTTGTGAACGACACCACCTCAACAACCCCAATCGCAACCATAAAAGCCATTAACGCCCTTGAGGGATCATTCATAATTATTGTGGGTGGGGAAAGTAAAAATCTTCCAATCGACGATATGATCGAACTCTTGGCCAATAGCCCCAAAGTAAGAAAAATCGTCATTCTGGGATCTGACAATAATACCGAGTTTTTGTCAGCCATAAATAGAGCTTGCTCCAAAAAAATCCTGGGGTACGCTAATTCTATGCCGCAAGCTGTCAAGCTAGCATTTACAAATGCCAGGGCACAGGAGCAGATTCTTTTGTCTCCTGGGTTCGCCTCCTTTGATCTTTTCAAAAACGAATTCGACCGTGGTGATCAATTCAATGAATCTATAAAAAAATTGAACACATGAAAAAAACCAGCGAATATATTTTCACCAAGATATTAGTACTTACCCTTATTCTCCTTGGTTTTGGCTTAATCATGATCTATAGTGCGAGCGTGGCCGAGGCGCTACGCGACTTTGGGACGAAATGGTACTTTGTTTCCCTCCAGCTCAAATGGGCATTTATTGGGGTTGCAATTTTACTTTTAGCCAGTCGGGTTCCACCAAAAGCCTGGGAAAAATACGCCCCAGCACTATTACTTCTTGGCTTATCCTTGTTAATTCTGGTTGTGATTCCCGGCATTGGTGCCAAAGTCCAAGGTGCCAGGCGTTGGCTGGTGCTTCCTGTGGGCACTCTCCAACCCTCGGAACTCATCAAGTTTATTGAGGTCGTCTACTTGTCCTCCCTTCTATCGAAAAAAAACGTCACCGTTCCCCAATTTCTGGCTTTCATTGGGGTTATAGGAGGTCTCATCATGTTGGAGCCTGACCTGGGGACCACGATAGTCGTCACGCTTATCGCAATTACCATGTACTATACCTCGGGTCATCCACTCAAAAACCTGGCAGTTATTATTGGTGCTGGAATTATTGCCGGCACGATCCTTATCGCGCTAGCTCCCTATCGCTTAGCCCGTCTTACCACTTTTCTTAATCCGGCCCGAGATCCTCTTGGTAGTTCCTACCATATCAGGCAGGTAATTCTTGCTCTTGGCTCCGGCGGGGTAGGGGGAGTGGGGATTGGCAAATCGAGACAAAAATACGAATATCTCCCCGAATCTACGACCGACTCTATTTTTGCGGTTGTGGGGGAGGAGATGGGTTTTATCGGAGCGATTATTTTGATTGCCGGCTTTATCTACCTCATCTCCCTCTTATTTAGGATCGCGACCCGCGCCAAAAACACCTTTAGCGCCAATTTGGCAGGTGGAATCGCGACTTGGATCGGGGTACAAGTTACTCTCAACCTGGCCGCCATGGTCGCTCTCACCCCTCTGACCGGCATCCCTCTCCCCCTTGTTTCCTACGGTGGCTCGGCCTTGGTTACTGTCTTACTTGGTATCGGAGCCGCCCTCGGCGTGGCCCGGAATGAAAAATTATGAGTACAAGTACTAGTAAAAAGAAAATTATCCTGACAGGCGGTCATCACAATAGTGCCCTCGTCGTCGCCAAGGACCTTATTCGCCTGGGGCACGAAGTAATCTGGTTTGGTCATCGCTATGCCTCACATCTTGATAAACACGACTCTGCCGAGTATGTCGAAGTAACAGGTGCTGGCATTCCCTTTTTTGAACTAAACGCCGGCAAGATCGGGAGGGCGCCAAAGCTATCAAGTCTCCTCAAGATTCCCGGCGGGCTTTACCAAGCGCACGAACTCCTGAGGCGTCTCAAGCCTGATTGTGTTTTATCATTTGGTAGCTATCTAGGTCTCACCACAGCGCTTTCCGCCTACTCGATCAAGATCCCGGTATTTATCCACGAACAAACGACGGTGGCAGGCACGGCCAACCAACTCGCCGCTCGGTTTGGAAGACGAGTTTATCTTACCTGGGAATCTTCCTTAGCCTGGTTCGACAAGAAAAAAGCTTTAGTTGTTGGTCTGCCCCTCAGGGACAAACTGCTCGAAAAGCACGCAGGCAAGTTTTTCAAAAATTCCTCTCCCACCATTCTCATTGTAGGGGGAAAACAAGGCTCTCACACCATCAATTCCCTCATATTTTCTCACCTCAAACCCTTACTTTCCCAGTACAATCTTGTTCACCAAACCGGGACTTCTTCGGCGACTGGCGACTACCAAAAAGCGCAACACCTGCATGAGAGCTTGTCCCCCGACTTGGCCGCCAAATACGAGCCTAGAGGATATCTCGATGAGGATGAACTTGCACCCCTTCTTTCCTCCTCAGATCTAGTCATTGGCCGTTCAGGTGCGCACACTACCTATGAACTGGGAATTTTGGGCAAAAAATCCATTTTGATTCCGTTCCTCGCGACTCCCAAAAGAGAACAGCTACATAACGCTAGAATGCTTGAGAGTGCGGGGATTTCAAGTATTATTCTTGAGTCCGAGCTTTCCTATCAGGCGTTAACGGATCTTATTGATCGCAAACTCGGGGCGCCTACCCCGCCCCCCCTCCCGCTCCCAAAAGACGCGAGTCACAAACTTATCTCAGACTTGCTATCTTTTCTATAAGACGAGTTTAACTATGCAAGAAATAGGTCCCACCCACGCAAGAAAATCGAAATATTTTGTCTTCACGGTAGAATACCTCTTACCTGTCTTCACGATCGGCTTTATTATCTTCCTATTTTGGTTGTTCCTCTACTCCAAGTTTTTTGCCATTACCAAAGTTGAGTGTGAGTTAGACTATGAACCGTGCTCTAACCAAAATATTTTGTTTGAACTAGACAAGCTAAAAGGGGAAAACATCTTTCGCTATCAGGATGGAGAAATCATTGCCAAACTTACCGCCGGGGACTATACGGTAAGAAGTGCCAGTTCAGTAAAAATTCTCCCTCAAACACTCAAGTTTGACTTGCAGTCCGTCTACCCAGTAGTTGCGATAAGGCTCAAGGGGGTCGAAAATGAATGGGTAGTGCTCGACCATAAATATCGGGTAATTTCCCTCAAGAACACCCACCCCAACTGTCCCGTCCTTTTGGTGGATTCACTCCCAGCGATCCGTCCAGGTGCCCCGGTTAGTGAAGAACTTACCCGCCCCCTCGACATGACAATTCGTCTTTTTCAGGATATTCCCTCAGCCAACTCCCTCGAGCTGACCGATCAAACGATCACCCTCTCCCTCGACAGTTCCCAAAAAGCTCTTCTCACAACCAACAAGGATATTGACGTGCAAATTCAGTCCTTGCAAGCTGTACTTTCTGATCCTACAATTATCTCTGAGTCCCGTACGATTGACGTTCGGTTCGCTCATCCTGTGATAGAATCAAAATAGATGAAAAAAGTAACACAGTTCTCCGCCATTGATCTAGGCTCCTCCAAGATTACTACTGTCATCGCTACTAAAGGAGAAGAAGACTCCACAATTAGAGTCGTCGGCGTAGCCTCAGTTACAAGCAAAGGGATTCGTAAAAGCCAAGTTGTCGACATCGAAGACGCCCTAGACGCCGCCACCGAAAGCGTCGAAATGGCCGAGCGAATGGCGGGATTCTCTCTCCGTGACGCGATTGTTTCCATTTCTGGTATCCACATCGAGTCTCAAAACTCCAAAGGACTTGTCGCGGTCCAAAATCCAGACGCCGAAATTACCCAAGACGACGTTTTACGCGTTGTTGAGGCGGCCAAGGCAATTCCTTTGCCGACCGCCAGAGAAATCCTGCACGTTATTCCCCGGTTTTTTTTGGTCGATAACCAAGAGGGGATCAAGGACCCGGTCGGGATGTCCGGCGTCCGGCTAGAAGCTTCGGCACACCTTATTACAGGTTCAAGCGTCAACATCAAAAACTTGAGTAAAGTCATGTCCGAAATTGGGGTAGATACCAAAGCTATCAATTTTTCTGGTCTAGCCTCAGCCGAAAGCGCCCTTACCGATACTGAAAAAGAACTAGGTGTGATCTTGCTTGACATTGGTGGAGGGACAACAAGTATTTGTGCCTACGTTGAGGGAGCGCTTAGTCACTCGGCAGTCATTCCAGTTGGTGCCAAAAACATCACCAACGACATTGCGATCGGCCTCCGGGTCAGCTTGGACACCGCCGAGGCAATCAAAAAGAATCTGCCTCCGACAGATAGTCCCTCCAAAGTATTGGACCCCAAAAATCCCTCTTCCAAGAAAACCGCCGACGAAATCGATCTTTACAAACTAGGAATCAAAGACGGGCCGAAGAAAATTTCCCGCAAGGCCGTGGCCGAAGGGATCGTTAGGCCCCGGCTCAACGAAATATTTGAACTTGTGAAAACAGAGATTGTTAAAGGTGGGGTAATTGGCAAAACACCTGCCGGACTTGTTATTACAGGTGGCGGATCACTCACCTACAACGTCCAGGATTCTGCCCGCAAAGTCTTAGGCTTGCAGTCGAGGATTGGTTTCCCAGGCGGACTCACGGGTCTTACCGACGAAATCAAAACTCCCGAATATTCCTGTGTTGCCGGGTTACTCCAAATTACTGCCCGTCAAAGTGAGCAAGCACCTACTCGCTCATCTCGCTTACCCAAAATTTCCTCATCTTTTAACGTCAAAGGTTCAGCTAAAAAGTTAGTTGATTTTATCAAGTCATTCCTGCCCTAGCCCTGCCTCTGCCCTAATTATTTGAATATATCTATGATAGGATATACCTATGGGACTAGTTAAACCAGACATTAACGCAGTAGCAAAGATCAAAGTCATGGGAGTGGGTGGTGGTGGAAACAATGCCGTAGCCAGTATGGTGGTTACTGGTAAAATCCGCGGTGTCGAGTTTGTGGCAGTTAATACCGATGCTCAGGCCCTTCTTGCCAACCCCGCCGAAAGCAAGCTTCAGATCGGCGAAAATCTCACCAAAGGCTTAGGTAGTGGTGCAGATCCAGATATTGGCCGGCAAGCCGCCGAAGAATCGCGTGAAAAAATCAAGGAAATGCTCGTTGACACCGATATGGTTTTTATTACGGCCGGGATGGGTGGTGGTACGGGGACTGGGGCGGCTCCTATCGTTGCTGAAATCGCCAAAGAGGCGGGGGCGCTCACCGTTGCTGTTGTCACCAAACCATTTGCCTTCGAAGGGATCAGGCGGATGACCGTCGCCGAAGAGGGGATAGAGGAGCTCAAAGAGAAAGTTGACACTCTCATTGTCATCCCCAACCAAAAACTCCTTGATGTAGTTGACAAAAAAATGACTCTCCAGGAAGCATTTCGGGTTGCCGATTCCGTTCTTGGTCAGGGAGTGCAGGGCATTTCCGATCTAATTACTGTCCCAGGCCTAATAAACGTTGACTTTGCTGATGTTCGTGCCATCATGACCGACGCAGGGACCGCCCTTATGGGGGTCGGTCTTGGTACAGGTGAAAATCGAGCCACGATGGCCGCCCGCACCGCCATCTCCTCTCCACTTCTCGAGGTAAAGATCGACGGAGCCCGAGGGATTCTCTTCAATATTACGGGCGGTTCCGACCTTACCATGAACGAAGTCTCCTCCGCCGCCGAACTCATTTCCCAACACGCCGACCCAGATGCCAACATCATCTTTGGCTCTACCATTGATGAAAGCATGGGTGATCAGATCAAAATCTCGGTTATCGCAACCGGTTTTGACAACATTAGATCTGGATTTGCGGGATATTCGATCGGTAGCGCTGGTCCGGCAGAAATCAAGTATGACGATGACGAGGATGACGACGATTCGACGCCGCCCACCCCGAAAAATAATGATAGCTCAGACGATCCTTTCGAGATTCCCGCCTTCCTGCGCCAGAATCAATAGGGGGGATATCTTTACATCCAATTTCCTATGGGATATAATCAGGGGATGCCTGAAAATCCTTTAGCCATGCCCTACCTCGCTGGACTTTGCATGCAGACTCTTAACCGGAAAGCGATTGACGCCCTACATCAAAGAGAGCTCATTTCCAAAGAGGCAGGCACACAACTAGCAATTCTGTTCCCGCTCTTTGAAACAGCGGCTGTCAACATCATAATTGGAATCGTCACTAACTGGAGTCCAGAGATAATCCAGGCCACCATTCCTGCCTTCCTTGGTTTTTTGGCTGGGGCCGGGTCATACGAGATCCTAGAGCGAATAGTGCCGAGCACTATTCAAGAATAGTGGTAATTTGATCACTCTGCTATACTGTCAGTATTAGAAATGCGCTGTAGTCCACTATCACTGGACGAGCAGGGGAAAGAAAGACACTTCTTTGTGTCCACTAGACTCCCCCGGGTAAGCCCGTGACAGCAGTTTTAAGTTAAACAAAAGGTGGTACCGTCTCTCTAGACCCTTTAGCATATATGGGTCTTTTTTTGTATAAAAAGGAGCGTAAAAATGTCCAAACATAAACCCGAGCCAGTAAGCAGTAATCCAGATTTTGTCGCGGAAGAAAAAAAACTCCTCACTCACTTTTATGACGATGGGATCGTCAAAAAATATCTGGCCAAAAACAATAAGTCCGACAAACATTTCACCTTCTTCGACGGCCCAATTACAGCTAACAACCCCATGGGCGTTCACCATGGTTGGGGCAGGACCTACAAGGATCTTTGGCAAAAATATAAGAATTTGAGAGGATTCAAACAACGCTTTCAAAATGGCTTCGATTGCCAAGGTCTTTGGGTCGAAGTCGAAGTCGAAAAAGAACTTGGTTTCACCAATAAAAAGCAGATAGAAGAATTTGGGGTAAGCAAGTTCGTTGAGCTTTGCAAAGCAAGAGTCAAAAAATTTTCCGCCATCCAAACCGAACAATCAAAGCGCCTTGGGTATTTCATGGATTGGGACAACTCCTACTTCACCATGTCCGATGAGAATAATTATATGATCTGGCATTTCTTAAAAGAATGTCACCGGCAAGGCTGGATCTACAAAGGTCACGACTCTGTCCCCTGGTGTCCTCGTTGTCAGACGGCCATTTCTCAGCATGAAATGCTCACCGAGGACTACAAAGAATTGGTCCATGACTCGGTTTACCTAGAACTCCCGATAGTAGGTCGAAAAAACGAATTTTTGTTAATCTGGACTACTACCCCCTGGACTATTCCAGCCAACATCGCCGTAGCTGTCGATCCCAAACTCACTTATGCCAGAGTCAAAGGGAGCGACCAAAACCAGTTTTGGCTAGCGGAGGAGGCTGTCGAGCGCGTATTTGGCGATACTCCTCACACCATTTCTTCACGTGTTCTGGGGAGTGAGCTCGTTGGCCTCCATTACACCGCTCCTTTTGATCATTTGCCGGCCGTGAAAAGTACCAAAGAAGAAAATCCCGAGACCTTTCACTCGGTCATCGCCACCGATCCGCTTATCTTGCCGATTAGCCCCGCAGAAGGAACCGGGCTTGTCCATACCGCCGTCTCTGCCGGTAGCGAAGACTTTAAGCTGGGCTTACTTCGTGGCCTACCCATGATTCCCGTCATAGACGACGAGGCCAACTACCTGAGCGTAGGTTTTGGCGAGTTTGGGGGCAAAAACGCCAAGAAGCATCCCGAAATTATCCTTGATTATCTCAAGTCTCTCGAAGAGAGTGGACACGACTGTCTTTTTAAAATCGAGAGAATCAAGCACCGCTATCCCGCCTGTTGGCGATGCAAGACTGAATTAGTCTGGAAAGTCGCTGATGAGTGGTATATTGCAATGGACAAAAAAGGAGAAGATGGCCGAACCCTCCGTTCTCGCATGAAAGATGTCGCCGCCAAAATTCATTGGCTCCCTGAGTTTGGGCTTGAGCGGGAACTTGACTGGCTTTCCAACATGCACGACTGGCTTATAAGTAAGCCCAATCGGTACTGGGGACTTGCCCTGCCTATTTACGAATGCTCCTGCGGCCATTTTGAAGTTCTTGGGAGTAGGGAAGAACTTCATGAAAAGGCTATCTCTGGGTGGGAAAAATTTGCCGATCATTCGCCACACAAACCAGAAATCGATTCAGTTTTGATATCGTGTGAAAAATGCGGCAAGCCGGTTTCACGCATTAGTGATGTTGGGAACGTTTGGCTAGACGCCGGGATCATTCCCTTCTCTACCCTTGTTGACCCAGAAACAGCTAGGACCAGCTTCACAACCGATAAAAAATACTTTAAGGAGTGGTTTCCGGGTGACTTTATTACCGAGTCATTCCCAGGCCAGTTCAAAAACTGGTTTTATTCCATGATTGCGATGAGCACGGTCCTTGCCGATGAACCGTCCTTCAAAACAGTCCTCGGTTACGCCTCTATGCTTGGAGAAGACGGCCGCCCAATGCACAAAAGCTGGGGGAACGCCATTGAATTTAACGAAGGAGCAGAAAAAATTGGGGTCGACATTATGCGCTGGACGTTTGTTCGGCAAAATCCATCCGCCAACCTTCTTTTTGGTTATTCAGTCACGGATCAAGTGCGCCGCCAGTTCCACTTGATTCTCTGGAATTCTTACCGCTTCTTGGTTAACTCTAGATTGTCAGGGCCTACTTTACTCGAATTTAAAGAGCCCACTCACATCCTCGACCGCTGGCTTTTATCGCGCTTTGCCAGTTCGATGAAGTTAGTTGAAGAATCGATGGAGCGTTGGGATGCCTACAAAGCGGCTCAAACTCTCGAAGAGTTTGTGCTTGATCTCTCGACTTGGTACATTAGGCGTTCTCGGGATAGGGCGGAATCAGCCATTCCTACCCTCAACAAAGTCTTAGTGGAACTTTCGATTATTCTCTCGCCGTTTATGCCGTACCTCACAGATCGAATCTATACCAACTTGACCGGGAAGGAATCTGTTCATCTGACCGATTGGCCAAAAGCCGGTGCCATAGACCATGACCTTGAGCGCGATATGGCGACTGTAAGAGATGTTGTCGAAAAAGGTCACAGAGCTCGCAAACTCTTGGGTATCCGCGTCCGACAACCTTTGGCAAACCTCAAAGTCGAAGGAGTCGACTTATCAAGCGAATTTTCTGATCTCATTAAAGATGAGCTCAACGTCAAAGCAATAGAATATCAAAAAGCAGAGACCATAAATGTAGAATTTGACACCGAGCTCACCGAAGAATTGAAAAGCGAGGGTAGGGCGCGCGATCTCATGCGCGATATTCAAGGGGCGCGCAAAGCCGCCGGACTCACTCCTGAGACCAGTATTGTTGTTGAACTGCCTGATTGGCCAAGCGAGTTTACAGCCATGATCAAATCCAAAGTAAATGCGAGCGAGTTACGAGTTGGTTCTCGCCTCAAAATTATTATTTGATATGCTTAATCGACCAGACTGGAGAATCGTTTCCTCCTACCTTCTCCTAGGGGCAATTAGTTTGACGGTGTTGTTTAGTATTGCTCCAGAGCGTTTGGTTAGCCAAGCCATTTTTCTCTTGCTGGGACTTATTGTTTTGCTCTACCTCTCCTCACAGGATAGTAACGTCTATGAATCATTTGTGCCCCTGACCTACGGCCTTGCGATTTTTATGCTGATGGCCACTTTAATCTTGGGCGAAGACGTCAGGGGATCGACTCGCTGGATCGATATATTGGGTTTTCGTTTTCAGGCTTCCGAGTTTACTAAACCTCTCCTCATCCTGTCTTTTGCTTATTTTCTCGATCGTTATCCTCCTCGATCCCTGCTTAACCTTGCCAAAAATATCGGGCTCTTGGCCATTCCAGCCCTACTTATCTTTCGCCAACCTGACTTGGGGACTGCCCTTGTAGTTGGGGCGATTTGGTTGGCACAACTAATTATTGCCGGACCCAAATGGTGGGCTGTCCTCTCTGGCCTACTCATTATGGGGCTTGCCGCAAAACTTTCC